>JAEUHT010000141.1 GCA_016793265.1 Planctomycetota bacterium
GGCAAGACCACCTCGGCAGCGCCCCTCGTGCGCGACGAACTCGGCATCACCACCTTCGTCAACGCCGACGCCATCGCGCTCGGCCTGTCGGCGTTCGACCCGGCGGCGGCGGCGGTCGCCGCGGGCCGGATCATGCTCGAACAGATGCGCGGGCTCGCCGCCGCGCGGGCCGACTTCGCGTTCGAGACCACGCTGGCGTCGCGCTCGTTCGCGCCGTGGCTGCGGGAGCTGCGGCAGCAGGGCTACGAGCTGCTGCTGGTGTTCGTCTGGCTGCCGTCGCCCGAGCTGTCGATCGCCCGCGTCGCCGACCGGGTGCGGGCCGGTGGCCACCACGTGCCCGAGCCGACCATCCGCCGGCGGTTTGCCCGTGGCATCGTCAACTTCGTCCACCTCTACCGGCCGCTGGTCGACCACTTCTGGTGCTACGACAACAGCGAAGGCAGTGCGCGCCTTGTCGCCGATGGCAGCGGCGATAGTCTTCACCAAGTCCAGCCGATGATCTGGCAGCAGATTCTGCGATGCACGACCACGACGCCCTGACCGAACGATTGACCGCCGCGATGCAAGCCGGCGCGCAGCAGGCCCGCGCGATGCACAAGGCGCTCGGGCTGCCGATCGTCGTCTGGCGCGACGGACGCCCGGTGTGGGTCGACGCCGAGACGCTGCAGCCCGTGCCGGAGCCGAAGCCACCAGCGCCGCGACGCTGAGGTGCCGTGTCCGGCGCGCTGTTCGCGCAGATCTGCAGCATGCCGAACCTGCTGCGTGCGGCGCGGACCGCCTCGCGCGGCAAGCGGTACCGACGCAGTGCCGCGGCGTTCTTGCTGCGCATGGAGCAGCAGTGCCTGCGCTTGTCGGAGGCGCTGGCGGAGGGCTCGTGGCGGCCGTCGCCATACCGCGTGTTCCGGATCACCGACCCGAAGCCGCGCACCATCTGTGCTGCGCCGTTCGCCGACCGCGTCGTGCACCAGGCGATGGTCCAGGTCGTCGAGCCGGCCTTCGAGCGGGGCTTCATCTACGACAGCTACTCGTGCCGCGTAGGCAAGGGCACGCATGCGGCACTGCGGCGGGTGGCGGCGTGGGTGCGGGAGTACCCGTGGGTGCTGAAGGTCGACGTACAGAAGTACTTCCCGTCGATCGACCACCGGGTGGTGATGGCGTTGCTGCGGCGCAGGATTCGCTGCGAACGCACGCTGTCGCTGTTCGAGCAGGTGCTGTCGAGCTGGCACAGTGACGAAGCGCCGCTGCGGTGGTTCGACGGCGATGGCGTGGATTCGCCGTTGCAACGTCGCCGCGGCCTGCCGATCGGCAACCTGACCTCGCAGTTCTTGTCGAATGTCGTGCTCGACGCCGTCGACCACCGGGTCAAGGACGGCCTCGGCGTGCGGGCCTACGCGCGCTACTGCGACGACATGGTCGTGTTTGGTCGAGTTCCGGCTGAACTCCGGCGAGTGCAAGCGGCGATCGCCGAAGGTCTGCGAAGACTGCGATTATCGCCGCACCCCCTCAAGACGCGCGTGGCGCCTTGCAGCCAAGGGCTGCGGTGGGTGGGCTTCCAGGTGCTGCCTTCGGGTGTGCGTTTCGCCGACGACTCACTGCGCCGCTTGCGGCGGCGGGTGTTGGCTCTGCGCAGGGCCCGGCCCACGACGCGGGCCAGCGTGATCGCCGGGCTGCTTGGACATGCCCGGCACGGGATGGGGGATCAAGCCTGGCGGGGCATGGTCTCGATGGCTGAGGGTGCCTTGCGGGTTGGCGGTAGCCCCTGCGCCTGAACCTCGAGCACGACAGCCAACGGCAGGCGCGGCGCGAGAGGACCCAGCAGGCGCGACCATCGTGGTGGCTGCGCGTCCGTCGACCTACGGCAGTGCCGCTGGTCGTCGCTCCGCTTCGCGCACGTCGGCACAGTTCGCTCCGTAGGCACGGCGGCGCAACACGGTGGCGACCGCGAAGCGCTGCTCCGGTGTCAGCGCCCACATTTGCTGGTTGTTCCAGCGTTCCGCCTCGGCGAACGAGCGGGACTTGTGCGCGATCGGCTCCATGCCTTCGAGGAGGGCGGGATGGCTGCAAGGCGGCCATGGGCGTCACGACCGTCGTGCCGACACGCGGCGTGGGTCTGCTGCTGCCCAGGCTGGATCGAACCGCGCCACGGCGCTACGAGTGGCAGCGATGCGTCGTTCTCGTGGCACGCCGATCCCCGGCCTCCTGCTCTGGTGCGCCGGCATGGTCTGGCTCGGCATCACCGGCTATCGCGCGGCCGTCGAACAGGCGCACGCGCCGCAGGACTGGTTGCCGGTCGCGGGGCGGGTCGTCGCCGCCACGATCGAGGTCGACGAAGAGCACGACGAGTACCACTACGTCTACTACTACCCGCGGCTGACCTACGCCTACGAGGTCGGCGGCCGGCAATGGCGCGGCGCCCGGATCCACGTGCACGGCGATCGCAGTTGCCCGACGCGCGAAGCGGCGCAGGCGGTGCTCGACCGCTTCCCGGCCACGCAGCCGCTGACCGTGTTCGTGGATCCGGCCGACCCGAGCCGGGCGACGTTGCTGTTCGACGGCAGCTCGATGCCCTACCTGCTGTGTCTCGTGGCGGCGCTGTTCCTGGCCCTGCCGGTGCTGTCGCTGCTGCTGCGGGCACCGCCAGCGTTGCGCACGCTTGGGCTCGCCGCCACGACCCTCGCCTGGTGGCTGCTGCTGGCCTGGACGGTCCGGCACTGGTGGCAGCACGGGCCGTCGCTCGGGCCGGGGCCCTGGTTCGTGGGCGCCTGCTCGGTGGCGTTCGCGGGGCTCGGCGTGCTGCTGCTGACGATGACGATCGGCTCCGTGCGCCGCGGCGCCGGCCGGCCGTCGTCAGTGCTCGGCTGAGGCCACGCCGCGCTTGCCCGCCTTTGGCGCCAGCAGCACCACGAGCAGCAGCGTGCCGAGGCCGAGCAGGCAATCGCGCGGCGCCGCGATCACCTTGGCCAGCGCGAACCAGGTCACGGCGGCGAGGAACGTGAACGGCACCCACGGCCAGCCCGGGCACGGCACCGCCTGCGGCCCTTCGCGGCGTCGCACGCGCACGAGGCCCCACACCGTCGCCGCCGCCGACAGGCTCAGCGTCCAGCCGATGTAGGTCATCAGCTCCTGCAGCTGCGCGGCCCACAAGAAGCCGAGCGCCAGCACCGTCTGCAGCAGCAGCGCCGCGCGCGGCGGCCGGTCACCCGGCGCCGCGAGCTGGCGCGGCAGTTCGCCGGCCTGGGCCATGCGCGCATAGACCCGCGGCCCGGCCATCATCATGCCGGTGATCGACGTCAGCAGCGCCAGCACGACGATGCCGGTGACGAGCACTTCGCCGGGGCGGCCGAGCAGGTTCTCGGCGGCGATCGCGGCGATCTCGGGTCTGCCGGTCAGCAACGTCGCGTCGCTCGACCACAAGAACACCGCGTTGAGCGCGAGGTAGAGACCGGTCACGACGAGCGTGCCCAGCAGCATCGCGCGCGGCACGTTGCGGCGGGCGTCGACGACCTCGCCGGCGACGTAGGCGGCGGCGTTCCAGCCCGAGTAGGCGAGGTAGATCCAAGGCATCGAACTGGCGAAGCCGTTCCACGGCGTGGTCGTCACCGAGCCGCCGTCGGTCGCCGGCGCGCCCAGCAGCCGCAGCGACAGCACCAGGAAGCCCGCGGCGAGCAGCAGCTTGAGCGCGACGACGAGGTCCTGCAGCCGGGCGCCGAGGTGTACGCGGCCGCTGTGCATGGCCCAGGCCAGCAGGATCGCCACCGTGCCGGTCCATGGCAGCGCAGGGGCGGCGAGGTCGAAGAGCCGGCAGCCGTAGACCTGCAGCAGGTGGGCCGCAGCGGCGATCGGCGCGCTGAAGCCGGCGAACATCGACAGCAGCCCGGCGGCGGTGCCGGCGAGCGGGTGCAGCGTGCGGCGCAGGTACTCGTACTCGCCACCCGAGGCCGGGAAACGCAGCGCCAGCGCGCCGTAGCTCAGCGCGCCACACAGCGCCAGCAAGCCGCCGACCAGCCAGGCCAGCAGCACGAGCCCGCGGTCGCCGAGGTCCTGCAGCGCGAAGCCCGACGTCGTGAAGACGCCGACGCCGACCATGTTGGCGACCACCAGCAACACCGCGCTGCGGGCGCGGATCGGGCCCTTGCCGGTCACGGCTTCTGGAAGCGCAGCAGGTAGTTCTCGCGCAGGAACGGCGTGGGCTCGCGCCGCACGAAGGTGAAGCCGGCGGCCTCGACCTCCTGCCGCACGACGGCCTCGCCGGCGCGCACGTGGCCGAGGATCCACTCGCGGCTTTGGCCGGGTTCGCGGATGAAGTCGAGGATCACCAGTTGGCCACCGTGGCGCAGCGCCGCGTGGATCGAGGCCAAGGTCGCCATCGGGTACTCGAAGTGGTGGTAGGTGTCGCAGACGAAGACGAGGTCGACCGAGGCCGCCGGCAGCTCGACGCTGCGTTCGCTGCAGAGCTGCGCCTGCACCTGCGGCAGCGCCTTCGCGGCGGCCGTACGCCGGATGTGCTCGACGAACTTCGGCGCGATGTCGACGCCGTAGACGCGGCCCGCGGCGCCGACCTTCGGCGCGAACATCATCGTGTAGAGGCCGGTGCCGGCGCCGACGTCGGCGACGGCCATGCCGGGCCGCAGGTCGAGCAGGCCGGCGATGCGGCCACGCTGGGCGAACACCTCACGGCTCTCGCCCTCGAAGCGCTGTTCGTACTTGCCGACGTCGAGGGTCGGATCGAGGAAGTCGTCGTTGATGCCCGGCTTGACGCTGGCCTCCGCCACCGGCGTCGGCGCCGCCGGCTGGTCCGGTGCCGAGTGGCAGCCGGCGAACGTCACGAGCAGCAGGGGGAGCAGGAAGGTCGGACGCGGCATGGGCGCATCATGGGCGGGCGTCGGGAGGCGGACAACGCTGCGCCGGGGCGGTGGCGCGAGCGCGGGGCTCGCCGGCGCCGGGGTCGCGCCGCTACAACCCGCACCATGGCCAACCTGCTCGCCGCCGTCGTCTTGTGCTTCACCTGCGCCACGCTGCTGCCGGCGCAGGATCCCGGTCCCGCCGCGAAGAACGGCGAAGGGGCGCTGGCGCGCGCGCTGCTCGGCAGCTGGCGGCTCGATGCCGAGTTGAGCCGGCGCCTGGGCGCCGACGGCAGGGCTGCACGCGTCGAGTTCCGCAGCGACGCCGCGGTCGCCTCGCGTTTGCCGGCGGCGACGGTGGCGCGCCTGCAGCAGCAGCAGCTGCCGGTGCTGCAGCAGGGCACGATGCTCGTCGATGGCAGTGAGCACTCGTTCGTGCTGACCGTGCAGCAAGGGGACCCGATGGTGCTGGGCTTCCGCGCCGATGCCGGCGCCCCGCTGGCCGAGGTCGGCGCCTTCGCCGTCGCGCTGGCGCGCGGCAAGGACGCCGGGCGCGACTTGTTGCTGCTCGGTGTCGGCGAGCCCGGCGCCGCGATGGCGGCCTACACGCGCGAGGTCGCGGCGAAGCGTGGCCTCACGCCGCAGGCGACGGTGACGCACATGATGCAGCTGCTCGAGGCCGGCAAGGCGCGGGAGTTCGTCGAGACCTACGCGGCGCCCGACGACCTCGCGCGGTTGATCGAGGGCGGCCGCACGCTCGACGATCTGGCGGCGCGCTTCACCGGCGACCGTCTGCAGACCCTGCTCGCCGTGCTCGACAGCGTCAGCAAGGCCGAGCCCGAGTGGAACCAGGCCCGCGACGAGGTGAAGTGGCCGAACACCACCGGCGACGGCCCCAAGGAGGTCAAGCTGAAGCTCGTCGACGGCCGCTGGTACCTGAAGGACCGCTAGGCCGCGCGCCTACAAGATGCGCACCTCGAGCCCGCCGGTGAGCGCCAGCGCGGCGGGGTTGGCGGCGTCGAGCACGGCGGCCTGCGCCGTCAGCGTGGTGCCTACCAGCGACGCGTTCGCCGGGATCCACAGCTGCAGCGAGCCGGCGCCGGCGCCGGCGACTCCGGGCGCCCCGCCGAGCGGCAGCCACAGCGAAGCGAGCGGCGGCATGATCCACAAGGTGCCGAACGGGAGCGGTGCGGCGGCGCGGCCGGCGAGGCCTGCGAACAACACACAGGGGGCGGCGCCGACGGCGCCTTGCACAGCGAGCGTGATCTGACCGCCGGGGGAAGCCGCGCCGGCGCTGGTGACGATCGGCACGAGGCCGCCGGTGCCGGGTGTGCCGCTGCCGTACGGGCGACTGCCGCGCGGCGTACCGTTGTAGATGTCGTAGCGGCCGAGCTGCGAGTTGCGGCGATCGCGCCAGGCGACCTGCACCGTGCCGTCGGCGATGGCGAGGGCGGCGTTGCGCGATTCTCCGGCGCCGGCCGCATCACTGTCGACGCGCGCCGGCGCCGGCAGCCAGGTGGCGCCGCCGTCGAACGAACGGTCGACCAGGATGTCGTAGTTGCCGGTGCCGCTCTCGGACCAGGCCAGCCACAACTCCACGCCGCTGGTCTGCAGCGTGATCTCGCGCGAGTCCGAAGCGCCGGCCGCGAAGCCGTCGTCGAGCCGCGAAGCCGCGGCCTGCCACGTCACGCCACCATCGGTCGAGCGGTTGTAGGCGACATCGGGATTGACGACGCCGGGGATCGTGGTCTCACGCCACGCGGCGAAGATCACCCCGCCGACCACCGCGACGCGCGGTTCCTCGGACACCGCCGCACCCGGTACGCTGCCGAGATCGAGCCGCGTATCGGCCGCCGCCCAGGTCAGGCCGCCGTCGGTCGAGACGTTCGTGTGCACGTCGTTGCCGCCGCTGCGCTGCTCCTGCCAGACCGCCGCGACGAGGCCGCCTTCGGCCGCGAGGTCGACGAACATCGAACGCGCCGCGCCCAGCGCGTCCGCACCGTCGAGGCGCTGGTCCGGCGACCAAGTGAGGCCGCCGTCGAGCGAACGCGTCGCATAGACGTCGAGACCGGCGAGTCCGTTGCTGCGACCGTCCTCCCAGGCGACGTGCACGATGCCGGCGGCGATGGTGACCGTGGGCCGCAACGACGCGCTGGCGCCCGGCAGGTCGCCGCTGTCGAGGCGCCGCGGCGTCGGCAGCCAGCTCAGGCCGCCGTCGCTGCTGCAGTTGCACAGGATGTCGGCCTGGCCGTGACGCGAGTCGCTCCAGACCACGGCGACGAGCGGACCTTCGGCGGCGATCTCGATGTCGAACGAGTCCGTGGCGCCACCGAGGTCGCCGGGGTCGAGCCGTTGCCTCGGCAGGAAGGTGGCGCCGCCGTCGAACGAACCGCGGTAGTGCACGTCCGCGGCCGGGCCGACGAACTCGCGCCAGACGACGTGCACGAGGCCCGCCGCCGCCACGATCCTCGGTTCGACCGAACTGGCGCTGCCGGGGGCGCCGTCGCAGAGCCGCTGGTCGTTCGCCGGCCAGCTCTCGCCGCGGTCGGCGGAGTGGTTGCAGTAGATGTCCGACAGGGCGCCGTTGCGCTGGTCGCGCCAGACCGCCACCACGTGGTCGTCGGTCGCCGCGAGGCGCACGCTGTCGCTGTTGGCGGCGCCGGGTGCGCTGCCGAGGTTGACGCGGCTGTCGGGCGCTTGGGCCATGGCGATGCCGGTCGCGACGAACAGGAGGCATGGGACGGCGCCAGCGGCTCTTTGCATGCGGCGATGATGAGGCGAGGACCGCGGGCTGTCGATGGCTCCCGATTCGCCCGGGTCGCTCGCGCTGCCGGCAGTTGCGCGGCCCCGATTGACGGCCCGCCGCGCCGGGCGACACTTGCCGCCGCCGCCGCGGTGCCTCGCGGTGGCTTGCTTCGAACGGTCCCGCCGGACCGGAGGTGCCCCATGCGCTGCCTGCTCGCGTGCCTCTTCTGCTTCGCGGCGATCCCAGCCCAGACCTTCGTCGTCGACGCCGCCAACGGTCCCGGCACCGACTTCACCGACCTCGACACGGCCGTGAACACGGTGCCGAGCGGTGCCGTGTTGCTGGTGCGGGCCGGGCAGTACGGCTCGTTCACCATCAGCGGCAAGAGCCTGACGGTGCTCGGGGAGGTCGGCGTCACGATGGCGGCGCCGGCCGCGAGCGTCACCGTCGACGGCCTCGCGGTCGGCCAGCGGGTGCTGCTGCGTGGCCTGCGAACGGCCGACAGCGGCGGCCTGACCACCTTCGCCTGCCTGAACGTCGCCGGCGAGATCGTGCTCGATCAGGTCGGCGGCGCCGGTTTCAGCGAGTCGCGGTTCGTGGCCACCGCCTGCGCGCAGGTGACGATCAACGACTGCGCCTTCGCGAGCAACGGCAGCGCCGCGGTGATCACGGCGAGCGACGTGACGATGAACCACTGCACGCTGAGCTCGGGCCACAACGCCTTCCCCGGGGTGCAACTGCTGCAGCAGCCCGGGCTCGAAGCGAGCCTCAGCCGGGTGCAGCTGTCGGGCTGCGAGGTCGCCGGCCGCGGCTCGCCGTTCGTGCCCGCACCGCCCGCGGTGCTGCTGCAGAACGCCGCGCTGCGTGCGGATGGTGGTTCGCTGCTGCGCGCCGACACGGGTTTCCAGGCCACCTTCGGCCTCGCCATCGCCGGCAGCGGTTCCGCGCGCCTCACCCCCGACGTCACGCTGGCGGGCGCACCGCCGTTGGTCGCGGCGACGGTCTCGGTGCTGGTGGTCGACCTGCCGGCCGTGCTGGTGTCCGGTGGTGCGTTCGGTGGCGTCAGCGCGGCGACGATGACCGGTGGCAGCGGCAGACTCGGCGTGCTCTGGATCGGCCTGCCCGGACCCGCGGTGCCGTTCCCATCCGGCGATCCGCTGTCGATCGGCAACGGCGTCATCCTCGCCTTCGCCGTGATGGGAGCGCCGCTGCAGGCGAACGTCGTGATCCCGGCACAGCCGACGCTGGTCGGGGCCGTGCTCGGCTGGCAGGGGCTCACCCTCGACAGCCTCGGTGGCATCGAGCTCACGAACGCGTGGCCGTTCGTGCTGCGCTGACCCGCCTCAGCCTGCCGCCAGACGCGCAGCGAGCAATGCCACGACGCCGACGAAGGTGGTCGTCGCCGCCGCCGCGACCAACGGTCGCCGGCCGCCGGCCAGCACTTCCCGCAAGCTGCTGCCGAGGCCGAGCGCCGCCATCGCCACCGTCATCAGCACCGCCGACAGCTGCGTCAGCACCGACCCCACCGCTGCCGGCAACAGGCCGCCGACGTTCGCCGCCGCCACCAGGGCGAAGCCGAATACGAACCACGGCACCGTGACCCGGCCACGCGCCTCGCCGCGGCGGCGCACCACGGCCAGCAGCAGGAGACCGAGCGGCAGGAGGCAGCTGACGCGCGCCAGCTTGACCACGCTCGCCGCTTCGCCACACAACTCGCCGCAGGCAAAACCGGCGGCGATCGCCTGCGCGACCTCGTGCACCGAACCGCCGATCCAGAAGCCGCAGGTGCCGGCGTCGAGGCCGAACACCGCGCCGAGCCACGGGTACAGCAGCATGGCCAGCGTGCCGAACAGCGTCACCGCGGCGATCGCCTGGGCGGTGTCGCGCGGTCGCGCCCGCAGCATCGAGTCGGCGGCGACGATGGCGGCGGCGCCGCAGATGGCGTGGCCGGCGGCGAGCAGCCAGCCGAGGTCGCGGTCGAGCCGCAGCCAGCGCGCGATCAGCCAGCCGAAGGTGAGCGTGGTGGCGACGACGGCCAGCAGCAGCAGCACGCCGCCGCCGCCGAGGGCCGCCAGCGGGCCGCTGCCGATGCGGGCGCCGAGGCCGAGGATCGCGAGGCGCAGCAGCGGGCGGCCGGCGAGCTGCAGGCCACGTTCGCAGGTGTCGCCGGGCGGCCGCAGCTGGGCCACGACGAGGCCGAGCAGCAGCGCCAGCACCAACGGGCTCGCCGGCACCGAGGTGGCGGCGACCGCCTTTGCCAGCAGGGTGGCCAGCACGGCGACCACGCTGGCGAGGCCGAGGCCGGGCCACCAGGGTCGCTGCCCCTTGGGCTCTTGCGGGCTGGGCCGCGGCGGGCAGGCAGCGTTGGAGGCGGCGTTCACGGCGGCAACTGGAGCGGTCTCGAGCCGTGCGATCCAACGGATCGTTTCCATGAGTATGATCGATTCGATCGAATGGTCACCCTGCGCCAGCTGCAGATCTTCCTCGCCGTCGCCCGCCGCCAGCACGTCACCGCCGCGGCCCGCGACGTGCACCTGTCGCAGTCCGCCGTCAGCGCCGCGCTGCGCGAGCTCGCCAGCGGCCTCGGCGGGCCGCTGTTCGTGCCGAGCGGCCGCCGCATCGAGCTCAACGAACGGGGCCGCCGGCTGCTCGACGATGCCGCCGACCTGCTGCAGCGCGTCGACGACCTCGTGCACCGTTACCGCCGCGGCGGTGCCATCACCGGCCGCGTGCGGCTCGGCGCCAGCACGACGATCGGCATGTACCTGCTGCCGGAGCTGCTGGCCGGCTTCGTGCAGCAGCACCCGGACGTCGACGTCGACCTGCAGGTCGGCAACAGCGAGACGATCGAAGCGCGGGTGCTGGCGCGCGAGCTCGACGCCGCGTTCATCGAAGGGCCGAAGACGGCGGCGGCGATCGACGCGTGGCCCTTCCGCGACGACGAGCTGTGTGTGTTCGTCGCCGCCGGCCACCCGCTCGCCGGCCGCCGCTGCCGGCCGTCGCGGCTGGCGAAGGAGCGCTGGGTGGTGCGCGAGCAGGGCTCCGGCACGCGCGCGGTGCTCGTCGCGGCGCTGCGCGAACACGGGCTCGAAGCCGCCGACGCCGTCACCTTCGGCCACAGCGAGGCGGTCAAGCAGGGGGTGCGCAGCGGCCTCGGGCTCGGGTGCCTGTCGACGCTGGCGCTGCGGCGCGAGCTGGCGAACGGCGAGTTCGTGCGCGTCAAGGTGCAGGGCCTCGACCTGCGGCGGCGGCTCTGGCACATCGAGCGGCGCGGCGCCTTCCGCTGCGCGGCGCTGACGGCCTGCCTCGGAGCGCTCGGTGTCGGCGGCCGGCCGGAGACGAAGTAGGCAGGCGCCCGGCCTGCCAAACGCCGGTTTCCGGTCCCGCGCGTCGGCTCGAGTACGACACCACTGGGCAATGGCCGGAATCGGCGGGCGGGTTATGGTCTCCCCGCGACCAGGACCGTGCCCGTCGGCGTGGCCCCTCGACCCGAACCAGGACCTCTATGCGCTGCCTGCTCCCCTTCGCCCTGCTTCCGTTCGCCGCGTTCGCCGCGGCCCAAGGCTACGTCAGCCCGGCCCACTTCGACCATGTCGAAGGCACCGCGAACAACACCCTGCCGTTCGGCGGCAACACGGCGACCTCGACGCCGTACCGCTACCAGCAGATCCACGATGACGTGCCGACCTCGGTGATCCAGGGCATCGCCTTCCGCCACGAGACGACCTCGGCCGGCACCCTACGCGCGCCATTCACGGTCACGGTCGATGTCTGGATGTCGACCTCGCCCAACACCTCGGCGACGCCGGACGCGGTGTTTGACAACAACCACGGTGTCGACAAGGTGCAGGTCGTCACCAATCGTGTCGTCAGCGTGCCGGCCAACGATCCGTCGCTGGTGCCGAATCCGTTCAACATCGAGATCCCGTTCGACCCGGGCATCGTCTTCCCGTTCATCGGCGGCGGCGCCGCGTTGTGCTGGGAAGTGCAAGTGACCGCGCGCACCAACACCGCGTCGGTGCCGTTCGACGCCATCCAGAACTCGGGCTCCTCGCCGGCCAATCCGGTCGCGATCTCGTCGAAGGCGTTCCCCGGTTGTGTCGCGACCGGCCGCACCCTGCCGATGACGGCGACGCCGCAGAGCAACTCGGTGGCGCCGATGGACTGGATCAACGGCACCGGCGCGCTCGGCGTCAACGGCACACAGCTGCAGTCGAACGGCGTCGTCGCCTTCGTCTACGGCGTCGACCGCACGCAGTGGAACGGCATCCCGCTGCCGTTCGACGTGCCGGGCAGCACCGGGGCACCGTCGGGCACCTGCACGCTGCACACCGAGATCCTGGTGATGAACGCGATGCTCACGAGTGCGACCGGCACGGCGTCGTCGCAGCTGGTCTTCGCGGTGACGCCGGCGCTGCACGGGGTCACGATCAACACCCAGATCCTCGGCCTCGACGCCGCCGCCAACCCGCTCGGCTTCACCACCAGCAACCTGGTCGTGCAGCAGCTCGTGGCGCCCTACCCGATCCCGATGGGCATCTGCCGCATCTTCCTGGGCGGCAGCCTCGGCGCCTCCGGCTCGACCGGCGCGACCGGCCTGGTGACGAAGTTCCTGTGAGGTCGCGGCGGGGAATCGCGCCGGCTGTGTGACACGCGCGCCGGCCGCGCACTGGGGCTGGTGGTCCACGTCGGACCACCTCACCGGAACATGAAGACCCCGTCGTTGCTCGCCAGCCTGCTGCTGGCTCCCGTCCTCGCGGCGCAGACCGTGCTGCCGCCGTTCAGCTCCTACTACGAAGCCGTCGACCTCGGCTTCCTGCCCGGCGTGCACAACTACGCCGGCATCACCTTCGCGCCGAACGACCCGAACACGCTGCTCGTCTCGGCTTATCAGAGCGGCGTGATCCGCGCCGTGCCGCTGCAGCGCGACGGCCTCGGTCGCATCGCCGGCTATGGCACCCCGAGCGTGGTCGCCAGCGTCGGCGGCAACGACGGCGGCCTCGCCTTCGGCCCCGGCGGCGTGTTGTTCTTCACCTGGTACGGCGCCAATCGACTCGGCCAGCTCGAACCCGGCAGCACCACCGCCGACCGCGTCGACGACCTCACCCCGCTCGGCGTCAGCGGCAGCGTCGGCGCCGTCAACTTCGTGCCCCCGGGCCGCCCTGGCGCCGGCCGCTGCAAGCTCGTCTCCTACGGCGGCAGCACCTGGTACGACGTCACGCTGGCGCCCGATGGCCAGGGCACCTTCGCCGTCAGCAGCCTGTCGTCGCCGATCCAGCTGCAGGGCGGCCCCGAGGGCATGCTGTGGCCGCCGCCCGGTTCGCCGCTGCTCGGCACCAGCGTGCTCGTCGCCGAGTGGAACGCCGGTCTCTACGCCTACAGTACTGACCAGAACGGCGACCCGATGCCGGCGACGCGCCAGCTCGTGATGGCCGGCCTGTCGGGCAACGCCGGCGGCGCCATCGACCCGGTCAGCGGCGACTTCTTGTTCAGCGGCAACGGCGGCCGGCTCTGCGCCCTGCGCCTCGGTGCGGTCTGCGGCACCGTGACCAGCTACGGCCAGGCTTCGCCCGGCGCCGGCGTCGTGCCGACGCTGACCGGCAGCGGCTGCGCACGCCTCGGCCAGACCATCTCGCTGCGGGTCGACGGCAACCCGAATGCGCTCGGCGTGCTCGCCTTCGGCTCGTTCCCGGTCGACGTGCAGTTCGCCGGGCTGCGGGTGCTCACCAACCTGGAGGTGATGCTGACGAGCGGGCTCGGCGGCACCGGCATCGCGGTGATGCCGCTCTACATCCCGGTCGTGCCGAGCCTCGGCGACGCGCACTTCTACTTCCAGGCGGCCTATCTCGACGCCACCACGCCGAGCGGCCTCGCCGCCACGGCCGGCCTCGATTTGTGGATCCGCTGAGCTGGACGCCGGCGCCGCGCGTGGCCAGGGACTGACCGCCGCCGCGGCGGCATGGGCGTGGCCTGACCGGCGAAGGGAACGGCGCGGCGCCGCCGCCGGCCGTCGGTCCTGGGTCCGCTGCGGCAGGGCCGCGCGGCACGTCGGTTGCCAATGCGGGCTCGCACGCGCGTGCTGCGGCCTCTCCACCGCACGGCTCGGGCGGTCGCTGCCAATGCGGCGCCGCGCGAGCCGCTGCGAACGGGAGGCCGCCGTGCGCACGGCCACGTTCTCCTGCCGGACCCGCCCTGGACGACGTCGAAAGAGGGGGCTCTCGAGACGGCATTGGCTTGGTCCGGCGCCCACCCGCCGCGTGCTCACGCGGTGGGTGGGTCCTTTCTCGCGCCGCACGGGCGTCGAAAGTGGCGGTAGCATGCGCTGCCGGTGGGCTGCCCCGAACCGGCTCGGCTGGTAGCCGGGCCAGGCCCATCACCCGAGCCCCAGGAGCCGAGCTCCCTCCATGTCGAAGCCACGCATGCGTCCGGTGTTCGAGCGGCAGTTGCCGGTGCCGCCCGCGGTGTTCTACGCGACCCTGGCGAACGCGCTCGCCAACGGACAATGCGGCTGCCGCGGCCAGATCCACGCACATGGCGCCTTGCTGCGGCTGCGCAGCGGCGACCAGCGGGTATGGAGCCCGGCCCTGCACCTCGAGGTCACCGGGGGCAGCACTGGACCGTGGTTGCTGCACGGGCGCTTCTCGCCGAGCTCGCCGGTGTGGACCGCGTTCATCGCCATCTACATCGCGCTCGCCTGCGTGTTCCTGGCGGCGATCAGCTACGGCGGTGCGCAGATGATCCTCGGCGAGCCGGCGTGGGCGTTCTGGGGCGCGCCGCTGGCGGTGGCGCTGGCCGGCTTCACCTATGGCGCGGCGTTCATCGGCCAGGGGCTCGGCGCCGAGGACATGTACGAGCTGCGTTCGTTCGTCGAATGCGTGGCCGATCAGGTGGCGATGGGGCGCACGGGGGACGCCGCGGCTGCCGGCTGACCGGTGTGGCGCCGGAGCAGGCGCACAGCGTGGTGGGGATGTGCTCCGGCGCCAACAGCCGAGCCGTGCCGGAGTCCGCCACGATCCTGCTGCCGGCGCTGCGGGCCGGTGATGGGGCGGGCGCGATCGCAGCGCTCTGTGCGCGCGGGCCGGCGTTCGTCGGCGAGCTGCGCTACCTCGGCGCCTGCCGCTCTGCAGCAGTACGGGCGCACCTCGAACGTTGTCGCGACGAGCGCGAGCATGGCCAGTATCGCTGGGCGATCGCCGAACTCGCGCGCAGCGGCGATGGCGCGGCGCGGGCCGAGATCGAAGCGGTGATCACGCACCGGCTCTACCGCTGGCTCGACGACCTCGACTGCGAGGTACTGACCGACGGTGCGGCGCTGGAGCGGGTGCCGCTGCTGCTCGACCAACTCGACACCAACTGCTGCACCTTCGCGGTGGTGGGCTCGGCGCTCGGACAGGTGTTCGAGGTGGACGCCTTCCAGCCGGGATGGGCGCTCGTGGCCGCGTCGGTCACGTGCGCTCGGTCTGGGGGCGGGCCCAGGGTCACCAACGATGGAGTCGCATCGCCCACCGTTGGCTGATCCTGCCGTGATCAGGTGGCGCGCCGTGGCATGGTGACGCGGCGGGCGTGCCGACCAGCGGCATGAAGGCGGCGACCGCGGGGCTTGCTCTGGTGCGAAATGCCCAGGCGACGGGTGATCTGCAGGCGGTGGACAGGGAGCCACGGCGGTCTATCCTTGCCGATAGCGCGCCAGCACTTCGCAGGTGCGTACCTGTCCCTCGTTCCTGTTCTCCATGCGCAACATCTCCCTGCTCGCCAGCGCCGTCGCGCTGGCTTCGGTCTCGGCAATGGCCCAGACCGTCTCCGTTCCCTCCGACGCCCTCATCGGCGGCTATGGCACCAGCGCCAACTACTTCCGTGCTGGCACCAACCGCTTCCAGATGGTCTACGACTCGACGCACTTCACGAGTCAAGGAATCCTCGCGCCGGTCAGCATCTCCCAGGTCGACTTCGAGTTCGCGGCCGGCACGACGTTCACCATCGTGAACTACCCTCAGGTCGACATCTACCTCGAACTCGCGGCCGTCGACTACTCGGCGCAGAGCACGACGTTCGCCAGCAACTTCATCAACCCGACGCCGGTGCCCGTGTTCACCGGCCCGGTCACGACCCAGGCGGGCACCTACTACGTCAGCATCCCGCTGACGACGCCGGTCTCGTACGACCCGACCGCGGGCATCGACCTCGTGCTCGACGTCGTGATCCCGACCGCGCCGACGCCGCTCACCGGCAACACGCAGTATTGCGCCTACTCGGCGACGCCCCCTGGCAACCTCTGCAGTGTGATCCGTAGTGTCGGCCAACCGACCTCCGCGACCGGCTCCTACTCGGGCTGGGTGCCGATCGTGCAGTTCACCTACACGCCGGATCCGAACGCTGGCGTCGCCGTGCCCACCGGCACCGGCTGCATCTCCAAGTTCGCGTCGATGTACGAGCTGTTCGACCCGACCGCGAACTTCGACCTGCACAACTCGGCGCTCGCGTTCCTCTGGAACGGCACCAGCTACGACGTGGCGCGGGTTGGCACCTACCTGCCGGTCGGCAGCGTCAACCCGGTGCCGACGGCGCTGACCCTCGCGGATGACGCCGAGGTCTTCGTGCCGTTCACGACCGGCTCGTTCCCGGGTTGGACCGGCCTCAACGTCTGCTCGAACGGCTACGTCGCCGCCGCCTCCGGCAATACGCTCGTTGCGGCGCCATCGGCGAACAACTGCATGAACAACCCGCAGATGGCGTTCTACAGCCAGCGCGACCTTGACCCGAGCTCCGGTGGCCAGATCCTGTTCGAAGAGAGCCCGGGCCTGACGATGGTGACCTACGATGGCGTGCCCAATTGGGACGGTGGCACGGGCGCTGCGCCGTGTGACATCCAGTTCCAGTTCTACTCGAACGGCGACGTCTTCATCGCCTGGGGCGCCAACATGTCGACCAACCAGGACAACGGTGGCATCCTGGTCGGCTATTCGCCCGGTGGCACCAGCCTGGTCCCGGCCTCGACCGACATCACGTCGATCACCGGCGTGCTCGCGCTGGAGGCAGCGGACACCTACCCGCTGACGCTGACCTCGGTGACCCGCCCGGTCATCAACACGAACTGGAACCTCGACGTCACCAACATCCCGGCGTTGATCCAGGTCGGCCTCGAGATCTACGGCTTCAGCGACCCGAACATCCCCGACATGTTCTTCCTCGGCATGCCCGGCTGCCCGCTGCGCGCGAGCCTCGACCTGCTGAACCCGTGGGTCAGCGTCGGCCAGACGACGCACTCGTACTCGTTGCCGGTGCCGAACGTGCCGACGCTGCTCGGCGCCAACATCTACATGCAGAGCGCGATGATGGACGCCTCCTACAACGCGTTCGGCCTCATCACGTCGAACGGCATCGCCGGGACGATCGGCAGCATCTGACCGACCGACGAACGGCGCGCGGCCGCGGGCACCAGCCGGTGCTCGTGGCCGCGCTCGTTTCCTCGTGTCTGGTGGCGTGGCCGCGCCGCCGCCAATAACCTGCCCGGCCCGATGGCCGCCGACGAGTTCGCGAAGTGGTTCGAAGCGCTGTGGTGCGACCGTGAGGATCGCGCCTACCAGGCCCTGTTCGGCGACCTCGGCCAAGGCGTCTACACGGCGTCGCCGCAGGTCTACGCGCAGTTCGGCAAGCAGCCGCACCCGGGCTGGCTCAACCACGGCGTATTCGCCTGCCCGCCCCACGGCGAACGCACCGGCTGGCTCTACGTCACCTCCGGGCTCAGCAACCCGTGGAACCTCACGGCGCCGGGCCGCGACGCGTCGGGCTTCTCGGGCCTCGGCTTCGAGCTGACGATCGAGACCTCGGCGCCGGTGACCTGGGCCGTGCCGCTGCTGCACAACCTGATGGCCTACGAGCTGCTCGTCGCCATCGGCAGCTACGCCGACGCCGAGCTGCTCGAGTACGGCCAGCGCGTGCCGCTCAACGCCTCGATCGCGCCCGGCGAGCAGAGCGTCGTGCGCTGGCTCCTGGTCGAACCGCCGAAGCACTTTGCGCCGCACTTCGAGCTCGCCGCGGGCCGCGTCGACCTGTTCCATCTGGTCGGCGCCAGCGACGCCGAGATCGAGTTCGCCCGCCAGACCTCGAACGAGATGCTGGTCGCGCTGCTGCAGAAGGAAGGTGTCTACCCGCGCACCGACGCCGGCCGCCGGAGTTGCCGGTGAACGAGGCGCCGCGGGTGCCGCCGCCGCTGTCGCCGTGCCTGCGCATCTGCCGGCTCGACGAGCGCGACGAGTGTGTCGGCTGCCGTCGCACGCGGGACGAGATCGCGGCCTGGTGGAACATGACGGACGCGCAGAAGCGCGCCGTGCTCAGCGCGCTGCCGGCGCGCGTTGCCGCGGCGCGGGCCTGACCGCGGCGCCGCCGGGCACGCCGCGCTGGACCCGGGACCGCCGCCGCTGCACGATGCCGCGCTCCGATGGTCGAACCGAACCCTGAGCCGGGCCAGCCGCCGCTGCGCATCCGCCCGCTGCGCGAACGCAAGAACCTCGTGCGCAAGGAGGACTTCGCGCAGGTGCTGCCGCCGGTCGACGGCTTCCTGCGCTGGTTCGAGGCGCTGCCCGACATCTACGGCGCCAAGGCGCTCAAGCGCGTCGTCGACGCCATCGTCACCGCGCGCCAGCAGGGTCGCCTGGTCGGCGTCTCGCTCGGCGCCCACGTGCTCAAGGTCGGCCTGTCGCCGCTGCTGATCGACCTGATGCGGCGCGGGCTGATCGGCCACGTCGCCACCAACGGCGCCTCGGCGATCCACGATTGGGAGACCGCCTATCAGGGCGCCACCAGCGAGGACGTCGCCCAGAACCTGCCCGACGGTTCGTTCGGCTTCTGGCGCGAGACGCTCGACGCGCTCAACGGCGCCGCCGTGCGCGCCAAGACGCGCGGCGAAGGTTATGGCGAGGCCATCGGCCGCACGATCCTCGACGGCGACCTGCCGCACCGCCAGTTGTCGGTGTTCGCCGAAGCCGCGCGCCTCGGCGTGCCGGCGACCGTGCACGTCGCCTTCGGCTGCGACATCACGCACATGGATCCCGGGCTCGACGGGGCCGCCCTCGGCGCCGCCACGCAGCGCGACTTCTGGACCTTCGCCGACTCGGTCGGCAGGCTCGGCGGCGGCGTCTGGCTCAACATCGGCAGCGCCGTGATCATGCCCGAGGTGTTCCTCAAGGCGGTGTCGATCGCGCGCAACCGAGGCCAGCTCGGTGACGACTTCCTGACCTGCAACTTCGACATGCTGCAGCAGTACCGCGCCATGACGAACGTCGTGCAGCGGCCGCCGAAGGAGGGCAAGTCGATCCTCGCCATGCACGAGATCGTATTGCCGCTGCTGCACCAGGCCCTGTTGTGCACGGCCGCCGCGCGCGGCTGCCTCGTGGAGCCCCGCTGATGACCGCCGCCGCCGACAACCGCCGTCTCGCCGACCTGCTCGCGTCGTTGCCGTCGACGCGCATCCTCGTCATCGGCGACCTGATCCTCGATCGCTACGCCGACGGCAAGGCCAGCCGCGTGTCGCCGGAGGCCCCGGTGCTGGTCTTCGACTTCGAGAACGAACGCTACCTGCTCGGCGGCGCCTGCAACGTGGCCGCCAACCTGCGTGAACTCGGTGCCTCGGCCTCGGTGCTCGGCGTCGTCGGCGACGACGAGGCCGGCCGCCGCCTGCGCGCGCTGTTGCACGCGGCCGACATCGACACCCAGGCGTTGGTCGTCGACAGCACCCGGCCGACCACGCGCAAGACGCGCTACGTCGCCAAGACCCTGCAGGTGCTGCGCGTCGACGAAGAGAGCCGGGCCCCGGTCGGCGGCGAGGCCGAGCGGCAGCTGCTGGCGCTGCTCGAGCAGCGGCCGTTCCCGTGGCGCAGCGTGCTGCTCAGCGACTATGGCAAGGGGGTGCTGACGCCGCGCGTGATCCAGGCCGCGATCGCGGCTGCCCGTTCCCAAGGTGGCGTCACCGTCGTCGACCCGAAGGGCAAGGACTACTCGATCTATCGCGGCGTCGACCTGCTGACGCCGAACCGCGAGGAGGCGGAGGCCGCGACCGGCGTCGCCATCCACGATTCGCAGAGCCTGCACCGCGCCGCCCAGCGCCTGCGTGAGCTCACCGGCGTGCAGAACGCGGTCATCACGCTCGGCAAGGACGGCATCTTCTTCGAGGCCGAGGACGGCTCGCACCGCATCATCCCGACCGAAGCGCGCCAGGTGTTCGACGTCACCGGCGCCGGCGACACCGTGGTCGCCGTGCTGACCTACTGCCGCGCCACCGGCGTGTCGCTCGCCGACAGCCTGCGCCTCGCCAACCACGCCGCCGGCATCACCGTCGCCAAGCTCGGCACCTGGGCGCCGAGCCGGCGCGAGATCCTCGATCGCCTCGGCGAGACCTCGACGCCCGGCGACAGCAAGCTGCTGAGCCACGACCAGGCGATCGAAGTGGCGAGCCGCCTGCGCGCCGAAGGCCGCCGGCTGGTCTTCACCAACGGGTGCTTCGACATCCTGCACGCCGGCCACTGCGACTACCTGCAGCGCGCCCGCTCCTACGGCGACGCGCTGATGGTCGCGGTCAACACCGACGCCTCGGTGCAGCGGCAGGCGAAGGGGCCAGGGCGGCCGTTCAATTCGCTCGCCGACCGCATGGCCGTCTTGGCGGCGCTGCAGGCCGTCGATCACGTCGTCGCCTTCGACGCCGACACGCCGAAGGACCTGATCGAGGCGCTGACGCCGCAGGTGCTGGCGAAGGGTGAGGACTGGCGCGACAAGGGCGTAGTCGGCCGCGAATGGGTCGAGGCGCACGGCGGCCAGGTCGTGCTGGTGCCGTTGGTCGCCGGTCGTTCGACGACCAACGTGGTGCAGAGGATCCTGCAGAGCGGGCAGTAGGGCGTACGCTCGCGGACCCGCGCGACCGCCCTGCAGCGAACTCCGGTTACCAGCGGGGAATCGCCGGCTAGACGGCGCCTCGCTTGCGCCTTTCCGGGAAGGGCGCCGCCTGCCCTGACTGCCCGTCGTGCCCCTCCGACGCAGTTCGCCCGCTCCGCGATCGGCGGCGGGGTCAGCCTGCGCGCTGCGGGTTCGCGTCGGCATCGGGGCGCGCGTCGCATTCCCGCCCCCGCGTCCCACTTGCCGAGAGAGTCATGATCCCGAGCCAGGCCCTGCGTCGTGTGTCGTCGTCGTTCGGCTCGCTGTTCGTCGTATCGCTGATGGCCGCGTTCGCCGGGGCCCAGTGTGCGCCCGCGTTCGTGCCGGGGGCGAGCACCATGGGCTTCGCCAACGGCTCGTCGTCGGGCGCGCCGTACGTGACCTCCTTCGAGGTCTGGGATCCGGATGGCCCGGGGCCAGCACCATCCGTGCACGTGTTCGGCGGAGCCTTCGACTTCGCCGGCTCGCTGGCGAGCCGCGCCCTCGCGGTGCAGGACCCCGCCACTGGCGCGTGGTCGTCGCTCGGTGTGGTCGCCGGCACCGTGTACAGCACGC
>JAEUHT010000151.1 GCA_016793265.1 Planctomycetota bacterium
CACCATCGAGGTGCAGCCGGTGGTCAAGCCGAGGAGGAGCACGGCGGCCGGGGTCCGCATGGCGCACAGGGTAGCGCGCGGCGCTGCGGGGGAAAGCGAAGTGGCGCCGTGAGCCACGATTCGTAGCCTTTGGCGGATGAGCGAAGCCTTCCTGGAGCGCGACTTCAAGGCCTACGAACGACACCGTCAGGACGACCCCGAGTACAACGCGCTGCGGCTGTCCGTGCGGCGCAAGCTCAAGGCGATGGCCGACGGCGTGCAGAAGGAGGCCAAGGCGCTCGGCGTCGAGCTCAGCGCCCAGGCGGGTCTGCACCACCCCTACACCTTCAACAGCTACCGCGTGCGTGAGCAGCGCGCCTACCTCTGCCGCGGCCCGAAGGAGCGCAAGAAGCTGGCGTCGTTCTTCGGCGAGGCGCTCGGCAAGGACGCCGAGACCCACTACATCCAGACCGTGCTCGAGGTCTGCCTCGACGACCAGATCGTCGAGGCGGCGCTGCGCATCCACCCGCAGGCGTGGTGGGACGGCTCCCACCTGCAGAAGCGGCTGTTGGCGGACCGGGCGCTGATCAGCGAGTTCTGCACGTTGCTGCGCGCCTTGCCGCCGGGCTTCAACCTCAAGGTGCACGACTGGAAGAAGGACAACTGGTGCGCCGCGATCAAGCCGGCCGAGCTGGAGGAGCTGCTGAAGCACTACACGCCGGGCAACCACTGGTTGCACGTGCAGCGGCAGCTGCCGAAGGAGGATGCCGTGGCGATGGGGCCCGAGGCCGAGGCGTGGGTGCGCAGCTCCTTGCTGGCGCTGCTGCCCGTCTACCGCTTCATCCTGTGGGACCCGAGCTGACCGGCGCGCGGCGCGCGGCTACTGCGCCGGGTAGTTGGTCTTGACCCACTCCGCCCACTTGCTGTCGATGTCGAGCACCGACAGGCCGTAGGCGTCCTTCAGCGCGTCGCGCACGGCGCCGACGAGGTCGCTCTGGTCGGGGCCCCAGTTGTCGTCGGTGCGCCCCTTCACCGCGAACAGGAACTTGCGCCACTGCTCGGGGCCCTGCGCGATCAGCCAGTCGATGCGCGACCAGACGGCGACGTGGTCGTCGAACTTGATGTCGCCGAAGCTGCGCCACTTCGCCGCCTCGGCGAACGCCGTGAACTTGCCGTTGGCGACCAGCGCGCGGCAGTAGGGCTCCCAGCGCGGCACCACCTTCATGTCGGCGACCGAGCCTTCGTCCTGGTCGTAGCTCGGCCAGTTGGCGTCGATGCGCCGCCAGTTCCAGTGGCCGAAGCCCTCGCGGATCCAGACCGGCAGGTTGTAGCCGTAGTAGCGGAAGCCATCGAGCAGGTTCTGCGACACGTTGAAGGCGAGGCCGCAGTGCAGCGCGGTGTCGTGCTTCTTCGGGAACAGGTCGTCCTCGGTCGCCATCGTGAAGAGCAGCATGCTGCTCTCCTTGAAGTGCCAGCGCTGCGGGTGCTGGGTGTCGCGGCCGAGGTAGGCCTTCATGTACTGCTGGTAGACGGCGCCCTTCTCGAACACGAGCACGAGGAACTTGTCCTTCATGCCCAGGTAGGGCCCGAAGCCCATGTAGACGGCGCCAGGCGTCTTGATGACGTTGGCCGGGTCCGGCGGGAAGCTGGCGTCGGTGACGCCGAACAGCTCCATCGTCTGCGCGTAGAGGTTCTCCAGCCGCTGCGCCGTCAGGTGCACGCGCAGCCACGGGTCCAGCGTGCGGGTCTTCGGGTTGACGCTCGGCAGCTTCTGCTGCAGTTCTTCGAGCTCGGCGCGGATCTTCTTCTTGGTGCCCGCTTCCTCGGGGATCTTCCACGCCGGCAGGTTGAGGCCGATGCGGAAGTGCTTGGTCTCCACCCAGCGGATCTGCACGAACTCGAGCGACTTCTGGATGTCGGTGTTCTGCACCGGCCGCTCGGCGATGTTGCCGAACTGGAACGGGCCGAAGCCGACGTACCCCGCCTTCTCCATGAGCTTGGGGTCGTTCTTGGTGTACGGATCGAGCAGCCACTCCGGCGTCTTGTCCTTCTGCGCCGGGGCCGCGGCCGCCAGCAGCAGCGCAGCGAACGGCAACAGCACTGCCGGCGCCCCGTGGAACGGTCGCCGCGTCACAGCTTCTCCTTCCACTTGCGGGCCTCCTGGATCACCTTGAACACGGGCATCTTCTCGATCGGTTCCTCGCCGTGCAGCACGCGGGCGACGTTGCAGGCCTCGCCCTTGACCGCGTTGTCGGGCGCGTCGAAGTAGCCGCGCAACAGGCCGGCGTGCTCGTTGGTGGCGAGGAAGCGCAGCAGCCGCAGGCCGGTCATCTGATCGACGACGGCGGCCTTGGTGATCGACTCGAACACCCAGGTGCCACACTGCAGCGAACGCGCCGCCGGCAACACCGCGGCGAGATGCGGCAGGGCCTCGGTCCAGCTCTTCCGGGCGTAGGCGGTGACGCCGGGCAGCGCGTCGCGGCGCTTGCGCGCCAGCAGCGCCAGATCGGCGAAGAACGCCGTCTGCTCGTCGGCGTCCTTGCGCATCTTCTCGAAGAACGGCACCAGATCGGCGCCGGCCATGCGCGACAGCCGCATGGTCAGGTAGCGGCGCAGCTCGAGCCGCGGCTTCTGCGCCTCGCGCGACATCAGCGCGGCGTGGCGCTCGGTCAGCACGGCGTCGAACACCTGGAACAGCTGGTCGTTGACGTTGTCGGGCCGGTCCGAGCACTGCTGCATCACCAGCGGCATCGCCGCTTCGCCGACCTGGATCAGCTGCTGCCGCGCCGGCTCGTAGAGCTTGGCCTCGGGCTTCTTGAACTGGCCGACGAGGCCGAGCACGCGGTCGGCATCGGTGGTGGGCAACTTGGGCCACTCCGACAGGCGATCGGGCGACTGGTTGGTGTTCGCCTCGCCGGCGGGCTTGTCCTGCGCTGGCAGCGCCAGGGCGGCCGACAATGCGGGCAACAGGGCGAGCAGCGGCAGATGCAATCGGACCATGGTACGGGGATCACTTCGCTGGTTGGGCGGTGGCGAGGCGTTCGGGCAGGTGCATCCACGCCGGCATCGCCTCGCGGTAGTCGGGATGTACGAACGTCACCTTGTCGGCGAGCAGCAGCTTCTGGGCGGCGTACCAGTCGAGCCACTCCTGGTCCGAGTGGGTGAAGTAGGCGACCTGCAGCCCGTCGACGTAGTCGTCGCTCTTGAGCGGGGACTCGTGCAGCTCGAAGGCGGACGCGACGATCCAGCCTTGGGGCACCTCGATCGGGGCGCTGACCGCGCCCGTGCGCAGAGGGTCGAACAGGAACATGCTGACCGGCAGTCGCGGCTTCAGCCGGGTCTGGTTGAGGCGCTTGCGGTAGACGACGTTCGTGGTCTGCTGCTCGAGTTCGTAGAAGTTGGTGGCGACCTCACACAGCTGCCTGGCCTCGGCCAGCAGCTTCTGCCGTGGCTCGGCGAAGCTGCGCCGCGCCAATTGCAGCGGCAGCAGGTGGTCATCGAGCACCCGTTGCACCTTCACCTTGCGGCCGGCCTCCGGCAGGAACGAGTCGAAGAACTCGAGGTAGGGCGCGAGGTCGGCGACGCGGACCTCGATGCCGTCGATCACCAGCAGGCGCGCTTCGTCGGTCGTCGGCAGAGGCTGCCGGTTGCAGGAAGCGGCGACCAGGCCCGAGAGCGTGGCGAGCAGGAGCGGCAGGTGCGGACGACTCACGGGGTGTCGAGGGATGCCAGGAATTCGCAGGTAGGGCCGGCGAGGAAACGATAGGCCGAAAACAGCGAGTTGGCGACCTGCGGCAGATCGGCGGTGCCGACCGGGGTCGCATAGGTGCCGGTGACCTCGAGCCACAACGAACGCGGGTCCTGCGGCCACGACTCGACCCGAACCTGGAAGGTCTCCCGATGGCCGTCGTGCGCGGGCAGCATCAGGCGCAGTCCGAGCGAGGCGACCGGTCGCCCGAGCAGCTGCCAACCGGCGGCGCCACCGGCGATCAGGCGCTGCGCCAGGAATTCGCGGCCGTCCCGGCAATGCCTTGGCGCGATCAGCGAGCGCACGACGAACTGCTGTACCACCGTGGCCTGGATGTTGAGCGCCTGGAAGGCCTGGGTGGCGACGTTGACCACGCGCGTGGCGAAGTCCTCGACCGTCGTGCCGCGCAGCTCCTCCCGCAGCACCAGCCGGTCCCAATGGAAGCTCGCCGTCGACACCTGCCCAGGCGCCATCGGCAGGTTGCTCAGGTGGATGCCATCGGCGGCGACCTGGAAGTTCTGGTAGCCGAGTGCTGGCTGGCGGTAGAGCGCGTTGTGCACACCCTGCACCAGATCGGCGCGCGGCGCCTGCGGGGGGTGCAGCAGTTCGGCCACGAAGGCGATGGTGCGGGGGTCGTAGCTCATGTGGCGGGGCGGGCATGCTACGGCGGGCGCGCCGTCGCGGTAGCGGCTGCCTGCCTTCGCGGTCGGCCGCGCGATCGAATCGGGAGGAAACCCGGGGGCGGCTCGTTTCGCGGCCGCCCACTGCTAGACTCCTCCGCCCTTCAACCCTCCATGCAGCCCATCCGTATGTCCCGCGCGCCGCTCCTCGCCGTTGTCGTGGCCCTGGCCGCCACCGGCTTCTCGTTCGCTCAGGAGGCAACTCCCGAGCAGGTCAAGGCCGTGCAGAAGCAGGTCGACCAGCTCACCGATCGCCTCGTCGAGGAGCGCACCAAGCTGCTGTCCGACCTGCGCGTCAACGGCGTGCACCTCGATCCGCGGGAGGTCATGCGCGAGGCCGTCTATCTGACCGGCGGCAAGCTCGTCGAGGCCAAGGTGGCGACCTTCTTCATCCTCGAAGAGGTCAAGAAGCAGCTGCAGTCGGGCGTGCGCAAGCCGGAGGAGTTCGAGGTCTCGGAGCAGGACGTGCTCGACCAGCTGGCGCCGATGCGCGCAGAGTTCGAGACCAAGAACCCTGGCGTCGACTTCTGGGAGGTGGTGCGCTCGCAATACGGCCTGAGCCGCGAGACGTTCCTCGACCAGCGCAAGGAGGCGATCCTGTTCGACCGCGTGTTCTTCCCGGGCGCGCCGAAGGACTGGCCGGACATCACCAAGGAGGCGATCAAGGCGCAGACCCAGAGTGATCAGGGGCCGCGCTTCCTCGAGCAGCTCGAGAAGGCCACCGAAGGCACCGACGACAAGGGCAACGCGAAGAAGCTGCCCGACTTCTGGATCAACATGATGCGCACCTTCGTGCAGAAGGGGCTGCGCAGCTGGAGCGACATCCGCTACGCCTCGCACGGCCTGCCGGCGGAGACGGTGCTGAAGGTCAACGACCTGACCTGGAGCACGCAGGACGCCTTCGACTTCGTCAAGAAGGGGTTGTTCGTGCAGGACCTCGAGCGCGCCATCCAGGAGGTGTGTGTGCGCGAGGCGTTGCGCCAGGAGCTGGCCAAGAACAGCGTGTTGATCAGCGACGAGGAGTTCCAGCGTCGCTACGACGAGTATCGCCAGCCCTACGACTCGACGCCGTTCACGGTCGAGGTCATCGCCACGCGCTTCAAGGGCTACCCCTGCCTGGAGGCGTTCCGCGCCCGCTGGCGCCTGATCACGTCCTACGCCGACCTGATCAAGGACGAGATCAACGACGAGAACCTGCAGCAGCACGCGGACAAGCGCCAGGCCTTCTTCGCCGACGGCCAGGTCGACGTCACGCTGCTGCCGTTCCAGGCCCGCAGCCCCAGGACCGGCGCCTGGGAACCGGACGGCCTCGCGCAGGCCAAGGTGCGTTGTGACGCGGCCTTCGAGCGGCTCGAGAAGAAGGAGCTGACCTTCGACCAGATGCTCGACAAGCACGTCGAGTTCTTCGCCAACGACGAGAAGCGCGGCCGCCTCGGCATGCTGCCGCTCAACCAGCTGCGCCAGCAGCTGCGCGAGAGCGAGTTCACGCAGCTGCTCGATGGCTTCTCGCTGGCCGAGTTCCTCTTCTTCGAGGCCGAGGTCGGCAAGACCATCGGCCCGATCCAGGGGCCGGACGGTTGGTTCATCGCCCGCGTCAACAGCCGCACGCCGCCGCATCGCAAGATCGACGTCAAGGTGCAGCGGGAACGCGACCTCGTGCGCGAGGACTACATCACCTGCCGCTTCCTCGATTGGGCGCGCGGCGTGATCGGCAAGGCCAAGTTCGAGTGAGCCCTGGGCGCCGCCTCGTGATGGCGGCTTGCGGGCTCCAGTTTCGGCGCGGCGCCGCCTAGGATGCGCGGCGTGACCCCCGCCGCCGAAGCCGACCCCTCCGACCAGTCCCAGAGTCTGCGCGCGTTGCTGCGGCGCCTCTGGGCCGGGGTCTGCCGCTACAAGGGCATGGTGGTGGCCATGGTGGTGTTCGGCTTCTTGGAGGCCGCCTTCACCAAGCTGCCGTTCGTATTGGTCAAGCCGTTGATGGCGGAGCTGGCGGGCGAGCCGGCGGCGCCGGCGCCATTGCCGGGCGGGAACGACCCGGGCGTCGCCGAGCAGCTCGCCACCGACTTCAACGTCTGGTTCCGCGGCTTCGCGGAGCAGCTCGCGCACACGCTCGGCTACACGTTCGACCATCCCGGGATGAACGTCGTGGTCGCCTGCGGCATCGTCGCCGTGCTGTGCGGCCTGCTCGGCGCGGTGACCATCTACTTCGTGCAGACGATCTCGCGGTTGTTCGCGATCCGCATCGTCGCCGACCTGCGCGCCGAGCTCGCGCGGCACTTCCTGGCCTTGCCGGTGCGGTTCTACGGTCGTCGGCGCATGGGTGAACTGATCAGCAAGGTCACCAACGACACCCAGGTCATGCAGCGTTCGTTCGAGCTGGCCAGCGACAACGTCGTCGTCGACCCGCTGATGATCGTGTTCAACATCGCCATCCTGGCTTGGTTCGTGCCGCAGGCGCTGTTGGTGCTGGTCGTGATGGTGCCGGCCATGGTGATCCCGCTGTATCGCCAGGGCCGGCGCGTCAGCAAACGCAGCAGCAAGAGCCTGCAGGCGATGGGAGAGACCACCGAGTCGTTGAACCAGATCCTGACCGGCATCCGCACCGTGAAGTCGTTCCAGCTCGAGGCGGCGATGCTGCGCGACTTCGAAGCGACGACGCGGACCTTCCTCGACCGCGTCTTCCACATGCTGCGGGCGAAGGGTCGCTCGATGGCACAGACCTTCGTCGGCTACCAGGTCGGGTTCGGCATCCTGCTCGTGCTGCTCGGTTACGTCGTGCTGGTCGACAAGCAGGTGCGCTTCGACGACGTCACGCTGGTGATCATGCCGCTGTCGACCACGTACCAGCACGTCAAGCGGTTGACCCGCAGCTACCACGTGTTGATGGAGTCGGCGGGGGCACTGCGCGGCATCGAGGCGATCCTGCACGAGCCGGTGGACGAAGCGGCGACGGGTGGGCGGCCGATCGCCACCGTGCGCGGTGAGATCGAGCTGCGCGATGTGCATTTTGCCTACGGGGACGAGCCGGTGCTGCGTGGACTCAGCCTGCACATCCCGGCCGGGCGCACGGTGGCGCTGGTGGGCGAGTCGGGCAGCGGCAAGACCACGACCGTCGACCTGATCCAGCGCTTCCACGACCCACAGCAGGGCAGCATCCTCGTCGATGGCGTCGATCTGCGCGAACTGCGCCTCGCCGACTACCGCGCCCACACTGCGGTCGTCAGCCAGCAGTCGTTCCTGTTCAACACGACGATCCGCGCCAACATCGAGTTCGGCAAGCCCGGCGCGACGATGACCGAGATCGAGGCGGCGGCGCGCGCCGCCAACATCCACGACTTCATCGCCTCCCTGCCGCAGGGTTACGACACCGTGGTCGGCGAACGTGGCGGCAACCTCTCCGGCGGCCAGCAGCAGCGGCTCGCCATCGCGCGTGCGATCGTGCGCGATCCGGCGATCCTGTTCCTCGACGAGGCGACTTCGGCGCTCGATTCGGAGAACGAACGGGCCGTGCAGAAGGCGCTCGACGCGGTGCGCAGGGGCCGCACTTCGATCGTCATCGCCCACCGGTTGTCGACGATCGTCGGCGCCGATCTCATCGTCGTGCTCGAGAAGGGGCGCGTCGTCGAGGTCGGCACCCACGAGCAGCTGTTCGCCGGCAACGGAGTCTACCGGCGCATGTTCGACGCCTACTCGACCGGGTCGGTGGCCTGACGGGGCCCCAGCAGCGCGACCACGGTGGCGCGCATGGCCTCGCCGCGGCCGATGGCGTCGACCTTCTCACCGGTCTTGCCCTTCAGGTTGACACGATCGACCGGCACCGCGAACAGCGCTGCGAGCCGTTCGCGCAGCGCCCGCCGGTGCGGCGCCAGCTTCGGCGTCTCGGTCTCCAGCACGGCGTCGAGCGACCAAACAGAGAGGCCACGAGCGCATACGAGCTGCATCACCTCGCGGCAGAAGTCCGCCGAGTCGCGGCCGTGGTGCCGTGGGTCCTGGTCGGAGAACAGCGTGCCGAGGTCGTCGAGGCCTGCGGCGCCGAGCACGGCGTCGCAGGCCGCGTGCAGCACGGCGTCGCCATCGCTGTGGCCGACCGGACCGGCGCGGCCCGGCAGTTCGACGCCGGCGACCATGCACTTGCGGCCCGCCTCCAGGCGGTGCACGTCGATGCCGATGCCGATGCGGGGGAGTTCGTTCATGCGAGTCCGGCCGCGAGCACGGCCGCGGCCAGCGGCAGGTCCTCGGGGCGTGTGATCTTGAGGTTGTGGACGGAACCGGGCACGACGGCGACGGCCGCACCGAGGTGTTCGACCAACGACACGTCGTCGGTGCCGGCGAAACCCGTGGCCTCGGCGTGGGCGAACGCCCGCAGCAGCAGGTCGCGACGGATGACCTGCGGCGTCTGCGCCAACCAGACTCCGGCGCGGTCGAGTGTGCTCACGACCCGATCGGCGACGACCTTCTTGAGCGTGTCCGGGGCGGGGATCGCCAGCAGCGCGGCGCCGACCTCGGCGGCCACTTCGAGGCAGCGTCGCGTCGCGGCGATCGGCAGCAGGGCGCGGGCGGCGTCGTGCACGAGCACGAGCTCGACGTCCGCGGCGAGCACGGCGAGACCGTTCTGCATCGACTGCTGGCGGGTTGGTCCGCCGTCGGCCAGCAGCAGCCGGCCGCGGGGTGCGAGCAGCACCTGCAGCGCCGGCAGCTGGGCGGCGAGGTGGTCGGCGTGGTCGTCGGGGTGTCGGACGATCACCAGCTCGAACGGTGTCCCCGGCGGCAGTGCTTGCACCAGCCGCGTCGCGCTGCGCAGCAGCAACGTCTCGCCGCCGAGCTGCAGGTAGGCCTTGGGCAGCGGGCCACCGAAGCGGGTGCCGCGGCCGGCAGCGAGCAACAGCATGGCGACCTTCACGGCGCGAGACCTTACACTCGCCGCCGTGGCGGCGGTGCGGATTCTAGGTATCGACCCGGGCACGCTGGTGGTCGGCTATGCGTGTCTCGAGGTGGCGGTCAGCGGCGCTCGTGGCAGCGGCGGCGACGTGCCGTTGGCGATGCGCGCCAGCAACGTCGTGCGCGTCGGCGGCGGTGGTGGCGAGGACGTGCGCCTGCTCGTCGCCGGCGCGCTCGACCTCGGCGGCCGCCATGCCCCGCTGCCGGTGCGGCTGCGCTCGCTTGCGGACCAGTTCGCTGGTCTGCTGCGTTCGTGGACGCCGCACGAGGTGGCGATCGAAGAGGCGTTCTACGGCAAGAGTGTGCAGGCGGCGCTGCGCATCGGCGAGGCGCGCGGGGTGGTGCTGGCGGAGTCGGCGCGGGCCGGGCTGGAGGTGCACCAGTTTGCACCGGCTCGCGTCAAGCGGTGTGTGACCGGGCGCGGCGCGGCCGGCAAGGACGCCGTCGCCGCAATGGTCGGGCAGTTGGTGCAGCACGGGCGCCAGGCGCTGCACAGCTCCCTGCCGCGCGACGCCACCGATGCCGTAGCGGTCGCCTGGACGCGACTCGAGCAGCGGCGCTCGCCACTGGTGATGGCTCGCGCGGTCGCGGATCCGAAGGGCCGAGCAGGCAGCCAGTGAGCCCGGGGTTGCTTTTCCTCGCGACTGCACATCTAATGCTGCCTACCGGTTAGCGAGGCTCCTACCCCTTGTACCAACCACCGCGGTTGGCACTGGCGGTTGCAGGCCGTCAGGTGCCGAGGGTGTTCCGCTGCTGCCTTGGGCAGTCGCGCGTCGTGCTGTCGTCTCGCCTGAACCCCGCCGGTTTCGACCGGGTCGGAACATCCGGCCCCCGACAGGAGGACGCATGATCCGCGGACCGATTCTGCCGCAACTGCGGGAAGGGCTCTGGTCGATCGTCTCACACCGGCTGACGCTGGTCGAACACGGGCTCGAATTGGTCATGGAGGGGCTCGACTGCAGCGGCGGTCAACTCGGCGTGGTCGATGGCTTGGCCCGCGACGCCGCTGGCGCTCCTGTGTTGGTGCTGCTCGCGGTCGATGGGGACGCCCTGCTGATCGCTCGTACGCTGGCCGTGGCGGACTTCGCGGCGCGGGTCGGCGAAGCGCTGGCTGCGGCCGTGCCCGAGGCCCGGTTCTGCGCCGGGGCATTGCCGCGCGTGATCGTCGTCGGCACCGAAGCGTCACGCAGCAGCCTCGAACAGGTCGCTCGCTTGCCGATCCCCGGACTCCAGGTCTGCCGGCTCGAGCCGTTCCGCATCGCCGGCAGCGAGCGCTTCGCCGTGCTCTGGATGACGACCGCCGCCGCCGGCGTGGTCGGCGCAGCCCAAGTCACGTCGCCGCCGCGCGAGTTCGCCGTGCCCGCCGGCCGCGAGGCCGAATGGCGCCACTTGCGGGAGCAGTGCCAGCGCATCGACCCGGGCGTTCGCTTCGATGGCGACCGCCATTGGCAGCGCATCACCTGGAACGGCAGCCTGCTCGGGGAGCTCTGGTCCGAGCGGGACGCCTTGTTCGGCAGGGCCCGGCTTGGCGCCGCCGACCCGCTGCGCCGCGAGCTGCGCACCGAGACGGACCTGCGCCAATTCACGGATCGTCTGCTGCGCGCGTTCTCGCTCGCGGCAGGCTTGGAGAAGACATCTGCTGCTCCGGAGCCTGCACCGGCATCGGAGCGGTTGGCCGCGACTCGCCACGCGGCCGCTGGACGTGGTGCAACCCCTGCTGGGGAGAGCCTGCGGTCCATGCTGGCGACGATGCGGTTGTCGCCGGAGGAGTATTCCGCTCTCGGAGGCACGGCCTTGGCGGCCGGCGAACAAACCGAGGCAGCGGTCGTGGCAGACAGGGCGGCGGCGGTGGACGCGGCGCGTTCTCCGGCCAAGCCGGCCTAGCGAGTGGGATGGCCGCCGCGTGGTGGCCGGTCCCGTCAGGTGCGATTGGAACCAGACCTCGGCGCGGAAACGCAAGGGCGGGGTTTCTTGCGACGGTGGTTCCGCAGGTCGGGACCGCCGGAGCCGCGTCGTCGACCCGAAGGGCTTGTGGTCGCGATGGCGAGCGGCAAGGGCGGCACGGGCAAGTCGTTCCTGGCCTCGAACCTCGCCATCGCCGTGCACCGGCTAGGGCGGCGGGTCTGTGTGGTGGACTGTGACTTCGGCCTGGCCAACGCGCATCTGCTGTTCGGTGTCAACCCGGGCTACACGATGCAGCACCTGCTCGATGGGGTGGCCACCGCCGAGCAGGTCGTATCGGCGACGCCGCATGGGCCGAGCCTCGTGGCGGGTGGTTCGGGCATCGCCGCGATGGCGGAGCTCGGTCCGCGGCACATGCAGGCCCTGGCGCGCGCGCTGCACCAGATCGCGGCTGCCCACGAGGTCGTGCTGCTCGACTGCGGCGCAGGGCTGGCCCCGCAGTCGTTGATCACCGTGCTGGCTGCCCCGCACGCGGTGGTGGTAACCAACCCGGAGATCGCAGCCCTGACGGATGCCTACGCGCTCGTGAAGTGCCTCGTGCGCCAGGGCGCCTGCCCCGAGGTGCACCTGGTGGTGAACCGCGTGGTCCAGCCCGGCATGGGACAGCAGGCATGCGAACGATTGCAGACGGTCTCGAGTCGATTCGTCGGTTGCGACATCCACTATCTGGGTGAGGTGCCAGAGGATCCCGCGGTGTCGTTCCGGCGCCTCGGCCAACCCCCTCTGCTCTCGCTTCCAGAATGTGCGACCAGCAGGGCTGTGATGGGCATCGCGCGGGCGATGTTGGAACTGGAGGGGGACAGGGGGCGGCCGACGAGCAGCGTCGAGGCCCGCATGATGGCGCAGATCCGCCGCTGGTGAGACGGCAGCGGTGGCTGCTCGTGGCCTGGGTGCTGCTCGTCATGGGGCTCGCGGTGCGGGCCTTTGCCACCGCTCTCATCGTCGATGGTGGGGTGCCCCCGCTGGTCGTGTCGCCGCTGCGGCTCGACGTCAACACCGCCAGCGTCGTCGAACTGCAACTGCTGCCAGGCATCGGGCGGGTGCGCGCGGAGGCGATCGTGCTGGAACGGCTGCGCCGCGGCCCCTTCACGAGCCTCGAAGACCTCGGCCGCATCGACGGCTTGGGGCCACTCACCGTCGGTGGGCTGGCGCCGTACCTGCGCTGTTCGTCGCCGGAGGACCGTGCGGGCGCCGGTCGGTGATCGGCTTGCGGCCCGGTTTCGCCACCAAGGTGTGCACTGCCAATGGCGGGGCTTTCGGGTAGGCTTGCCCGCCGTTCATGAAGCGCGCGGACGTCAGTCTCACGGAGTGTGTGCAGCGGGCGCTCGCCGAGGATCTCGGCCGGACCGATCTCTCCCTGGAAGCCGACGTCACCAGCCGTCTGTCGGTGCCGGCGGGGCAGCCTGGGCGGGCGCGCATCCTGGCGAAGTCGCCTGGGGTGCTGGCGGGCCTTGCTTGCGCGGTCTGCGCCTTCGAACTGCTCGACCCCGATGCCCGCATCGAGCCGGTCATGGCCGATGGGGCCCGCTTCCAGCGCGGGGATCTCGTGCTGCAGGTGCATTGCGACATGCGGGCGCTGTTGGCCGCCGAGCGCACGGCGCTCAACTTCCTGCAGCGCCTGTCCGGCATCGCCACGCTGACTCGGGCCTTCGTCGACGCGGTTGCCGGGACCGGGGCCCGCATTCTCGACACCCGCAAGACGACGCCAGGGCTGCGTCGACTCGAGAAGCAGGCGGTCATGGCCGGTGGTGGGCACAACCACCGCATCGGGCTGTTCGACCAGGTGTTGCTCAAGGAGAACCACTTCGCATTGGCAGCGCCGCTCAGCTACGAGCAGGTCGTGCGCCGTTGCGTCGAGGGGCAGCAGTTCCCGGTCGTCGCCGAAGCGCGCACGGTCGAGGAGGCCGTGGCCGCGGTGCGTGGTGGCGCCACCGTCGTGCTGCTCGACAACTTCGTGCCCGGCGCGCCACTGCGGGCCGCTGTCGACGCGGTGCGGCAAGCTGCGCGCGAGCTCGGCCGCGACGTCGCCACCGAAGCCTCGGGCGGCGTGGATCTGCGTTCGGTGCGGGCCTTCGCCGAGTCCGGCGTCGACCGCATCTCGGTCGGGGCGCTGACGCATTCGGCTCCAGCTGCCGACCTTTCACTGCTCGTGGAGGGGCTGTCGTGAAGCCGCGCCGGTTGACCTTCCCGCCGCGGGGCACCGTGCTGCGCCAGCTGCGCGCGGCGGTGCGCGACCACGCCAGCAAGCTCGGCGCCGGTCAGCAGGTCGCGGACAACCTCGCCCTGGTCGTCGACGAACTGGTCAACAACGCCATCGAGCACGGCGCGGCCTACCGTCGGCAGAACCTCGACTTGGCCGTGCAGTTCGAGGTCGACGGCGACCGGTTGCGCATCGAGTTCTACGACCAGGAGATGCCGGCGGCGACCGTCGCTGAGCTGACCAAGGCGCTGCTCGACGCGAGCAATGGCATGCCGTCGCTCGACAATGAACGTGGCCGCGGCCTGTTCCTGCTGACGATCTACCTTGAAGACTTGCGCGCGGAGCTGGCCGAGAACGGTGGCCTGCGCCTGGTCGGCTCGATCGCTCGCTCGTGATGGCGGCCCGCGACCTGCCGCCTTGGCTCGACGCGGTCACCTGGGCGTGGCTGCGCGCGCCATGGGCGCTACGGTGCTCGCCGCCGCTTGCAGTGATGGGGGCGTTGTGGTGGTTGTCCTCGCGGCAGCCGCAGCCCCATGCCACGAGCCAGCTCAGCGCCTTCCTGCACAATGGCGCTCACGTCATCGCCTACGCCACGCTCGCTGGCTTCACTTGGCTCGCCCTGGCCTGCGCCGAACAGCCGCGCCGGCGGTTTTGGGGCGCGTTCCTGATCACCGTCGCATATGGCGTGCTCGACGAGGTGCACCAGTCGTACGTGCCGGGGCGGGTGAGTTCGATCGCCGACTTGATCACCGATGGTACTGCAGCGGCGATGGCGTTGGCTTGGCTGCGCCACCACCTGCTGCGCGAACCGCGCCCCGCGTTTCGCGCCGTGCCGTGGTTGTCTGCATGCGCCGCGGCGGTCGCGTTCGCCACCTGGGGTCCTTGGTGAGTCGGCTGCAGGACACTCTGTAGGTTCTTGCTGCCGGCAACCCGGGAATTCCTGGCCGTTGTGCATCGCGCCGGCATCACGCGGCGTGCCGGCGCGCTGCGGGCGCGCCATGAAGATGACCCAGCTGTTCGCCGTGGCGTTCCTGATCGGATTCGCCGTCCCCGCCCATGCGCAGTCCCCGTTCGCGGAGCGTGTCGATGTGGTGCAGAAGGTCGCTCGCGACGTCGGTCGCGTCGCTGCAGCCTTGGCACCGCACGGCCACGGCCGGGAACATGGGCGCGATCGTGGCTACGGCCGCGAGCACGGCCACGATCGTGGCCACGACCGTGCGCCGCGCGGCCGCTGGGAGACCGTCACCGAACGTGTGCTGGTGCCGGGCTACTGGCGCGAAGAGCACGTGCCGCCGGTCTACGGTTGGCGCTTCGACCACTGTGGCCATCGCTACTGGGGCATCGTGCAGGAAGGTGGTTGCCGCCGCATCTGGGTCCCGCCGCACTGGGAGACCCGCTGCCGCCAGGTGTTCGTGCGCTGCTGAGTCGGCCGGCCGTTGTGGCCCCCCGCCGCCACCTGAACGCCGTGGCGCCGAAGCGGGGGGCCTGTTAGACAAGCGGCCATGGAACGCGGCGAACGCTTCGACCATCCGCTGATCGAACGCTACGCGAGCCGGGACATGGCTCGCCTCTTCTCGCCCCGCGCGCGCCACACTGCCTGGCGCGACCTCTGGATCGCGTTGGCGCGCGCCGAACACGAGCTCGGCTTCCCGGTCACCCAGGAGCAGATCGACGAGCTCGTAGCGCACCGCGACGAGTTCGACTGGGACCGTGCCGCCGCCTACGAGAAGGAGCTGCGCCATGACGTGATGGCGCACGTGCACCATTACGGCGACCTCTGTCCGAAGGCGCGGCCGATCATCCACCTCGGCGCCACGAGTTGCTTCGTCACCGACAACGGCGACCTCGTGCTCTACCGGCAGGCGCTACGGTTGCTCGAACAACGGTTGGCGGCGGTGTTGGCCGCGTTCGCTGACTTCGCCCGCACGTGGCGCGCCGAGCCTTGCCTCGGCTACACGCACTTCCAGGTGGCGCAACCGGTGACGGTGGGCAAGCGCGCGTGCTTGTGGGCGCAGGATTTTGCCCTCGACCTGGACGAGGTGCGGCGCGTCGCCGCGTGGCTGCCTTTCCGCGGCGTCAAGGGCACGACCGGCACGCAGGCGACGTTCCTCCTGCTCGCTGGCGGCGACCATCAGAAGGTCGAGGAACTCGACCGTCGCGTCACCCGCGCGATGGGCTTCGACAAGTCGCTCGCGGTCAGCGGCCAGACCTACACGCGCAAGATCGACTGGACGATCCATCAGGTGTTGTCGGCGATCGCGCAGTCGGCGAGCAAGTTTGCCACCGACCTTCGCTTGTTGTCACACGAGGGGGAGGTCGAGGAACCGAGCGAGTCGAAGCAGATCGGCAGCTCGGCGATGGCCTACAAGAAGAACCCGATGCGCTGCGAGCGCGTGTGTTCGCTGGCCCGCTACGTGATCGAGACCGCGACCACGAGTGCGCACACGGCGGCGACGCAGTGGTTGGAGCGAACCCTCGACGATTCGGCCGTGCGGCGCATCGCGCTGCCGGAGTCGTTTCTCGCCATCGACGGCATCCTGATGCTGGTCGAGAACGTCGCCAGGGGACTCGTCGTCTACCCGAAGGTGATCCAGAAGAAGCTGCGTGAGCAGATGCCGTTCCTGGCCACCGAGGAGATCCTGATGGCGGGGGTTGCCGCAGGCGGCGACCGCCAGGATCTGCACGAACGCGTGCGCGTGCACAGCCGCGCCGCGGCCTACGCGGTGAAAGCCGAGGGGCTCGACAACCCGCTGCTGCAGCTGATCGCCGAGGATCCGGCGTTCGCTGCGATCCGCGACACGCTGCCCGATCTCATGAACCCGTCGCGCTTCGTCGGCCGTTCGGCCGAGCAGGTCGATGCGTTCGTCGCCAACGAGGTGGTGCCGCGCTTGTCGGGGTTCCAGGGTGGCGGGCTCGGCAGCGAGATCCGGGTCTAGGTCGCCGCTCCATAGAGGGCGACCCCGGCGGTCTTTGCCGCGCGCGCCAGCGCTGCATCGGCGGTCGCCAGCGGCAGGTCGTGCTCGATCGCCACCGCGAGATAGGCGGCGTCGTAGCTCGTCAGGTCGTGGTTGCGCACGAGCTCGTCGATGACGTCGCCGAGCCCGTTGGGGCAGGTCACGGCGAGCTTCGGCAGCTCCGCCAGGGCGCGACGCCGTCCATCGGCATCCGCGGTCGTAAGCCGTTGGCGCCGAACGGCGCTGCGCAGCGTGTTGCGCACTTCGAGGCCCCAGAGCACCGCAGGCACGACGAACGAGTGCTCGGCATCGAGCTGGTCGAGCAGGCTCTCGGCGAGCGCGTTACGCTCGTCCTCGAACACCCACGCCATCGCGAACGAGCAGTCGACGACGCAGAGTCTCATCGCCTGCCTTCGTCCCGCAGGTCCTTGACGGTGACGTCGGGGCCGAGGGTAGTGCCAGCTCGCAGTGCACGCAGCCGGAGGATGGCCGCCCTGGCACGTTCGCGGTCGATGCTCTGCTCCTGAAGGTCCAGCATGGAGGGCGCATCGTCAGCGTCACGTGCCCGTTCGGCGAACCAGCGCAGGGCCTCGCGCACGACCTCGCTCGCAGTGGCGTACCGACCGCTGTCGACCCGGCTCCGCACGAACTTCGCCAACTGCGGAGAGAGCGAGACATTGAGGGTCAGGTTGGACATGCGTGCCCAGTATCGGCCAAAAAATGGCGATCTACAACCTGGCGGCGATCGGCCAAGATGACAGAAGTCTTGCTTCGGCTGCCAAGATGGCGCCATTGGCTCTCTTTGCGCCGTCGGGATGTGATCCGTTAGTTGCTTGTAATCAATGATTAATGTCCGTCACGCCATCGGTACATGTTGTGCATGTTCCTGGCGGTTCGCCACCTCGCACCAGAGGACTCCCGCTCATGGACATTCAGAAGTTCACCCAGAAGTCGCAGGAAGCGCTTCAGCTCGCGCAGGCCAAGGCCGTCGAATTCGGCCATCAGCAGGTGGATCAGCTGCATCTGCTGCTGGCCCTGATCGAGCCCCAGGACGGCCTCGTCAGCCGGCTGCTGCAGAGGTTGCGCGTGCCCACCGACACGATCGCCGCCGGTATCGCCGCCGATTTGCGCAAGCTGCCGAAGGTCTCGGGGCCAGGCTTCGCCGCGGACAAGGTGTTCCTGACGACGGAGCTCGCCAAGGCGCTGACCGCCGCCGAACAGCAGGCGGCGAAGATGAAGGACGAGTACGTCTCCGTCGAGCACCTGTTCCTCGCCCTGCTGCGGCAGCCGACGTCGGCGCTGAAGGAGCTGTTCCGCACCTTCGCGATCGACGAGAGCACGTTCCTCAACACGCTCAAGGAGGTGCGCGGCAACCAGCGCGTGCAGAGTCAGAACCCCGAGGCGACCTACGAGGCGCTGGAGCGGTACGGGCGCGACCTCGTGCAGATGGTCAAGCAGCAGAAGCTCGACCCGGTGATCGGTCGCGACGACGAGATCCGTCGCGTCATCCGCATCTTGTCGCGCAAGACCAAGAACAACCCGGTGCTGATCGGGGAACCCGGTGTCGGCAAGACCGCGATCGCCGAGGGGCTGGCGCAGCGCATCGTGCGAGGCGACGTGCCAGAGGGGCTCAAGGACAAGACGGTGTTCGCGCTCGACATGGGCAGCCTCGTCGCCGGCGCCAAGTACCGGGGCGAGTTCGAGGAACGCCTCAAGGCCGTACTTGCCGAGATCAAGAACAGCGAGGGGCGCATCCTGCTGTTCATCGACGAACTGCACACCATCGTCGGCGCCGGCAAGGCCGAAGGTGCGATGGACGCCGGCAACATGCTCAAGCCGATGTTGGCGCGCGGCGAACTGCACTGCATCGGCGCCACCACGCTCGACGAGTACCGCAAGCACATCGAGAAGGACGCAGCGCTGGAACGCCGCTTCCAGCCCGTGCTCGTCGAGCAGCCGAGCGTCGAGGACACGGTCTCGATCCTGCGTGGTCTCAAGGAGCGCTTCGAGGTGCACCACGGCGTCAAGATCCAGGACCAGGCGCTCGTGAACGCCGCGACGCTGTCGAACCGCTACATCACCGATCGATTCCTGCCCGACAAGGCGATCGACCTCGTCGACGAAGCGTGCGCGATGATCCGCACCGAGATCGACTCGTTGCCGACCGAACTCGACACCGTCAACCGCCGTGTCATGCAGCTCACCATCGAGGCGACGGCGTTGGCCAAGGAGAAGGACGTCGCCAGCAAGGCGCGCCTCGCCGAACTCGAGCGAGAACTGCAGGAGCTGCGCACCGAGGCCGACGCCATGCGCGCGCGCTACGAGACCGAGAAGAAGGCCATCGGCAACGTGCGCCAGCTGCGCGAGCGGCTGGAGGCGCTGCGCCACGAGCAGCAACAAGCCGAGCGTCGCTACGACATGAACAAGGCTGCTGAGCTCAAGTACGGCGCCGTCCCCGAGGCCGAGAAGCTGCTCGCCGCTGAAGAGGCGCATATCGCCGGAGGCGGCGATCGCCTGCTGCGCGAGGAGGTCACCGCCGACGAGATCGCCCAGATCGTCGCGCGCTGGACCGGCATCCCGGTAACGCGGTTGATCGAAGGTGAGCGCCAGAAACTGCTCAAGCTCGACGAGATCCTGCACCAGCGAGTGATCGGCCAGGACGAAGCGGTGCAGGTCGTCGCCGACGCGGTGATCCGTGCCCGTTCAGGCATCAAGGACCCCAAGCGCCCGATCGGCAGCTTCCTGTTCCTCGGCCCGACCGGTGTCGGCAAGACCGAGCTCGCCAAGACGCTCGCCGAGGCCCTGTTCGACAGCGAGGACAACCTCGTGCGCATCGACATGTCGGAGTACATGGAGAAGCACGCGGTGTCGCGCCTCATCGGCGCACCGCCGGGCTATGTCGGCTACGACGAGGGTGGGCAGCTCACCGAGGCCGTGCGACGCAAGCCGTACTCGGTGGTGTTGTTCGACGAGATCGAGAAGGCGCACCCGGACGTGTTTCACGTGCTGCTGCAGATACTCGACGATGGCCGCGCCACCGACAGCCAGGGCCGCACGGTCGACTTCAAGAACACCGTCATCATCATGACGTCCAACATCGGTGCGCCGATCCTGCTCGATGGCATCACGCCGGATGGCACGATCCGCGGCTCCGCTCGCGACCAGGTGCTGGCCGAGCTACGCCGCCACTTCCGCCCCGAGCTGCTGAACCGCATCGACGACATCGTGCTGTTCAAGCCCCTGCAGAGCGCCGAGATCCGCCGCATCGTCGACCTGCTGTTGGTCTCCCTGCGTGCCCGCCTCGCCGATCGCCGCATCACCATCGACGTCAGCGACGCGGCGAAGACGTTCCTCGGCAACCAGGGCTATGATCCGGTCTATGGCGCGCGGCCGCTCAAGCGCTTCCTGCAGCGCGAGCTCGAGACCCGCATCGGCAGGCAGCTGATCGCCGGCGAGGTCCCTGACGGTAGCGTGATCGAGGTGAACGTGCGGGACGGTCGGCTGGTGATCACGGCGTGCGCTGGCACCACTGCATCGGCAAACGGCGAGCCCGGGCGCAGCTGACGCGCTCAGGAGATTCCGGTGGATGTAGGCCGCTCTTGCTGGTGGCGGCTTGCACGGGCCCACAACCAGCCGACCAGGATCGTCGCCACCAACACGAGGCCATAGGCGAGGAAAGTGCCCGCGTTGGCCGGGATCACCTCGGGCACGATCGACATCACCGGCTCGGAGCGCACGGCGGGGCCGTTCGGGGTCATCTCGACGAGCACCGCCGTGCCGATGCGCTCGAACACTGGCGCCTGCCAGCGGATCAGGAAGACGCTCACGAGCGTGAGCCCGGCGAGCAGCCAGGCGCCGTACCGTTCCCGGCACAGCCGCAAGCCCGCGAACAGCACGGGCACGAACAGGAAGCACGAGAAGCGGTAGACGTCGTGGGCGACGCCGAACACCGCGTGCAGCGAGACCAGGAACAGCAGGATGCCCCAGCCTTCGCGCTTCCAGCCGTCGACGAACGCGTGCCAGGCCACGAGCACCGGCAGGGCCCCAAACCAGATGAACGTCGACAACAGGTTGAGTGCCGTCAGGCCGAGGGTTCCCACCGGGAAGTACTTGAGGCTCTCGTAGTGCTCCAGCGTGAGCATCTGCTGGGCCGCGTGGGCGCCGACGTGGGACCGCCACAGCACGTAGATGCCGAGCACCACAGCGGCGCCGAAGGCGTCCGGCAGCCAAGCCTTGCCCTGCCGCCAGTCCTCGCGGTGGCGCCACCACAGCAGCCACGGCCAGAAGAACAGGATCTGCTCGTGGTGCATGACGTTCAGGAACTGCAGGGTCCAGAACGTCCTCGGGTGCCGGCGCGCGACGATCGTCGCCGTCATCAGCAGCCACGTGATCGGGTCGGGATAACCGACGTGCCCTTTGTAGAGCTGCACCGTGCCAGTGAACGCGATCGCCGTCGTCAGCAGCAGCGCCTGCCACCAGCGCGCTCCGAGCAGCATCGCCGCGGCGAAGATCATCGCGATCAGCAGCACCGTGCAGCCGTGCGCGAAGAGCCAGTAGCGATCGCCGCCGAGGCCGAGTTCGTGCGCGATGAGCGGGGCGAGCAGCCGGTGCGGGAACTTGCCGAGCAGCGCGAACGGATCGACCGCCATCTGCGCGTACTCGGTGCCGAAGTTCAGCGTCGCCCGGGACGCCGGTTCGACCAGGCAGGTCAGCCAGAATACGCCGATGCCGACCAGCAGCGAGGTGATCCAGATGGCGGCGAGCTGGGCGGGGCTGCGGAGCATGCGGCGCCGCAGCATAGGCATGCCGGGCAAGAAGGCACGCGGCTCGGCGGTACATGCACCAGGGCGGCCCCGGCTGGGCGCCGCCCCGGTATCGCAGAGCGCTGAGGCTCAGAACCGGTCTCCTCTGCCGCGCGACGCGCCGTTGGCGCGTGCGCGAGCAGCGGGAGGTCCTGAACGAGTCGCGCTTTGCGCGCCTCGTTCAGAAGCCGATCGTGCCCTCGACGCCGTTCGAGGTCGACATCGTGGCCGGGTTCAGCAGGGTCAGGCACAGCGACTGAGCCGACAGCGACGCGCCTTGCAGCGTGACGTTCAGCGGGATCGCGATCGGCAGCACCGAGGTGCCGCCGAGGTTCGCTGCAGCCAGGTTGACGAAGACCGCGCCGAGGTAGATGTTGCAGCCAGGGGCGTTGATGCCGATGGCGGGCAGCGGCACGCCGGGCACGAACGACGGGCCGAAGAACGTGATCGCGATCGGCGAAATCGGATCGATGCCGGTCGTGGTCAGGTTCCAGGTCGTGCCGAAGATCGGCTTGTTGCTGTCGAGCGCGAGGCCGTTGCAGCCGACGCCGTAGGTCTGCTTCGCCGCGCAGCGCAGCGGGTCGTTGGTGACCACCCAGCCCGGGTTGGCCGGGAAGAAGGTCAGCGTGCGGCCGCCGACGTCGAACAGCGGGTTCGGGGTGCCCGTGGCCGACGTGGTCCACTGCTCGAAGACCGTCGGGTTGTTGGTGACGAGGCCGGCGCTGAGGTCGCTGCCGGCAGGCAGCGGGGTGGCCGCGCCGTTGCCCATGCCGATGACGGCGTCGAGGTCGAAGCTCGAGCCGTTGTTGGTGACGCGGTTCTCCAGGCTGACGGTCACGCGTCCGTCACTGAACAGCGTCATCTGCACCGTGAACGGCGGACGTTGGTTGAAGTAGGTCTCCGAGTTCCACCACGTCACCGTGCAGTGGTTGCCACTCGTGTTGTCGATGAAGATGCCGGCCGCCGTGTTGTTCGCGTTGCAGTTGGCATCCGACCAGTAGGCGGCGATCTTCGGGCCGCCAACGGCGAGGCTGGCCGGGGTCACCGTGTAGGTGAACGAGCCGTTGCCCGGCGAGGCCGGCACGCCGCCGTTGCTCAGCGCCACGATGCCGTGGTCCGAGATGTACAGGTCTGAGTAGGTCGTGCCGTTGAAGGGGAACGCGAAGCCGATCGGCTGCAAGGCAGTGAAGGCGTCCACCGGGGTCGGAGCGATCTGCGTGCCGGCCGGGATGATCGTCGGCAGCAGCTCGGTCGTGACGGTCCAGCCCGGGAAATTGGGCGCGCAGACGATCATGCGGTCAGCGAGGTCGAACAGAGGGTTCGGCGTCGCCGCGCCCGTGGTGATGAACTCCTCGAAGAAGACCTCGTTGCCGGCAGTGTTGACGCCGGCGCTGAGATCGCTGGCACCGGGCAGCAACACGCCGTTCGGCGAGAGGCCGACGATGGCGTTGAGGGCGCCGAAGGTCGAGCCCGAGTTGTTGACGCGGCTGTCGAGGCGCATCTCGATGCGGCCGCTGGAGAACAGCGTCACGCTCGTCGAGAACGGCGGCTGCTGGTTCGAGTAGGTCTGTGCGTCGACCCACGTCACGGTGCAGGACGTGCCGCTGGTGTTGTCGATCCAGAGCGAGCCGTTGGTACCGGCTGTGTGATCGCTCCAGTACGGGGCGATCATCGGTGCGCCTGCGGCGGCGAGGTTCGCCGTCGACGGGTTCCACAAGAAGCTGCCAGAGGCCGGGGCCGCTGGCACGCCGGCATTGCTCAGCGAGATGAGGCCGTGATCGCTGATGTAGAGGTCCGTGTAGGTCGTGCCGGCAAAGGTGAAGGCGAAGCCAATCGGCTGGATGGCGGTCCAACTGTCGATGGGGGCCGGCAGGATCTGCGTGCCGGTTCCGAGGATGGTGCACTGGGCGATCGCGAGCGGCGACAACACAGCCGCGGCGAGCATGGAGGCGAGCTTGTTCATGAGCATGGATTGGAGTTGAGGTCGGGGAATGGTCCCCGGCGTGCCGCCCCTAGGCGGTGAACGCCCCGGGAAAGAACCCTCTCGCCTACGGACTGAGAAGGGGGGAGGGGCATAAATCGCCCCAGGGATGTTTGCGGTCAACCGTTCTTCTGCGGCGCGTACGCTCCCGCCGCACTTGCCTGTGGTTGGCGCAAGTGCCTTCAACCCCTGACGCTGCTCGCCGAGCCGGCGGGCGGCATGCGCAGCGTGCCAAGCAGCGGCAGGTGGTCCGAGGCGGACCGCACGCCACGGGTGCGGGGGCGTTCGAGGGTCAGCAACTCGAGGTCGCCGCGCACGAACACGGAATCGAGCGCCCGCACCGGCGCCCAGGCCGGGAAGGTGCGCGGCGAGCGCGCGGGACCGCGCATCCCAGCCGGAACCAGCAGGCGGCTGCCGAGGGAGCCGTAGACGTCGTTGAAGTCGCCGGCGATGACGAGTGGAGTCGCTTGGTGGATGCTGACGAAGCGGTCGGCGACGAGCAGTCGGCGCAGTTGTTCGCGGCGTTCGCGTTCTCCGAGGCCGAGATGCAGGTTGAACACGTGCATCGTGCGGGAATGCCCCGTGCTGGTCGGCAGCCGCAGTTGCGCATGCAGCACGCTGCGCGCCTTCTTGCCGGTGATGGTCAGGTCGATGTTCTCGGTGTCGGTGATCGGGTAGTGGCTGAGCACGGCGTTGCCGTACTCGCCGCGGCGGGGCCCGAAGCGCACGTTGACGAAGTAACTGCGGTGCGGCATCGCCAGTGCGTCGCCGAGCACGTCGACCTGTCGGTGGTGTGAGTACCAGCGGCCGTTTTGGGCGACCTCCTGCAGCAGCACGA
>JAEUHT010000178.1 GCA_016793265.1 Planctomycetota bacterium
GATCGTCGACGTCGACGCCGCTCGGGTAGGTGCCGCAGGCGCCGTAGTCGGTCACGTCGTAGTGCTTGAAGGTCTGGCCGCCGTCGGCGCTCAGCGAGATCGCAAAGTCCTCACCGGTACCGGTGCAGCGGGTCTCGTAGACCACGGCGATCATGTCGCCGGCCATGTCGATGCCGTAGATCGGGTTCGGGTCCTTCAGGCTCAGCGGCACCTCGGTGTGCAGGCCGAACTGGAAGTCGAGGCCGGCGTTGTGGCTGACCGCGACGATGGCCTGGTTGTTGTCGTTGTCGTTGATGCCGTTGCGGCGGTCATCGACGTAGACCACCGCGACCTTGCCGTCGCGCGCGACCACGAACATGTCGTCGATGTCGCCGCCGTTGCCGATCGTGGCGGTGTTGATCGGCACGTCGGTCACGGGCCAGGTGACGCCGAGGTCCGCCGACCAGTCCATGCGCACGTCGTCCTCGGCGTTCGCGAACAGGCCGAACTGGAACGAGTGCTCCATGAAGGTGTAGACGTTCGGCAGGTCGACGGCGACCTGCGGGCGGCGCGGGGCGGCCCAGGTCAGCGGCGCCGGGAACGTCGTGTGCCGGTACTCCGTCGTCGTCGCCCAGTCGCTGCCGTTGGCGCGCGAGGTCATCGAGAAGTAGTCGTACTGGCTGGTGCCGCCGCCCTGGCGGTTGTCGGTCCAGGCGACGTGCACGACCGGCCCCTGGGCTGCGATCGAGGTGAAGTTGACGTCGGTCGAGTGCGCCGCCACCTGCAGGTTGAGGCGCTGGTTCGGCTGCGTGATGACGAGGCTGCCGCCCTGCATCTCGGCCTGCACGAAGTAGAGGTCCTCGGTGCCGCTGACCGGCACCTTGTAATCCGCTTCGAAGACGACGTTCAGCGACGCCGCGGCGCCGGCGTTGGCGCGCGAGCAGGCGGCGTTGACCTCGTCGGCGTCACGCAGCGTGGCGATCGAGTCGGTCGACAGCAGCACCGGCGCGCTCCAGGTCTGGCCCTGGTCGGCCGAGCCGATCGCGAACACGGCCTGGTGGCCGGCGATCAGCGTGTGCGCGTTGCTGGCGAAGACGAGGAACACCTCGTGGCCCGAGCAGACGAGACGCGTCTCGGCGCCGTCGATCGCCTCGCCGGCGACCGTCGTGTAGAGCACCTGCGGCGCACCCCAGGTGCGGCCGCCGTCAGTCGTGCGGCGGAACATGATGCTGCCGGCACCGAGCGTGCCTTCGGCGTAGCTCACGTAGGCGACCTGCGCGGTCGGCGCGGTGCCGGCGGGACCGGCAGGCAGCTGCTCGACCGGCGCGCAGGTGCGCCAGAAGCCGAAGCCGATGACGTCGTTGTTGGTCGGCGCCGCGGTGAGCAGCACCTCGCCGCGCGGCAGGGTGGACGAGGTCGGGTACTGGGCGGCGGCCGCCGCGGCCAACGCAGCGACGGCGCAGAAGGAGAGGATCGTGTGGTTCCTTGAGTAGGTCCGAACGGAGAGAACGCGCGCTGCTGTAGGGAACGCGCGCGAAGGAAGAGCCCCGGTTCGATCAAGAAGCCGCTCCGCCGCGGGACTTGGCCGCGCGCACGCCGTTCCTTGTCCGCGCCCGGCCGGGTCACGCCGCTTCTTGCCAGGGCCTTGTCGATGCCGACACCTCGCGGCCGACATCGCCTGCATGTCCCAGCACGCCAGTTCGCCCACCGGAGCTCGTGCCACGCCGGCGGCGGTTACCGGATGACGGGACGTCGGCCGCAGCCCGTCGGCAACGGCCCCGTCCACCCCTCCGCCCATGACCTGCACCAACCGCCTGCTCCCCCTCTGTCTGCTCGGCTCCGCCGCGCTGCTTCCGGCCCAGATCTGGACCGAAACCGGCGATGCCAACGACCTCTGCAGCACCGCCCAGATCGTCGCCGGCCAAGGCCACCTCGCGGCCATCGCCGGCAACCTCAGCTCCGGCGGCGACGCCGACGTCTACGCGATCGAGATCGATGACCCGGTGAACTTCGTCGCCACCACGATCGGTGGCGCCGCCTTCGACACCATGCTGATGCTGTTCGACGCCGACGGCCTCGGCATCGTCGGCAACGACGACTACGGCACCAGCCTGCAGTCGCGCGTCGACGGCACCCATCTGCTGCGCCCGGGCCGCTACTTCCTGGCCGTGAGCGTGTTCGGCACCTTCGCGAACACCCCGGCCGGCTCGCTCTTCGGGTGGGCCGGCAGCGCGCTGCTGCCGTTCGGACCGGGCGGCCGCGAGGCCCTCAGCGCCTGGGTGAACGGCGGCAGCGGCTCCGGCAGCTACACCGTCGCCCTCACCGGCGCCAAGTACTGCAGCAAGCAGATCGTGCTGCCGGACAACCACCACTTCAGCGAGAGCGCGCAGCAGCTCGGCGTCACCGGCTCCACGGCCTGGTGGCGGCAGACGGGCGGCCGCTTCCAGTTGCTCTACGAGGCCAGCCACTTCCTCAACGGCGGCGTCAACGGCACCATCACGATCAACAGGCTGCGCTTCCGCGCCGAGGACGGCGAGCCCAACCTCGGCGGCGCGAGCTGGAGCGGCGCCACCGTGCGCCTCGGCGCCACCTCGCTGAACGCGACGACCCTGACGACCAACTTCGCGACCAACCTGCTCGGCGCCACCACGACCGTCGGCATCCTCGGCACGACGACGGTGACCCTCGGCCGCTCGCTCGGCACGACGCCGAACAACGACTGCATCGTCATCGACCTGGCCGCGATCGGTGCGCAGCTCGCCTTCGATCCCACCGGCGTGCGGCCCAACCTGCTCATCGACATCACGCTGCCGAACGCCGCCGTGCTGGCCCCCACCACGGGCAGCGTGCCGCCGTTCGCCGACGCCTCGGGTGGCACCAGCTTCGTGCGCGGCATCGGCCTCAACACCGCCACGCCCGGTGGTGCCACCGGCACGCTGTCGCTGGGACCGGTGATCGTCGGCCTCGACTTCGTCGGCAACGGCGGCGATCGCATCGTCGTGCCGGCGCGCACCGAGACCTTCGGCGCCGCCTGTGGCGGCTCGCCGTCGTCGTTCTACCAGGCGTTCGTCAACGGCCAGGTCATGGACCTGCGCGCCCTCTCGCTGACGCCGGACAACCCCGCCACACCGACCACCTACACGGTCACCGGCACGGCCGACCTGATCGACTACGGCCAGCTCAACCCCATGCCGAACAGCACCGCCGATGACGGCGTCGTCAGCCACAACCTGGGCTTCACGTTCCGCTTCCCGGGTGGGTCGACGACCTCGATCGCGGCGAGCACCAACGGCTTCGTCTGGCTCGACGGCAGCGCCACCGCGACCGACGCCACGCCGACGGTCGAAGAACTGCTCGGCATCACGACGGCTTCGGCGCCGCGCCTGGCGCCGTGCTGGTACGACTTCCACTGCGGCCGCAACACCACCAGCAACGCCCAGGCGGGCCTGCACGTGCGCACCGACACCAGCGGCGGCGCCGGCCACGCGGTCTGCTACGTGACCTGGTACCTCGCCGGCATCTTCAACAGCGTCAACACGCCGGACCAGGCGCAGCACACGATGCAGTGTGTGCTGCACGAGGACAGCGGCCTCGTCGAGTTCCGCTACTCCTCGTTGCCCGATCGCTGCAGCAACTACAACAGCGGCGCCAATCTCGCCGCCATCGTCGGCTGGAGCCGCGGCCGCATCGGCAACACGCCGTCGGCGGACCCGCGGTCGCGCGACCTGTCGGTCGAGCTGCCGTTCACGACCGGCATCGAAGGTGGCGCCAACCACATCGGCCTCGGCGCCGTGTCCACTCCGGTGGCCGCCAGCAGCATCTACGGCGCCCGCGCCTTCGCCGGCCAGACCCTGACCTGGAACGTCAGCGACCTGCCGGCTGGCACCGTGCTCGGCGCGCTGCTGCTCGACTTCGCGACCACGCGCCCCGGCTTCGCGCTGCCGACGATCACCGCCCCGGGCTGCATGCTCAGCATGAGCGCCAACACGCTGCTGTGGGAAGTGAACGTGCTGCCGCCGTCGTCGGTCAGCGGCACCGTGCCGTTCTACGTGCCTGCCGGCTTCGACGGCGTCGAGCTGCACGCGCAGTACGTGGTGTTGAACGGCCTGTTCGGCGCCCCGGACCTGATCAGCGCCGCCAGCAACGCGATCCGCTACACCGTCGGCAAGCGCTGACCGGGTGGCCGCGGTCCTGCGCCGCGCCGGCCGCGGAGCTCGGGGTTCGCGCCGCCGGCGAGGCCGGCAGCGAATCGCTGATGCCAAGGGGCGATGCCTCCATGCAGAGAGGCCGTCCGGGCTGCGGCCCCCGTTCGCCGCCGCGATTCGCCCCACGGCGGCGCCACAGCGGGCGACGCGCCCGGATGACGGAAGGCACCCGGCCGGACCATCCCGGCCACCTTCCGCTCCCGACTGCAATGTCCCCGAACCACCCCCTGCTCTCTCTCTGCCTGCTCAGCTCCGCGGCGTTGCTGCCCGCCCAGACCTGGACCGAGGTCGGCGATGCCGAGGACCTCTGCAAGACGGCCCAGGCGACCACCGGCCAGGGCTCGATGACCGCCATCACCGGCTCGCTGGGTTCGAGCCTCGACGCCGACATCTACCTGATCGACATCGTCAACCCGACGTCGTTCGTCGCCTCCACGATGGGCGGCACCAGCATCGACACCATGCTGATGCTGTTCGACGACACCGGCCGCGCCGTGACCGGCAACGACGACTTCGGCGGCTCCTGGCAATCGCGCATCGACGGCACGCTGGTGCCGCACCCCGGCCGCTACTGCCTCGCCATCTCGGCGTTCGGCCGCCGGCCGATCACCCCGGCCGGCGAGATCTTCACCATCGCCGGCAGCATGTATCCGGTGCTCGACGGCGCCCGCGAGGTGTTGACCGGCTGGGAGAACTCCGGCGGCGGCAGCGGCGCCTACACCATCACCTTGAGCGGCACCAACTACTGCACCCAGCAGCTCACGCTGCCCGACAACCACTATCTGAGTGAGAACCCGCTGCAGACCGGCAACGTCGGTTCGGCGGCGTGGTGGCGCTCGACCGGCGGTCGCTTCCAGGTGCTCTACGAACAGAGCCACTTCACCAATGCCGGCGTCAGTGGCCCGATCACGATCCGCCGCCTGCGCTTCCGCGTCGAAGACGGCGAGCCGAACTTCGGCGGCGCCGTGTGGAGCGGCGCCCAGGTGCGCGTCGCGGCGACCGCGTTGACCAGCGGCACCCTCGGCACCACCTTCGCCACCAACCTGCTGGCGGCGACGACGACGGCGGGCCCGCTCAGCACCGTCAACCTCACCATGCAGCCGGCGCGCGGCTCCGTGCCGAACAACGACAGCATCATCATCGACCTGGCTTCGCTCGGCGCCCCGCTCACGTTCGACCCGACCGGGGCGCGGCCGAACCTGCTGATCGACATCACGCTGCCGAACGCGGCCGTGCTGCCGCCGGCCGGCGGCGCGGTGCCCGCCTTCGCCGACACCACCGGCGGCACGGCGTTGGTGCGCGGCGCCGGTCTCACGACGGCGACGCCGGCCAGCGCGACCGGCACGTTGTCGACGGCGCCGCCGATCGTCGGCGTCGACTTCACCGGTGGCAGCTTCCTGAACACGATCGCCACGCCCGCGCGCAACGAGACCTACGGCGCCGCCTGCGGTGGCTCGCCCTCGAGCTTCTACCAGTCGTTCCTGAACGGCCAGGCCTGCGACCTGCGTCATCTGCAGCTGGTGCCGAACAGCGCCGGCACGCCGCTCTACTACACGGTGAGCAACGCCAGCACACCGGTCGACCTCGGCCATCTCAACGCCACCGCGAACAGCACCGCCGACGACGGCATCGTCAGCCACAACCTCGGCTTCACGTTGCTCTACCCCGGCGGCTCGACCAGCACGATCGTCGCCTCGTGCAACGGCTTCGTCTGGCTCGACCCGGCGGCCACCAGCAGCGACGCCACACCGACGCTCGGCGAGTTCCTCGGCACCACGTTCGCCAACCGCGCCCGCCTCGCCCCCTGCTGGCTCGACTTCCACTGCGGCCGCAACACCACCGTGGACGCACAGGCCGGCCTGCACGTGCAGACCGACACCAGCGGCGGCGCCGGCCACGCCGTCTGCTACGTCACCTGGTACAAGGTCGGCCTGTTCGACACCGTGCTCACCGCCGGTCAGGCGTCCCACACCGTCCCGTGTGTGCTGCACGAGGACAGCGGCGTGGTCGAGTACCGCTACGGCGGCATGCCGCGCTTCTGCGTCAACTCGAACACCTCGTTCGATACGCTCGGCGCCATCGCCGGCTGGACCCGCGGCCGCATCGGCAGCACGCCGTCGGTCGATCCGCAGTCGCGCGACCTCTCGGTCGAACTGCCGTTCTCGACCGCGATCGAGGGCAGCACCGGCAACGTCGGCCTCGCCGCGGTGACCAGCCCTGGCGGCGTCAGCACGTTCTATGGCGCCCGCGCGATCCGCGGCCAGAGCATGGCCTGGGACGTCTTCAACCTGCCCGCCGGCACCGTGCTCGGCGCGCTGCTGCTCGACTTCGCGGCGACCCGGCCAGGCTTCGCGCTGCCGACCATCACCGGCCCCGGCTGCATGCTCAGCACCACCGGCAACACGCTGTTGTGGGAAGTGAACGTGCTGCCGCCGTCGACGGTCAGCGGCAGCGTGCCGCTCTACGTGCCCGCCGGCTTCGACGGCGTCGAGCTGCACGCGCAGTACGTGGTACTGGACGGGCTGTTCGGCGCCCCGGACCTGATCAGCGCCGCCAGCAACGCGATCCTGCACACCGTCGGCCGGCAGTGACGCGTCGAGGTGCCGGCGCCGCGGCTCGGACGGCGCTCAGCGCGTGGAGCGCGACAACAGCGCCTCGACGCGTTCGTGGCAGGCCCGCTCGGTGACGCGCACGTCGAAGCTGGCGTCGAAGCGCGCGGCGGCCGCGGCCCCGAGCCTTGGGCCGAGCGCCGGCTCGCCGAGCAGCCGCAGCACCGCCTGCACCAGCGCCGCGACGTCGCTGGGCGGCAGCAGGAGCCCGTCGACCCCGTCGGTGATCGCCTCCGGGATCGCGCCGGCGCGGCTGGCCACGATCGCGCGCCCGGCCGCCATCGCCTCGAGCAGCGCCGTCGGCACGCCGTCCTTGTCGCCCGACGCGAGTTCGACGTAGGGCGCCACGAACGTGTGCGCCGCCGCCAGCGCCGCCGGCACGGCCGCATTGGCGAGCGCCCCCGCCAGCAGGCAGGCCTCGCCGAGGCCGAGCCCGGCGATCTGCGCCCGCAACCGCGCCGCCTCCGCCCGGCTCTCGGCGTGGCCTTCGTCGATGCCACCATGCAGCCGCGCGCGCACGTCGTGGCCCAAAGCGCGCAGGCGCGCCACCGCCTCGACCAGCATGCCGAGCCCCTTCTTCGGCTCGATGCGGCAGATCGACACCAGCGTGAACGGCCCCGCCGCCCGCGCCGCCCGCACCGCGCGCAGCGGTTCGCCGTCGACGCCGATCGGTTTCACCAACAGCTTCTCGTCGAGCCCGTCGCCGCCGAGCTGCAGCAGTTCGTGGCGCGTACGTGCGCTGGTCGCCAGCACGAGGTCGGCGGTGGCGAGTTGCAGCGGCACCAGCTTGAGCGGGTGGTCGGCGAGCACGTGGTCGGTGAAGCAGGCGAGCCCGCGCGGCACGCCGAGCACCTGCGCCGCGAACATGGCCTGGAACGACTGGTCGTAGCAGAACCAGCTGTGCAGGTAGCGCACCTTGGCGAGCTGGCACAGGCGCGTGAAGGTCGCCGCGCGCAGCACGAGCTCGTCTTCGCGCAGCTCGGCCAGGCGGCGGCCGGTGGCGGCGGCGACCCGCTGCAGGAAGGCGTCGACGCGGCCCGGCAGTTCGTGGTCGAGCCCGGCGAGGTCGCGGCGGTTGCCGGCGCGCACGGTCTCGACGATGCGGGCGCGCCGGACCAGCGGCCGGTAGCGCTTCGACAGAGCCTCGGCAGAGGCCACCTCACCACACAAGACGACCGTCGCGGCGCCCAGCCGCGACGCCAGCGCCGCGAGACCGAGCATGTCCTCGTGCACGAACGTGTGCGTCGGGTTGGGGAAGCGCCAGGTCGGCGCCAGCACCAAGGCGCCCTGGCCGGCCAGGCGTCGCAGCGACGCGCGCGTGCGCAGGTCGCGCAGCCGACGCAGGCCCTTCTTGAGCAACGAACGCAGCGACATCGCGGCGGACCATAGCCGGGGCCGGCGCCGCTTTGGCGTCATTTGCGCGCCGACCGGCGGCGGGCCACGGCGTCGCGCAGCCGCAGCACTTCGTCGGCGCCGAGCTGCCGGCAGGCCCCGGCGGCGAGGTCGCCGAGCCGGAGCGGTCCGATGCCTACGCGGTGCAGGCTGAGCACCTGCGAGCCGACCGCCTGCAGCATGCGCCGCAACTGCCGGTTGCGCCCTTCGGTCAGCACGATGCAGAGCCGCGTCGTGGCCGCGTCGTCGCCGCGGCGCTCGACCTCACACGGCAAGGTCGGGCCGTCGACCAGCTCGACGCCGGTGCGCAGGGTGTGCAGCTGCTCGTCCCGCAGCGGGCCGCTGGCCGTCACTTCGTAGACCTTGGGGAGCTTGCTGGCGGGCGCGGTGATGGCGTTGGCGAGGTCGCTGTCGTTGGTGAACAGCAGCAGCCCCGACGAATCGCGGTCGAGGCGGCCGACCGGCGCCAGCCAGGTCGCGTCCGCCGGCAGCAGCGCGTAGACCGTGTCGCGGCCCAGTTCGTCGGCGGCGGTCGTCACGTAGCCGACCGGCTTGTGCAGGAGCCAGACCTGCTTGCCGCGCGCGCGCAGCGGCGCGCCGTCGATCTGCACCTTGTCGCGCACCTCGTCGATCCAGGTGTCGATGCTGCGCACGACGCGGCCGTTGACGGTGACGCGGCCGGCACGGATGCAGGCCTGCGCTTCGCTGCGAGAACACACGCCAGCGCGCGACAGCAGACGATCCAGCGTCTTCTTGCCGGTGGCCATGCGGGTCGACGCAGTGTGCCGCGGCCCGGTCACGAACGCCAATCGCCGCGCCCGCGACGATCAGCCGATGACGAGCCAGTCCTGACCATCCAGACCCCTACCGTTGGTGGCGGCGGCGTCGCTCATCTTGCCGGCGCTGGTCGCGGCGCGCGCGGCATCGGGCGCCGGCATCTGCCGCGTGCCCGCGTAGCGGCCTTCCTCGTTGCGACACCCCATCACATCGCCGTGCTGGTCGATGAAGAACGCGCGCTCGCCGGTGACGCCGGCTTCGACCGGCCAGGCGTAGACGCACCAGCTCACTTCGGCCTCGGTGGCATCGAGCTTGGCCACGTCGGCGCCGCCGTTCGCCAGTTCGGGCACGGCGACGCCGTCCTTGCCGGGCAGCAGCATGCGGAAGCAGTAGCCGCTGCGCGTGACGATGCCGTTCTCGACGTTGCCGAACGCGGTCGACAGCACCGGCGGGCTCATCTTCGCCGCGCCGCCGCGCACGCCGACGCGCCCGGCCAGCTCGGCGAAGGTGCCGTACTCGCCGGCGCCGTTCTGGTTCTGGTCGATGACGCCACACGCCTGGCACTGCGCCTGCGCCGAGCTGATGTTCTTCAGCGTGGCGATCGCCGCCGACTCGTTGCGGCTGAGGCGCAGCCGCTGCACCACGCTGCGCACCACCTGGATGCGCACGCTGCGTCCCTCGACCACCACCACCTCGGCGGCGAGGTCCATGGTGACGCCTTCCATCGTGAGCTGGAAGCCGAGGCCACGCGCCGGCACGCCGCTCCAGCCGGTGTCCCCTTCGAGCAGGGTGCGCCCGCCGCCGGCCGGCAGCAGCGCCTCGATGCCGGCCCCAGGGGCGGCGACGCAGGTGTCGAGCCGCACCCCCGCCATCGGCGCGCCGCGCTCGTCGACCACCCGCACCCGCACCGGCTGCTGGCGCAGCATGTCGGCCGGCGTCCACAGGTTGCCGTCGCGGCCGCGCTGCGGCGAGCGCGGGAAGTCCAACGCCGAGCCGCTGCCGCCCTCGCCGAGCACGTCGTCGGGCGCCGCCGCGCGCCCGTCACGAACGAGCGTGCCGACCCGATTGTCGCTGCAGGCGGCGACGCCGTCGCCGCGCACGCAGAACAGGCGCCGCGCCCCGGGGTCCGTCGGCAGCAGGTAGGCGATTCCATCGCCGGCCGCCGATGCACGCGCCGGGTCCGCCCCCTCGTCGAGCCACTGCCACGAGCCGTCCGCGTCGCGGCGCGCCATGCGCAGCCGATAACCGTCGGGCGCCTGCCAAGGCCGGCCGCGGAACGCGCTCTCGCCGTCGCGCCAGATGCTCGCGAGCTGTTGGGCGCTGACGAACGCCGTCGCCTCGGCCGCCGTGAACTCCGCCGCGGTCTCGCCAGCCGGCGCCGGCACCACCGCCTGGGCGGCGAGGCTCGCCGCAGCGAGCAGGAGGAACGTCACCGGCCCGATCTTCATGTTGCCGCTATCGGTCGCTGCCATTGGCCGATCCTAGCACCTTGCCATTTCGCGGCTGCGCGCGACCATGGCCGCCCGCATGCGTCCGCCCCACCCCGCCGCCTTGCCGGCCCTGCTGTGCTGCTGCTTGCTGCCGGCCCCGGCCGCCGCCCAGAAGGCCACCGGTTCGCAACGCTGGCCGTGGGGCATCGACGGCGACGACCTGATGGCGCGGCGCGACCTGTTCAACCTCGGCGCACTCGGCGCCAAGGCCTGGGACGCCGATCGGCCCGAGCCGGCGGCCGAACGCACCGGCGGCGTGCGGCGCGTCGAGACCAGCCGCGGCGACGGCAGCGACCACGGCCCCAAGCGCCTCGTCGTGCGCGCGCTGTGCGGCGGCGGCCCGGCGCAGAAGGCCGGACTGCAACTCGACGACGTGATCACCGGCGTCGACGGCCAGGCCTTCGCGCCCGGCTGCTTCCAGCTGCTGGCCACGGCGCTGCAGCGCGCCGAGGCCGGCGACGGCAAGCTCGTGCTGCAGCTCGAACGGGCGCAGAAGCCGCTCGAACTGACCGTCAAGCTCAAGAAGCTCGGCGCCCACGCCCTGACCCCCGAGCAGGGCCGCATGCGCCAACAGATCCTCGACGACGCGCTGGCCTGGCTGGCGTTGCACCAGCAGGGTGGTGGCTTCCCCGAGACGCTCGCCGGCAACACCGGCGCCATCGTGCAGACGTGCCTCGCCGGCCTGGCGTGGATCGGCGGCGGCAGTTCGCTGCAGAAGGGCAAGTACAAGGCCAACCTCGCCAGCGCGCAGCAGTTCGTGCTGCGTGGCCTCGGCCAGTCCGAGCCGAAGCTCGGCCACGGCGACGCCAACTGGGACCAGACCACCTGGGCCCTCGCGCACGCCGCGATCTTCCTCGGCGAACTGCAGCTCGCGTCCGGCGGCAAGAAGCCGAGCCAGGACCTGCAGCGCCTCGCCGACGAGCTCGCCGCGCGCCAGGAGGCGCAAGGTGGTTATGGCCACGGTCCCGGCGGCAAGAACGCGCTCGGCTACGTCGAGCTCAACATCATGCTGACCTACGTCGCCTGCGGCCTCAGCCTCGCCGAGCAGGCCGGCTGCAAGGTCGACCAGGCCGCGCTCGACAAGCTGTTCGGCTACGCCGAGCAGTCGGCCGGCGAGGACGGCGGCGTCGGCTACTCGACGCTCGAGGGCCAGCGCGGCTTCGGCAACATCGGCCGCACCGCCGGCACCTGGCTCGCCGCGCTCGGCCTCGGCCGCGACTCGCCGTTCGTGGCGAAGATGGCGGCGTACACCAAGGAGCACATCGCCGACATGATGGGCGGCCACGCTTCCCTGCAGCAGCACGTGCTGCTCGCGGGCCTCGCCGCCGTGGCGCTCGGCAAAGAAGGGCAGGCCGCCTACTGGGCCGGCGGCCTGCAGCGCGACCTGACGCTGGCGCGCACGCCGGACGGCTCGCTGCAGCCGCGGCCATGGCACGAGAGCCTGTCGATGCAGAGCAACACCGACGTCAGCGTCGGCGAGGTCTGGACGACGGCGTCGTGGGCGATCGTGCTCGGCGCCCACGGCGAATCCGGCAAGGGCGGCCTGCCCGGCTGGTGCGGCCGGCGGCGCTGAGGGCGCTGCCACCGGCCTCTCCCGACCGCTTCCCCACGCTGCGCCATCGCCGGCGCCCACACCGGCCGGTCGCCCGGGCCGTTGTGGGCTAAGGAAACACTGCCAACCCGGTCGAACGAAGCGCTTGCTGGGCCCCTCGCCCGGCGCAAACCAACCGTTCCCGAGTTCGGTGGTCCCAAGGAGAGCAGCAGCAATGTCCGGCAAGCGTACGGTTTCGTCCCGCATCTACACCCTGGTGGGCATGCTGCTCGGCATCGCCGGCGTGATCGGCTTCCTGGGCTGGCTCGGCACCGACACCGTCGTCGACCGCATCGGCAACAACGACGTCATCGAGCACGTGCGCCTGCGCGCCGTCGAGACGGCGCAGCTCGAACGGCAGTACGCGCTGGACGGCAAGGCGTCTTCGTATGCGGCGCTGACGGCGAGTCTCGGCGACGTGCTCGAGCAGGTGAAGGCGGCCGAACCGCTCTTCCCCGCCGCCGCCGCACAGCAGCAGCTCGCGCAGATCACCACGGCGATGACCGCCTACCGCGCCGCCGCGCAGCAGTTCGACGCCGCCAACCAGGCGCGACAGTCGACCATGCAGCAGATGGACAAGAACGGCGACGAGATGCAGGCCGCCGCCCAGGCCATGAAGGACCTCATGGGCGAGACCGTCGGCAGCTGCCGCGACTCGATGACGCGCACGAGCAACTGGCTGCTCGACAAGCAACAGGGCGCCACGATCGTGCAGATGCTCTTCCTGGAGACGCGGGCCCAGGAGCTCGAGACCGTGCTGACCAAGGGCCAGGACAGCGACTGCATCGACCGGGTGCAGGCCGGCGTCGACAACATGCACCTGGCGCTCAACGAACTCGAAGCCGGCGCCCCCGACGCCACGACCAAGCAGACGGCGCAGGCCCTGCGCGAGAAGGTCGCCGACTACAACCGCCTGTTCGCGCAGCTCGCCGGGCAACTGCAACAGGAGCAGCCCACCGAGGACACCACCGCGGCCCTGCGCGCCGTCACCGAGAGCACCATGGCGCAGCTCGAGCGCCTGCAGTCCAGCGCCCACTTCGAACTCGCCCACGGCCTCACCACGAGCAGCAAGGAGCTCGGCGGTCTGGTGCAGGAGCTCGACCTCGCCAGCGACCTGTTCGAGCAGTTCCTCGCCGCTCGCAACGAGGAACGTGAATTCGCCCGCAGCGGCGACGACAAGGTGCGCGACCACGTGCTGGCCGAGGTCGACGACATGCACGGCGGCCTGCAGCGGCTGGCCGCGCAGGTGACGCTGCCCGCCGCCAAGGCCGACGTCGCCCGCATGCAGCAGGCCCTGCAGGACTACCGGCAGCGCTTCACCGCCTACGCGGCGAAGATCGACGAGCAGGCCGCGGCGCTGGCGACGATGGCCCACGAGGCCGACGCGGTGCACGAGCTGTGCACGGCGATGAGCGACGAGCAGGAACGGCTGGTGCAGGCCGACGTCGCCGGCACCACGCTCAAGCTCGTGCTGACGGTGCTGCTCGCCATCGGCGCCGCCGCGTTCATCTCCTGGCGCCTCGTGCGCAGCATCACCGGTCCGCTCGGCCGCGTCATCGACAACCTGACCGACGGCGCGCGCCAGGTCGCCAACGCCAGCGGGCAGGTCTCGCAGGCGAGCCAGCAGCTGGCCAGCGGCGCCACCGAACAGGCGGCCAGCATCGAACAGACCTCCGCCGCGCTGCAGCAGATGACCGAGAACGCGCGCGCCAACGCCGAGCACGCCCGCAACGCCGACGAGCTGGCGCGCAAGGCCAACACCATGGCCGCCGACGGCATGCAGCGCGCCAACGAGGTCTCGGCCGCGGTCACCGAACGCATGCGCGACCTGCACAGCAGCATCGAGGCGATCCAGCGCAGCACGGCCGCCACGGCCCGCATCGTCGACACCATCGACGAGATCGCCTTCCAGACCAACCTGCTCGCGCTCAACGCCGCCGTCGAGGCCGCGCGCGCCGGCGAACACGGCAAGGGCTTCGCGGTGGTCGCCGAAGAGGTGCGCAACCTGGCGCAGCGCAGCGCCACCGAGGCGAAGAGCACGGCGCAGCTGATGGCGGAGGCCGCGCAGAGCACACAGCGCGTCAAGGCGGTCGCCACCGAGGTCGAACACCACCTCGCCGAGACGATCACGACGCGCATCGTCACGGTCTTCCGCGACACCGCCGGCACCGCCGAGCAGGTCGTCGGCCTGATGGACGCGGTGCGGCAGGCGAGCGAGCAGCAGGCGACCAGCGTCGACGAGATCAACCGCGCGGTGGCGCAGATGCAGCAGGTGACCACCGGCAACGCCGCGTCCGCGGAACAGTCGGCGGCGGCCAGCGAGGAGCTCAGCGCGCAGTCGGCGGAGACGCTCAGCCTCGTCGGTTCGCTGCGCGAACTCGTGCACGGCGCCGGCCCGGCCGCGTCCTGAGGCGCCCCGCGCTCAGCGCCGGGGCGCTGTGGCGTCGGCGGCGACGGCCACGCCGTCGAGTTCGGCCGGCGGCCGCAGCACTCCGCGCAGGTCGCGCCAGCTCAGGTCCACCACGTAGCAGCCCTCGGCGTAACAACCGACCGCGTACGGCGAGAAGCCGAACCTCACGCCACCGGCGGCGACGACGACGGCCGGCGCGCCGGCTGCGTCGAACGACGGCAGCTCGTAGCTGCCCGCATCCGACGCACCCTGGGCCGCGAGCCGCTCCCGCAGCAGCTCCGCCAGCCGCGGCGCCTGGTCGTCGTCGACGGCGAGGTCCGCGAGCGTGAGCACCTCCACCTTGCCAGAGCGGGCGACGAACGTGCGCCCCGCGAGCCAGCTGTTGCCGTGCGCACCGCCGGTGTACTCGGTGCCGAACCCGGCCAGCGAGATCAGCCGCGGTCCGCGGTGCCAGACCGTCCACCACAGCGTCCCGACACACTGCACGGCCGCCGCCGGCAGCTTCTCGACCCCGCCGCCGCCGTCCTCGTGCATCGTCGGCTCCATGCCGAGCCCGGGCGCCAGCATGGCCGTGACGTGTTCGGGCATTTCGAGCTGGAACGCGTTCGCCGCGCGCGCCAGGTCGTCGTCGGGCGCGAACATCATGCCCCGCTGCTCCCACTCGACCGCCAGCGGCTGGCGGATCGCCACCACCCGTTCGACCGCGATCAGTTCGAGGTCGAGCCGCTGCGGCCTGGCTTCGCCCGGGCGCTGCAGCGTGCACGGGAAGTGCCGCGCCACGGCGTCGAACTTGCCTTCGAGCCGGCACGCGGGCGGCTCTGTGCCCGTCGTGGCCGAACGGAGCCGGACTTCGCCGGCGTCCCCGATCCCGGCACCTTCGATCTCGTGGTCGAGACCGAGGCTCGGGCAGCACAGGCGGCCGGAGAGCAGCTCGCCCGCATCGTGCGGCAGCGTCAGCGTCGCCAGCACCGGCACCGGCCCCGACGGCGTCGGCAGCAGCCCCTGGTAACAGTGCGTGCCGCCACCCGGCCATTCGAGACGCTGCGCCTGCGCCACAGCGACGAAGCCCAGAGCGCCGACCAGGAACGCCACCCACCGACCGACGACGAATCCCACCATGCGCGGCATCTTGCCGCGCCGCCGCCGGCGTTTCACTGGCCGACGATCTCGCGCGCGATGCGTTCGGCGAGCAGTTGGCTGCCGCGCGCGTTGACGTGGCAGAAGGCGTCGATGTAGAGCGCTTCGTCGACCCCGGCGAAGGTGTCGCGCAGGTCGTGGAAGTGCACGCCGCCGGCCGTCAGCGCCGGCACGCGCGCCAGCAGCGCCGGGTAACCGGCGGTCACCGCGAGCTCCTGCAGCGTGCCCGGCGACAGCGCGAGCGCGCGTTCGGCCGCCGCCATCGGCTTTGCACCGGCGACGTACTGGTTCGGCTGCAGGCAGTGATGGAACTCGATGCCGTTGGCGGCGCACAGGTGCTGCATCTGCAGCGAGCAGCGCTGCCAGACGTCGGCGATGGTGCCGCCGATGGTGTCGAGCGTGAAGCCCTCGGTGCCGGGGCCACGCACCTCGAACGGCTGCGTCTCGGGCACGTACTGATCGAGCCTCTGGCTGGCGGCGCCGAGCCGCGCCGCGAGCACCCGGTCCCACAGGCGCCAGGTGAACTGGGCGGTCAGCGAACCCTGCAGCCACGAGCCGGTGAACACCGCCGCCCAGTCGCGGCGCTGCTCGCGGTGGAACACCACCTCGCCGACGCGGCGCTGGCGTTCGCGGTCCTCGGCCGCGCCGGCGACCTGCTGCCACAGGGCCGGGTACAACGGGTAGACCTTGGCCAGCACGTTGGTGGGCATCAGGTGGCACTCGTTGAAGCCGTCGAGCTCGATGACGAGGTCGAGCTCGCCGCCGTGCGCGAGCAGCCAGTTGAGCGCCAGCAGTTGCTGCGGCTGCTTGTAGCCACCGACGGCGAAGGTCATGACGACCACCTCGCGGCCCTGGAAGCGCGGGCTCGCCGCCAGCGCCTTGGCCAGGGTCTCGCCGCCGTCGAAGCCGACCCACGCCGCCACCGAGCCGCCGAAGATGCCGACCAGCAGCTTGTCCTGGCTGCGCCGCTGGATCGGCTCGTGGGCGTCGTTGAAGCCGAAGCGGTTGACCTCGCGACCGGTCGCCCGCCGCCACGCCTCGGTGTTGACGTTCGGGTGGTAGACGAAGCCGAGATAGGGGTGCAGGCTGGCGTTGAGCACGTTGCCCTGGCCACCACCCGCCGCGGTCGTCGCCTCGGCCGCGGTCGCCGCCAGCGCCGCCTGTTCTTGCGCGAGCCGCGCGTAGCCGAACGGTTGCCGGTCGACGATCCAGAAGCCGACGAACGCGGTGACCTCGAGCACGGCGAGCACGAGCAGGAGCAACAGCGCGCGGAACCACAGGCGGCGGCGGCGCGAACGAGGGGCACGGGCGGCGTTGTTGGTCATCACACGAACGGCTCCCCCACGTGGCGGCGGGAAGCCACAGGGTGCGCGACCATTCTGGCTCGCGCAAGCCTCAGCACCGTGAACCACCCTTGCGCAGCAGCCCGCCGCCGCCCGTCAGCCGCGCGCGGCGCGCAGCCGTTCGATCATGTCGTTGCCGGCGAGCGCCATGACGCAGGTGCGGGCGACGAAGTGCGCGGCGTGGCGCGGCAGTTCGCCGAGCTCGACGAGGCCCTCGCGACCGCCGATCGCGACCAGGTGCTTGCCGAGCAGTTCGACCTGTTCGAGGCCGAGCAGCAGTGCGCACCAGCCCGGCAACTGCAGCAGCAGCGTGGCGCCGAACAACAGCGCCGCCCCGCCGCGCGGCACCGATGCCGCGCGCAGGCTCCAGACGAGCGCGACCACCACGAAGTGCAGCGTCAGCAGCACCAGCCCCACCACCAGCAGCCCGTCTCCGTAGAGCGGCCCGGCGCCGGCGAGGCCGAGCGCGGCGAGCGCCGCCAACTGGGCCGCGGCGGCGAAGGCGAGCACCGGCCCGGCGGCGTGGCCCGGGTGACGGTGCGCCTGGTGCGTGCCCGCGCGCAACAACCCGAGCGTGAACGCCAGCAGCAGCGGCACCAGATCGAGGACGCCGGCGACCGCGTCGAACGGCGCCGCCTTGGCCAGGATCTGCCGGCCCTGTTCCTGCAGGTCGGCGGACCATGCGTACGACCACCGCAGCGGCACCAGGCGCGGCACGATCTGCAGCACGAAGTAGACACCGAAGGCGACCAGCAGCGAACGGCGCGACGCGGCCTCGTCGTGGCGACGCAGCGCGAGCACGGCGCCGGCCAGGAGACCGAGCTCGGCCAGCGTCAGCGCCACTGGCGTGCAGAGGAACCACAGCGGCCGCGTGATCGCGCGCAGCGACGCGTCGCCGGCCCATGCGGCGACGAACCGCCAGGTCGCCGGCACCATCTCGAAGGCCACGGCGACGAGGCTCAGCGCCAGCAGCACCAGCAGCACGGTGCGCCAGCGATCCTGGACCCGCGGAGCTGGCGCGCGCACGTCGGCATTGCCCATCGGCGCGAACTTCTACCACGCCGGCGTCGCGGTCGTGCTCCTGGTTCCGCTGCCCGGCGCCGCTACAACTTGCGCGCATGCGCCGGATCGTGGTCATGTGCCTGCTCGCGCTGTTCGCCTTCCTGCTGACCATGGCCGCCGCGGCGCTCGGCGCCGTCGACCGCCTCGAAGTGCTGACGCTCGACGCGCGCTTCGCGCTCGGCGTCGGCCGGCAGGCGCCCGGCGACGACATCGTCATCGCCTGGATCGACCAGGAGTCGATGGACTACATGGATCAGAACGGCGTGCCGTTCCCGTGGCCGCGCGAGGTCTACGGCCAGGTGCTGCAGCACCTGCGGCAGGCCGGCGCGCGCGTGGTCGCGTTCGACGTGCTGTTCGACCAGCGCGGCAATGCCGAGGACGACCGGGCCTTCGGCGCAATGCTGGCGGCGGCGAAGGGCGACGCGCTGGCGATGAAGTTCGTCGGCTTCCGCGACGGTGGCCGCGACGGCGACGAGACGGCGGCGTTCGCGGCCCGCGCGCTGCCGCTCGGCGGGGCGGGGCTCGCGCGCCAACGCGAACGCGGCGTCGTGCTGCCGATCGCCGAACTGGCGGCGGGAGCCGACCGGCTCGGCTTCGTCAACATCAAGGCCGATGCCGACGGTACCTACCGCCGTTACGACCTGCTGCGCGCGTGGGGTCCGGCGGGGCAGGCGGCGGCGGCGACGCCGTCCTTGGCGCTGGCGGCGCTGCTGGCGGCGCAACCCGACGGCGAACTGCGGCGCCTCGACGCTGGCAGGCTGTCGCTGCCCTCGGGCAGCACGATCGCCTGCCCCGACGACGCACGGCTGCTGCTGAACCTGCGCGGCCCCGCGTTCTCGTTCGCCAAGGTCAAGTTCGTCAACATCCTGGAGTCGATCAACCGCGTCGAGAAGGGCGAGCCGCCGCTGTATCCGGCCGACTGCTTCCGCGACAAGTTCGTCTTCGTCGGCATCCACGCCGAGGGTTACGAAGACGCCCACCCGACACCGCTCGACGCGCACCTGCCGGGCGTCGAACTGCACGCGACGGCGCTCGACAACCTGCTGCGCTCCGACCCGCTGCGGGTGCCGGCGTGGCAGAGCACGCTGGCCGCGGTCGCCGCCGCGCTCGCCGTCGCCATCGTGTTCGCCTTGCCCGGCGTGTGGTGGCCGGCCCTGGCGCTGCTCCTGGCGCTCGGGCTCGGGCTCGGGGCCGCGTCGTGGGCCTGGACCGAGCTCGTGGCGGTGCCGCTGGCGGCGCCGCTGGTCGCTGGCGGCAGCGCCTCGGCGGCGGCGTTCTTGTGGCGGTTCTTCGTCGAGGGCCGGCAGAAGCGCAACATGCACCGCGCCTTCCGGAGTTACCTCGCACCCGAGGTGCTGGCCGAGGTGCTGGCCGACCCGGCGGCGCTGCGGCTCGGCGGCGAGACGCGCGAGGTGACGCTGTTCTTCACCGACCTGCAGGGCTTCACGACGCTGGCCGAACGCAGCGAACCGCAGCAGCTCGTCGCCTTCCTCAACGACTACTTCACCCGCATGTGTGCGCCGGTGCTGGCGCAGCGCGGCATCATCGACAAGTTCATCGGCGACGCCATCATGGCCATCTTCGGCACGCCCTTGGCGACGCCGGGCCACGGCCGCGCCGCGGTGCTGGCGGCGCTCGACGCGATCGCCGTCAGCGAGGCCATCGCCGGCGAACTGCGCCAACGCGGCCTGCCGCCGATCGGCACCCGCATCGGCGTGCACAAGGGCCTGGCCGTGGTCGGCAACATGGGCTCGTCGGCGCGCTTCGACTACACGGCGATCGGCGACACCGTCAACCTGGCGGCGCGGCTCGAAGGCGCCAACAAGGCGTTCGGCACCCGCTGCCTCGTCAGCGGCACGGCCTGGGCCGACGTCGGCGACACCGTGCTCGGCCGCGAAGTCGGCCGCGTCGCCGTGGTCGGTCGCCACGAGCCGATCACCGTGTTCGAGCCGCTGGTGCGCCGCGAGCGCGCCAGCGACGCCGACCGGCAGCTGGCGGCGACCTGGGCGCGCGCCGTCGCGGCCCTGCGCCGCGGCGACCGCGAGACCGCCCGCGCCGAAGTGGCCGCCTGTGGGAGCCACCGGCCGCAGGATGCCCTCGCCAGCCTGTGGACGGCACGGCTCGCCGATCCGGCCTTCGACGGCGTCTTCCACCTCGACCACAAGTGAACGGCTGGTGGTGGAGCCGGCCCTGCTCGCGCCGATTCGCGTCCGGAGCCTCCGCTCGCTATCCTGCGCGCCCCATGCGTTGCCCTCGGGCCCTCGCGTTGTCTCCCCTGCTCTGTCTGCTCGCGGCCTCCGCGCCGCAGAACCCTGGTGACGTGCTCATCGTCACCAGGAAGACCACCAAGCTGCGCGCGCAGAAGCGCACCTTCGCGCCGCCGGTCGCCGACCTCAAGGAAGGTGACCAGCTCGAATTCGTCAGCAAGGACGGCGCCTGGCTCATGGCGAAGTTCGCCGGCAACGAGGGCTTCGTGCACGAGACCGACGTGTCGAAGAACAAGGAGGTGCGGCTGTCGGGCCAGGGTGTGCGCGAGACCTACTCGACCTCGGAGACGTCGGCGGCGCGCAAGGGCTTCAACCCGCAGGTCGAACAGAGCTACCGCAACGGCCACCCCGACCTCGAGAAGGCCTTCCAGCTCGTCGACCAGTTGCAGGCGCGCACGGTGTCCGAGGCCGAACTGCGCAGTTTCCTCGCCGCGGGCAAGCTGCTGCCGGAGGGCCAGTGATGAACAAGAAGCACCTGTGCACGCTGGGCCTCGGCCTGCTGCTCACGCTCGGCGCCTGCGCCAGCATCATGAACGCCCTCGAGGAGGCCACCGACGAGAACAGCGTCATCGGCAAGGTCGCCCGCGGCGCCAACCGCCTGCGCAAGTCGTTCCAGGACCTCGACCCGAGTGAAGAGCACTACATCGGCCGCTCGGTCGGCGCGCAGATCCTGGCGATGCCGCAGTATCAGCTCGCCGACGACCCGGCCCTGCTCGCTTACGTCGAACGGGTCGGCCACGGCATCGTCGCGCTCAACGACGGCGTGCTGCGGCCGTTCCTCGACTATCGCTTCGGCGTGCTCAACACCGACGAGATCAACGCCTTCGCCTGTCCGGGCGGCCTGATCCTGGTCTCCAAGGGCCTGATCAAGGACGCCAAGAGCGAGGACGAACTCGCCGCCGTGCTCGCGCACGAGATCGCGCACGTGACGCTGCGCCACGGCGTCGCCGCGATCCAGTCGGCCAACCTGGTCTCGGCGTTCCAGTACCTCGGCGCCGGCGCCGCGCAGGCGGCGATGAGCAAGGAAGACCTCGACAAGCTCACCGACGTGTTTGGCGATTCGATCGGCGACGTCGTCGGCACGCTGGTCACCAGCGGCTACTCGCGCGACGCCGAAGAGGCCGCCGACCAGCTCGGGCGCAAGTTCCTCGCCGGCGCCGGCTACGACCCGCAGGCGCTGGTGCGCATGCTCGGCCACATGCAGGGCCACGCCGGCGGCTCCGGCGGCATGTTCGCGACCCACCCGGCGCCGCAGGACCGCATCCAGGCGCTCGGCGGCGACCTGCCGTTCACCGCCGCCGCCGACGCGCTCGCCGCGCGCCAGCAGCGCTTCGCCGCCGCCTTCACGCACTAGCCGCGAGGCCCGGACCGACCTTGGAACGCTGGCTCGAACTGACGCTCTACGCCGCCGCCTGGCTGCTGGCGACGCTGCTCCTGACCACGTTCGTGCGCCGTCTCGACGCCCGGCACCACCCCTTGCGTGGCCCGACGCGCATGGTGCGCGGCCTCGTGCTGACGAGCGCCCTGCTCTACGTGCTGGCCAGGCGCGGCCTCGGCTGGTCCGAGGATCCGCCGGTCGCGGCGACCGGCCTGCGGGTGCTGGAGACGCTGCTGTGGCTCAGCACCATCGGCGCCGTGGTCGGCTTCGCCACCCACGCCGCCACCGTGCGCCGCGACGGCGCCAGCACCACGCGCTTCCCGAAGCTGCTGCTCGACATCCTGCGGCTGATCCTGGTGTTGATCGGCGCCTGCTTCGTCGTCAGCGGCGTCTGGCACCAGGACCTCAGCGGCCTGTTGACCGCGCTCGGCGTCAGCTCGATCGTGCTCGGCCTCGCGCTGCAGAACACGCTCGACAACGTCATGGTCGGCATCGCCGTGTTGTTCGAGCGCCCGTTCGAGGTCGGCGACTGGATCACCGTCGGCAGCACCACCGGCGAGGTGATCGAGATGAACTGGCGCTCGGTGCGCGTGCGCACGCGCGCTCGCGACCTCGTCGTCATCCCCAACTCGGTGATCGGCAAGGAGACGCTGATCAACGTCAGCCGCCCGACGCGCGCCCACGCCGAGTCCCACCTGCTCGGCTTCTCCTACGACGACGCCCCCAACAAGGTGAAGCGCGTGCTGATGGGCGTGGTGCACAGCACCCGCGGCGTGCTGCACGACCCACCGCCGGCGATCCGCACGGTCAACTACGCGGCCTATGCGATCGAGTACCAGGTGCGGTACTTCCTCGACGACTACGCCCGCATGCAGGAGATCAACGACGAGTTCATGACACGCGTCTGGTACGCCGCGCGCCGCAACGGGCTGACCATCCCGTTCCCGACCCAGACCAGCTTCGAGTTCCGCGGCGAACTGCCGAAGGCCGTCGACCCCAACAAGCGCCGCGCCGACGTGCTGGCCAAGGTGCCCGTGTTCGTACCGCTCGACGGCGCCGAACTCGATGCCCTGGCGCAGGATTGTGATCTGCAGTCGTTCGGCCGCGGCGAACGCATCGTCTTCCAAGGGGAAGCCGGCGACGCCATGTTCGTGATCCTGCAGGGCACCGCGATCGTCACCATCAGCGACCAGAACCAGAGCGAACGCGAGGTCGCGCGGCTGACGCGCGGCGAGTTCTTCGGCGAGATGGCGCTCTTGACCGGCGAGCCGCGCAGCGCCTCGGTGACGGCGGTCGACGACCTCGAGGTCGTCGTGGTGAACAAGCACGCGCTGCAGACGATGTTCGAGAAGCGCCCGGGGCTGGCCCAGGAGATGGCCGAGATCGTCGAGGCCAGGAAGCAGGGTCTGCGCGCCGTGCGCGACCTCCAGGCGGCGCCACCCGAACACCGCGAACGCGTCACCCGGGCCTCGGGCGAGCTGCTCGGCCGCATCCGCCGCTTCTTCG
>JAEUHT010000202.1 GCA_016793265.1 Planctomycetota bacterium
CGCGGCCGCCGCGGACGACGACGACGGCGAGCCGTGGATCGACTCGGCGCGCTGTTCGACCTGCAACGACTGCGTCAACCTCAACTCGCTGCTGTTCGTCTACAACGAGAACAAGCAGGCGCGCATCGGCGATGTGACCAAGGGCAGCTACGCGCAGCTCGTCGCCGCGGCCGAGAAGTGCCCGTCACGCTGCATCCACCCGGGCAAGCCCAAGAACCCCGACGAACCGGGCCTCGAGGCGCTGATCGCGCGCGCGGCGCCGTTCCAATCCTGAGGCGGCGATGCACGACGTGCTGATGGCCGGTGCGATCATGGCGGGCCTGGGCATCCTGCTCGGCGCGGTGCTCGCGTTCGCCTACCGCTTCCTGCGTGTGCCCGAGGATCCGCGGGCGCAGCGCGTCGAGAGCATGCTGCCGAGCTCCAACTGCGGCGGCTGCGGGGAACCGGGCTGCCGCGCCTTCGCCGAAGCGCTGGTCAAGGGCCTGCGCCAACCGTCGGGCTGCACCGTCGCCAGCAAGGAGCGCGTCGCCGAGATCGCCAACTTCCTCGGCGTCGACGCCGGCAGCCTCGACCGCAAGGTCGCGCGCCTGCACTGCGGCGGCGGCCGCGCCCAGGCGGTGCAGATCGCCGCCTACGAGGGTTTCGAATCGTGCCGCGCCGCCCACGTCACCGGCGGCGGCGGCAAGGGATGTTCGTGGGGCTGCCTCGGCCTCGCCGACTGCGAGCTGGCCTGCGGCTTCGCCGCCATCACCATGAACGGCAACGGCCTGCCGGTCGTCGACGTCGACAAGTGCACGGCCTGCGGCGACTGCGTGGTCGCCTGCCCGCGCGACCTGTTCGAGCTGCTGCCGCTGCGCCAGCCGCTGCTGGTGCAGTGCCGCGTGCCGCTCGCCGGCGCCGCGGCGCGCGCCTTGTGCACCGCCGCCTGCGACGCCTGCGGCCGCTGCGTGCAGGACGCTCCGGACGGGCTTTTGCGAATGGTCGACAACCTGCCGCGCTTCGACTACGCGCGCGGCGTCGACCCCGGCCCGTCGCCGACCTTCCGCTGCCCGACCGGCGCCATCCAGTACGTGCCGCAACAACAGTTCGCCGCCGCCGAGGTGCGCCCATGACCCCGCCGATGCTCCACCCGAACGAGTCGCCGGTCGCCGGCACCGTGTTCCAGTCGACCGACGTGCGCGCGGCGATGGCCGAGGCGATGGGCCTCTGCGAGGGTGGCGAACGCGCCACCGTGCTGCTGCGCGGCGCCGATCTGCCGCGCGTCATCGACCTGCTGCAGACCGCGGCCGCGCGGCTCTTGCCGCTGGTCGTGCGCGTGTGGCTCGACGACGGCCACCAGGGCCTGTGGCTCGCCGCCGACACCGGCGCCGCGGTGCTGCTGGCGCGGCCCGGCGAAGTCGCCGCCGTGCACCTGTTGGCGCGGCTGTTCGCGGAACGCGCCCTGCTGCCGGTGCTGGTCGCCGCCGAAGCCCCGGCCGGGGCGACCACGGTGCCGGCGCTGGTTCCCGCCGCCATCGACCTGCTCGGGGACGCCGCCGAGTCGATGCCGTCACGCACGCCCGCGCAGGAGCTGCTGTTCGGCAACCAGCGCCGCCGCGTCGTGCGCTGGTTCGACCACGAACGTCCCGTGTTGCGCGGCCAGCCGGCCGACCCGGCGCTGCGCCTGCTGCAGCGCGCCAGCAGCGGCCCGTTCGTCGCGGCGCCGGCCGCCCGCCTGCTCGACGACGCCGCCGCCGAGGTGCAGCGCGCCACCGGCGTCGCCTGGAGCCGCGTCACCAGCGTCGGTCCCGACAAGGCCGACGTCGTCGTGGTGACGCTGCCCGGCACCGCCGCCAGCGCCGCCGAGGCGCTCGCCGCGAGCGCCACCCGGCCCACCGTCGCCGTGGCCCGCGTCTCCTGCCTGCGGCCGTTCGCCGACGGCTGGCTTTCGTCGCTGCGCCGCCGCCGCGCCGTGGTCGTGCTGTCGGCAGCCGACACCACGCTCGCCGGCGAACCGCCGCTGCTGCGCGAGCTGCGCGCCGCGCTGCTGCGGCCAGGCCAACTCGACGCCAAGGACCTGCCGCCGCTGCACAGCGCCCTGGTCGGCCTCGGCGGCGAAGCGGCCAACCCCGACGACCTCGCGGCCTTCGTGCGCGAGTGCCATGCCGGCAACGGCCGCGGCCACGTCTACCTCGGCGTCGACTTCGCGCCCAAGGCCGGCTCCCTGCAGAAGCGCGTCGTGCTGCACGAAGCACTGCGCCGCGCCCACCCCGGCATCGAGCGGCTCGGCCTCGGTCACGCCGCGCCGGCCGCCACCCGCACGCCGTCGCCCGCGCAGCAGCGCCTGGCGCCGCCGCGCCAGCAGGAGCCGACCCACGACAACCTCTTGCGCAGCTGGGATCTCGTCGGCGCCGCCGCCGTCACCGGCGTGGCCCACGAGCTGGCGCCGGATCCGTACTTCGCCGCCGGCTCGGTACCGGCGCTGACGTCGCTGCTGCGCGCCAACCGCCCGGGCGACGAGCTGCCCGCGCTCGACCCCGGCAAGTGCACTGGTTGCGGCGCCTGCTGGACCGCGTGCCCGGACAGCGCCTGGCTGCCGGCCGCGATCGCGCCGGCCGAACTGCTCGAGGCCGGCGTGCGCCTCGCCCCCGCCGCCGAAGCGCTGCGGCCGCTGCTGCCGCGCCTCGCCAAGGGCCTCGCCAAGGCCGCCGCCGCCGGCGCCCGCACCGCCGGCATGGCCGTGCGCGCCGCCGCCGAGCCGCTGCTGCAGAAGGTCGACGAGGGGAAGCAGCCCGCCCAGCGCGACGCCGTCGCCGCGCTCGCCTTTGCCCTCGACTCGCTGCCGCTCGCGGTGCCCGACGTGCTGTTCGGCCGCGCCGAGAGCGAACGGCCCGGCAGCGGCCACCTGCTGGCGCTGGCGCTCGACCCCGATGCCTGCAAGGGCTGCGGCCTCTGTGTCGCCAGCTGCGCGCCGGCGGCGCTCTCGCGCACGCCGCGCACGCGCGACCTCGCCAGCACCGCCGCCGCCGGCGCCGCCTGCTGGCGCGCGCTGCCCGACACACCGGGCGCCGTCGTCGCCGCGCTGCGCGGCCAGGCCGAGCCGGGCCCGCTGGCCGCGCTCGAACTGTCGCGGCACTGCCTGTGCGCGGTAGCGCCGGGCGACGACGCCGAGCCGGGCAGCGGCGCCCGCGTCGCGCTGCGCAGCGTGCTGGCCGCCACCGAGGCCCACCTGCAGCCGAAGCTGCGGCAGCAGCTCGCCGACCTCGACGAACTGGCCGGCACCTTCGCCGCGCGCATCCGCGACCAGCTCGCCGGCGCCCTGCCGGTCGGCGACCTCGAAGCGCTGCACGAAGGCCTGGCGACGCTCGGCCAGGGCGCCGTGGCCCTGTCCGCGCTCGCCGCGCGCCTCGACGAGAGCACGCAGCAGGGCCGCATCGACGCCACCCGCCTGCAGCGGCTCGTCGACACCGCGCGCGCCCTCGCCGACCTGCGCTGGCGCATCCACCAGGGCAGCACCGGCCGTGGCCGCGCCCGCGCCGGCCTCGTGCTCAGCGGCCCCGCCGCACAGACGCTCGCCGAGCACTACCCGTGGAACCCGTTCGCCATGCCGGCCGTGCTCGACGACAGCCCCGAAGCGGGCCACCGGGCCCTCGGCCTGCTGCGCGGCAGCGCCGCGGCCGTCGCCCGCGACTTTGCGCTGCAGCGCCGCGCCCGCGCCCTGCTGCAACCCGGCGCCCCGGGCCCGCGCGAACTGACCTTCGCCGAGCTCACCGCCGCCGAACGCGCCGTCTGCCCCCCGCTGTGGCTGTGCGCCGACGCCGGCCAGCTCGACGACGGTGGCCTGCGCACGGTCGGCGCCGTGCTCGAGAGCGGCCTGCCGATCAAGCTGCTGCTGCTGGCGACGGCGAAGGTGGCCGCGGCACCGTGCACCACCGCCCTGCTGGCGCTCGCCCACCGCGACGCCTTCGTGCTGCAGACGTCGATCGCGCACCTGGACCACCTCGCCACCGGCGTGCAGCTCGCGCTCGCGCATCCGGGCGCCGCCCTCGTGCACGTGTTGGCGCCGAACCCGCGGCAACACGGCGCCGCCGCCGACCAGGCGCTGCAGCTCGCCGCCGCCGCGGTGCAGCGGCGCGCGTTTCCGCTGCTGAGCTACGACCCCGCCCGCAGCGGCGCCTTCGGCCAGAAGCTGTCGCTCGCCGGCAACCCCGACCCCGACGCGGCCGGCACCGACGACCCCGCGCTGTTGGCCACCTGGTCGACGCTGCAGGAGCTCGCCGGTGTGCGCACGCCGTTCACGCACGAGGTCGAGCAGCGCGCGGCGGCGACGGTCGCCGACCGCCACGCCGCCGAGCTGCGCGCCCTGCAGGCCCGCCACCAGGACGAGCTGCGCTCGGCGCGCGCCCACGTCGAGGGCGAACTGCTGCAGCGGCTGCACCACAAGCTGGTCACGCTGTCGCGAGGTGCGCGGTGAACCTGCCGTTCCGCTTGCAGAGCTTCCGCCACGGGGTGCACCCGGACGACCACAAGCAGGGCACCGAGCACCTGGTGGTCGAGCACATGCCGTTCGTCGGCCGCTACGTGCTGCCGCTCGGTCAGGGCGGCAAGCCGGCGAAGCCGACCGTCACGCGCGGCCAGCGCGTGCGGCGCGGCGAGCGCATCGCCACCGCCGACGGCTTCGTCTCGACCTCGCTGCACGCGCCGGTCGACGGCACCATCGTCGACCTCGGCCGCCACCGCCACCCGAACGGCGACCTGGTCGATTGCATCGAGATCGAGGCCGATGCGTTCTCGCTGCAGACGATCGTGCCGCATGCCACGGTCGACCCCGACACGCTCGACGTCGACAACTTCGTCGCCCACGTGCAGCAGGGCGGCATCGTCGGCCTCGGCGGCGCCGCCTTCCCGGCCCACGTCAAGTACAAGACCCCGGCCGAGAAGCCGGTGCGCCACTTCGTGCTGAACGGCTGCGAATGCGAGCCCTTCCTCACCTGCGATCACCGCACCATGGTCGAGCGGCCGGCCGAGGTGCTGCGCGGCGCGCGCATCATCGCCAAGAAGCTCGGCGCCACCGACATCCACATCGGCGTCGAGCACAACAAGCCCGACGCCATAGCCGCGCTGCGCGCGCAGGTGCTGCCCGGCGAGGCGATCCACGTCACGCCGCTCGAGGTCAAGTACCCGCAGGGCGCCGAGAAGATGCTGATCAAGGCGCTGTTCGGCCAAGAGGTGCCGGCCGGCAAGCTGCCGCTCGACGTCGGCTGCGTCGTCAACAACGTCGGCACCATGGTGGCGATCGCCGACTGGTTCGACCGCGGCATCCCGCTGATCGAGCGGGTCGTCACCGTCTCGGGTCCGGGCGTGCGCCGCCCGGCCAACGTGCGGGTGCCGCTCGGCACGCCGGTGCGCGACCTGCTCGCCCACTGCGCCGGCACCGTGCCGGAGACGCGCGAGTTCGTCATGGGCGGGCCGATGATGGGCAGTTCGCTGGCCAGCATCGACGTGCCGGTGCTCAAGGGCACCTCGGGCGTGCTCGCCTTCACCGCCGCCGAGACCGCGCGCGGCAACGAGTTCGGCTGCCTCAAGTGCGGCCGCTGCCTCGACGCCTGCGCCAACTTCCTGAACCCGTCGGTGCTGGCCCGGCTGTCGCGCCACGGCGAGTTCGACGCGCTCGAGGCCAACTTCGTGATGGACTGCATGGAGTGCGGCGCGTGCTCGTTCACGTGTCCGTCGAACATCCCGATCGTGCAGCTCATCCGCGTCGCCAAGTCGGCGATCCGCGACCAGAAGCGCAAGGAGAAGAAGCCGTGACCGGCCGCTCCGTGCGCACCCAGCTGCAGGCGGCGCCGTTCCTGCACACGACGCTGACCACGCCGCGGCTGATGGTCGAAGTGCTGCTGTGCGCGCTGGTGGCGGCGCTGGCGGCGACGTGGTACTTCGGCCTCGTCGCCCTGCTGGTGGTGCTGGCGGCCACGCTCGGCGCCGTCGCCGCCGAGTGGCTGCTGCCGGTGCGGCTGCCGCGCGGCAGCACGCTGCGCGACGGCAGCGCCGTACTGACCGGCGTGCTGGTGGCGCTGACCTTGCCGCCGGCGATCCCGCTGTGGATGGCCGCGCTCGGCGGCTTCGTCGCCATCGCGCTCGGCAAGCAGCTGTTCGGCGGCCTCGGCCAGAACCTGTTCAACCCGGCCCTGGTCGGCCGCGCCTTCCTGCAGGCCGCGTTCCCCACCGCGATCACCACCTGGGTGCCACCACGCGGCTTCTTCGACGTGCCGGGCACCACCTTCGCGTGGCCGTTCCTGCGCGGCCAGCTCGACGGCCTGTCGACGGCGACGCCGCTGTCGCAGATGAAGTTCGACCACATCGCGACGCCGCTGTGGGACCTGTTCGTCGGCGACGTGCCCGGCTCGCTCGGCGAGACCAGCGCGCTCGTGCTGCTGCTGCTCGGCCTCTGGCTCGGCCTGCGCCGCGCCTTCGACTGGCGCATCCCGGTCGCCGTGCTGCTGGCCGTGGTCGTCGTCGGCGGTGGCCTGCACCTGGTCCTGCCCGCCCGCAACCCGTCGCCGCTGTTCCTGCTCTGCTCGGGCGGCCTCTTGTTCGGCACCGTGTTCATGGCGACCGACCCGGTCAGCTCGCCGACCACACCGCGCGGCGCCTGGGCCTTCGGCGCCGGCATCGGCGCCCTCGTCGTGGTCATCCGCAACTACGGCGGCCTGCCGGAAGGGGTGATGTACGCGATCCTGCTGATGAACGCCGCTTCGCCGCTGATCGAGCGCGTGACGCAGCCGCGGCCGTTCGGCCGCCGGAGGCCCGCATGAGCGACCTCGAACTGCCGCCCGAGCCGGGCTCGCTGCGCCTCGTCGCGACGCTGACGATCGCCGGCCTGCTGGCCGGCCTGATGCTCGCCGGCGCCTACGCGATCACCCTGCCGACGATCGAGGCCAACGCCGCGGCGGCGCTGCGCGACGCCGTGTTCCAGGTCGTGCCGGGCACCCGCGCGATGCAGAAGCTCGTGCTCGCCGGCGACCACTTCGTGCTCGCCGATGGCAAGGAAGCGAAGGACGCGGTCGCGGTCTACGCCGCCTACGGCGACGGCGGCGCGTTCCTCGGCTTCGCGATCCCGGGCCAGGGCCCCGGCTTCCAGGACACCATCAAGCTGCTCTACGGCTATGACCCGGCGCGCAAGGTCGTGGTCGGCCTGCAGATCCTGGAGAGCCGCGAGACGCCGGGCCTCGGCGACAAGATCTTCAAGGATCCGGCGTTCGGCCGCGAGTTCACCAGCCTGGCGGTCGAGCCCGACATCGTCGTCGTCAAGTCCGGCACCGGCAGCGCGCCCCATCACGTCGACGGCATCAGCGGCGCCACCATCTCGTCGAAGGCCGTCGTGCGCATCCTCGTCACCCAGAACCAGCACCTGCTCGCGCGCCTGCCGACCGGCGACGCGGTGCCGAAGGCGCCCGCACAGGGATCCCGATGACCACCACCACGCCGCCCGCGGATCCGTCGCGCGCCTACCAGGAGTTCGTCAAGGGCATCTGGAAGGAGAACCCCGCCTTCGTGCAGGTGCTCGGCATGTGCCCGACGCTGGCCGTCACCAACAGCGCGATCAACGCGCTCGCCATGGGCTCTGCGACCATGGTGGTGCTGATGTGCTCGTCGCTGCTGATCTCGCTGATCGGCCGCTTCGTGCCCAACCAGGTGCGCATCTCCACCTACGTCGTCGTGATCGCCACGCTCGTCACCGTCGTCGACTTCACGCTGCAGGCGCTGGCGCCGGCCGTGCACAAGGAGCTCGGCGCGTTCCTGGCGCTGATCGTCGTCAACTGCCTGATCCTCGGCCGCGCCGAGGCCTTCGCCGCCAAGAACCCGCCCGGCCTCGCCGTGCTCGATGCGCTCGGCATGGGCATCGGCTTCACCTTCGCGCTGAGTTGCCTCGGCATGCTGCGCGAGGTGCTCGGCAACGGCAGCCTGTTCGGCTTCGACCTGTTCGGCCCGTCGTTCGAACCGTGGGTCGTCATGGTGCTGCCGCCGGGCGGCTTCCTGGTGCTCGGCGTCATCCTGCTGCTGTTCTCGGTGTTCGGCACGAGGAAGGCGTCGTGAGCGACCTCGTCTGGATCTTCATCAGCGCGCTGGTCGTCAACAACTTCACGCTGTCGTACTTCCTCGGCTTGTGCCCGTTCTTCGGCGTCTCCGGCAAGCTGGTGACCGCGTTCCGGCTCGGCATCGCCACCACGTTCGTCCTGCTGATCACTTCGATCGCGACCTGGACGCTCAACACCTTCGTGCTCGAGCGCTTCCCGTACCTGCGCCTGCTCGCCTTCATCGTCGTCATCGCCAGCGCCGTGCAGTTCGTCGAGATGGTGATCAAGAAGACCAGCCCGGCGCTGTTCGCTGCGCTCGGCATCTTCCTGCCGCTGATCACCACCAACTGCGCGGTGCTCGGGCTCGCCTTGTTCCAGACCAGCCGCGGCTACGGCTTCTGGCAGGGCATCGCCTTCGCGCTCGGCGGCGGCGGCGGCCTCACCCTCGCGCTCGTGCTGATGGCGAGCCTGCGTGAGGAAGCGCGCTTGTCCGACGTGCCGGCCGTCGTGCGCGGCACCGCCTTCAACCTGCTGCTCGCCGGCATCCTGGCGATGGCGTTCATGGGCTTCGCCGGCCTGCTCAGCACCTGACCCACCCCACCGATCATGCTGCCCCACCTGTTCGCGATCCTCGGCTTCGCCGCCATGTGCGGCCTCTGGGTCGTGCTGCAGAAGAAGACGCGCGCGCCGACGGGCGCCTGCTCGTCCTGTTCGTGCGGCGCCGGCAGGGGGGACGGTGCTGGCGAGGCCGATGGCGACGGCCACTGCCGCCGCACCGCCCGAACCGGCCCCGACGCCGGCACGGCCTGATCCGAGACCTTCCTCCGCACCCCCACAGCCCGCGAGACCCACCATGCCGATCCGCCTCGACTTCCAGAAACTCGACCTGATGGACGCCCTCGACCTCGCCGTCCTGATCGAGGCCGAGGCCTACGACCGCTACCGCGAGTTCGCCGACCAGCTCGGCCACCGTTTCCCCGGCGACGCCGCCAGCGTGTTCACGGCGATGGCCGGCAACGAGGCCAAACACGGCAAGGCGCTGCAGGAGCGGCGCCGCCAGCTGTTCGGCGACAAGCCGCGCCGCGTGCGGCGCGACGACCTGTTCGACGTCGAAGCGCCGGACCAGGGCGCCGTACGCTCGCGCATGTCCGCCCGCCAGGCCTTCGAGCTGGCGCTGACCGCCGAGCGCCGCGCCTTCGACTTCTACGACCAGGCGCTGCAGTACGTGAAGGACAAGACGATCCGCGAGCTGTTCACCGAGCTGCGTGACGAAGAGACCGAACACGTGCAGATGGTGCAGAAGACGCTGGCGAGCCTGCCGGCGAGCGCGGCGCACGAGATCGACGAAGACGACGACGACCTGCCGCAGCTGTGACGGCGGGTGGTGGCCACCGCCACCAGCGGCCGCCGACACCGTAGTCACGCCTGGGCCGGTCGCCCCGCACGCATGCGTCCACGGAAGGCGCGCACTACGCACCACGACGCGCAGAGGACTTCGCGGCGTTCCATACATTGCGACTCGGCGGTGCGCGTTCCGAGGCCGTTCGCGACCGCCAGTGGTGGCACCCATGGTCGACTCGATGGAGATCCGGTTGCACGGTCGCGGCGGACAGGGCGGCGTCACCTGCGCCAAGATCCTGGCCGCCTGTTACGCCCAGGCTGGCCGCAGCGTGCAGACGTTCGGCGACTACGCCGGCGAGCGGTCGGGGGCGCCGGTGCGCGCCTACACGCGCGTCAGCGACGAGCCGATCACCAACCGCAACAAGGTCTACGAGCCCGACCACCTCGTCGTGCTCGACCACCATCTGCTCGGCCCCGACGTGTTCACCGGCCTCCGCCCCGGCGGCTCGCTGCTCGTCAACACGCCCGAGCCGATCGAACAGCTCGCCGCGCGCTGCCCGCCGATCACGCTGGCCGCGGTCGACGCCACGCGCATCGCCCGCGCCCACCGCATCGGCACGCGCGCCGTCGTCATCGTCAACACCACGATCGCCGGCGCCTACGCCAAGCTGCACGACCTGTCGCTCGACGTGCTCAAGAAGGTCTACGCCAAGCTCGGCCTGCTCGGCAACTTCGCCGCCGCCGAGGAGGCCTACCGCACGG
>JAEUHT010000219.1 GCA_016793265.1 Planctomycetota bacterium
GGGCCGCCCTTGCCAATCGGTGAACAGCCCGCCGGCCTCGACGACGACGAGGCCGGCCGCGGCGATGTCCCAGACCCGGCCCTGCTCCTGCACGTTGCCGTCGAGCCGGCCGGCGGCGACGTCGGCGAGCTGGGTCACCGAGCTGCCGAGGGTGCGGATGCGCGCGCCGCGCGATTGCAGTCGTTCCAGGAAGCGCAGGTCCTGTTGGCCACGGAACCACTGGCAGCCGACGATGGCAGCGTCGTCGAGCCGGCCCGCGGCGAGCCGCAGGCGCCTACCTTCGCGCTGCACGCCGCGGCCGTGCACGGCCACGTAGCCTGCCTGTTCGGGCATGCAGTGAATGCACGCGAGCACGGGCTGGCGGCGGTGCAGCAGGGCGACCGAGACGGCCCAATGCGGCAGCCGATGCGCGAAGTTGCTGGTGCCATCGATCGGGTCGACGACCCAGATCCAGTCGCGATCGAGCTGGCTCGGCGACGACTCCTCGCCGAGGAAGCCGGCCTCGGGCAGCAGCGCGCCGAGTTCTCGGCGCAGCACCCGTTCTTCGCGCACATCGACCTTCGTCACGAAGTCACCGAGCCCCTTGCGTGAGACGTCGGCCGGGCGCAGGCGACGTTGTGCGGCGAGGCAGCGTCGCGCCGAGGCGCGCACCGCGGCGGCAGTGGCGGCACGAAGGCGCAGCGCGAGGCGCAACGCAGCGGGCGGGGTCGGCTCCATGATGGCGGGCATGCTGCCGCGCCGCGGCCGGGACCGCGACTGGAATTCGCGAGGTCGACGACGCGCAAAATCGGCGCGGCGTGGACCGCGGGCTCTGCTACAACCTGCGGCTCGATGCCCTTCTCGCGCGCCGCTGCCCTGCTGCTCTCCATGAGCATCGCCGCTGCGTGCAGCGCGCCGCCGACGCGCGTCGAAGCGCGCAGCTTCGGCCAGCCGCGGCCGCTTGCCGCGGGTTCGTCGGCGCCGGCTGCAGCGCCGGTCCCAGGGCCGGTGGTAGCACCCGAGCCAGCGGTCGCTGCGCCGGTACCGCCCACCGCGGCGGCGGCCACAGCCCCATCCGGCGAGGGGGCGGCGCTGCCGGCGACGATGCCGGAGCTGGACCCGCTGCGGGAAGAGGCCGAGCTGCGCCATCTGCTGGCGACCACGAGCGATCCGACCGAGCCCGCGCTCGACCTCGCCGCCTTGCTGCTCGACGAGGAGCGACCCGCCGAAGCCCTGCAGGTGCTCGACACCGCGGCCGGACGGCGGCCATCGCCGCTGCTGCGCCTGGCGCGCGCCGGCGTACTGCGCGACCTCGGCCGACGCCACCTCGCGGTGGCCGAACTCACCGGGCTGGTGCGTGAACTCGGGGCCGGCAACCTGGGCCCGGGTGTGTTGTTCGAACTCGCCGAGCTGCAGTGGCTCGAGGGCGCCGGAGCCGATGCGGCGGCCACGCTGGCGCAGCTGCGTGCCGCGCACCAAGGCGACCCGTGGTGCCGGGAGCACCACAGGGACCTCGACGGCCTCGCCGCCGAGATCGCGCACGACGAGGGTCCGCAGCGGCTGCGGGTGCGCGACCTGCTCGGCAACCTGCGCGGGGCGCCGCTGGCGACCGTGCGCGTCGCCACGCTGGAACGGCTGGTGGCGATCGCCGACGCCGAGCCGGCGCTCACCCTGGACCTCGCTGGGAGGGCGGTGGCGATCGCGGCGGCCGACGCTTCTCCGGCAGTGCGTGCCGCCGCGGTGCGCCTGGCGCGGCCGGTGCCCGAGTCCGTCGACGACTTCTGCCGGCTGGCGCTCGACGACGCCGCGGCATTGGTGCGCCGGTTCGCCGCCTCGCGCGCGGCGGAACTGCTCGGTGCTCGGGCCGTGCCGCTGCTGCTGGCACAGCTCGAGCGCGAATCGGATCCGGCGGCGTTCGCCGCGCTGGATGCGGCGCTCGCGGCCAGCGGCGGCGCCAGCGCGCTGGTGACGGCCAGCGCCGCGGACACGGCGGCGGGCCGGCTGGCGGTGGTGACGCAATGGAGGCGACGATGTGCGAACGGGAAGTGAACACGCTGCTGCGCGGGCGGGGCCAGTTCGGCCGGTGGGGGCGTGGGCTCGTCTTGGCGCCGCTGCTGGCGACGGCCTGCTCGGTGGCGGCGAATCTCAGCAGCAGCGAGATCCTCGGTGAGGTGGATCGCATCGTGCGCGTCGAGCCGGGCACCGAGTCGCCGCAGATCACCTACGCCCCACGCGCCGCGGTCAGCCAGTTCTACATGCGCTGGCCGATCACCTACCCGTTCCGCTGGTTGTTCGGCGCCGTGTTCGGCCGCGATCACGAGGTCGAACTCGGCAACCCGGCGGAGCACGTGCGCGAGCTGCTGCGCGAACTGCCCGACGAGACCGGCGACGACCTGATCGCCGGTGCCGCCGGCGTCAGCCGCTGCGGCTGGATCGCCGAGTTCGACCACCACGAACAGAGCCGCATCGTCGCCGTCGACGGTCTGGCGCAGCTGGCGCAGCAACTCGGGCTCGAGGTGTTCACGGGCCCGTTCGATCAGTTCGGCCTGCCCGCCGACGCGGCGCGCATCACGCCGGCGCGCGCGGTGCTGCAGACGGGGCGCCCCGACGGCCGGGATGCGCGTACCTGGCACGAGGCGGCGCGACAGTCGTATGCCGAAGCGCTGGCTGCGATCAGCGAGCGGCCGCTCGCCGATCGTGTCGAACGGCTGCAGCTGGTCGAGGACCTGACGGCGCTGGCGCAGGCCGAGACCGATGTCCTTCTGCGGGCCGCGGTCGCAGCCGCCTTGCGGCGCAGCATGCGCCACCAGCTCGAAGGCACCTTCCGCGACGTGCTGCGCGACCGCCGGTCTGGCGGGGTCGACCTGCGCCTCACGGTGATGGAGCAAGTGCGCCGACTCGCCGGTGGCAAGGCCGCCTCACTGCTGCTGGCGCTGATGGTCGCTACGCCCGACCAACTCGCGCGCGGCGAACCACGCTTCGAGTCCGATGCGTTGATCCAGCTGCGGTTGATCCACTACTGCGGGCAACTGCGCGGCGAGCCGTTGCACACCGGCGTGAAGCTGCCTGGCCAGAAGGACTGGGACGTCACCACGCCCGCGGAATTCTTGGTCACCACGATCTTGAACGAGCAGGCCTACTACTCGAAGCTGCGCACGCCCGCATTGGCAGCGCTGAGCTGGAGCCTTGGGCGTGCCCGGATCGACCCCGATCCAACCTGGGTACGGCAATGGAACGACGAGCGCCGGCCGTGACCGATCCGTCCCCGGGCGACGGGCCCGCGACCCGGATGCGAACCCACTGGTGTCAGGATGTGATCGCCTACGACGGCAGCCAGCTGCGTGCGCACTGGCTGCTGGCGCGCTTCGGCCTCGTCGGCGATGCCCTGGTCGGCTTCCGCGGTCCGTGCCTGGTGCACGTCGCCGAGATGGCGGACCTCGCCGACCTCGACGGCCCCGGCATCGCCGGCAGCGACATGGTGCACTTCGTCTGGGAGTCGTTCTCGCACCCCGACCTGCTGCTCGCGGTGCACCGCCAGCGGCTGTTGGCGGCGCAGGCTGGCGAAGTGCTGGCCGAACTGGCGCCGACCGTTCGCTTCCATCGTGACGGGGACGACCTCTTTGTACGCGACGGCAAGCTGTCGATCTCCATCGCCACCGTGACGGCGGTCAGCAGCTTGATCCACTTCGCCGTCAACGCCACGCCGGGTGGGGCGCCGGTGCCGATCTCGTCGCTGGCCGACCTCGGCATCGACCCGGCCGTGTTCGCCGAGCGCCTGTTGGCGCGCGCTGCCGCCGAGCAGGCCAGCGTCGCCGACGCCCGCGCCAAGGTGCGCGGCAAGGGGGAATGGCGGTGAAGAAGCACCTGATCCTGCTGCTCAAGCTCGCCGTGGTGGCGCTGCTGATGTGGGTGGTGTTCCGCCAAGTGCCGTTCGAGGACCGCCTGCTGCGCAAGCCTGCCCCCGACTCGCCGGCCACCGCCGAAGCCGTCGAGATCCTCGGTTCGTGGAAGCAGGAGCCGCTGCGCTACCGGTCGCTCGCCGATGGCGTCGAACACGAGGTGCGCACCGGCCCGCAGGACGATGGCTCCTGGATCGCCATCGAGCCTGCGTTCCAGACCTACTGGCGCAATCTCGACCCGCTGTTGTTCGCGCTGGGCGCCTTCTGCTACTTCCTGACCGCGCTGATCGCCGGCGCGCGCTGGTGGTGGCTGCTGCGCGTCAACGGCACCGACGTCTCGTTGTTGGAGACGCTGCGCTTCACTTGGATCGGCGTCTTCTTCAACAACGTCATGCCGGGCTCCACCGGCGGCGACGTGGTCAAGGCGCTCTACATCATGAAGCGCTGCCCTGGCCACCGGGTGCAGGTGCTGGTGTCGGTGGTCGTCGATCGGGTGCTCGGGCTCGGCTCGCTGGCCGTGCTCGGCGCCATCGTGGTGCTGTTCGCGCTCGATCGGTTCGCCGAACTCGCGATCGGCATCTGGGCGGTCATCGTCGGCGTCGGCCTGGTCGGGGTCGTTGCGCTGAGCCGACGGCTGCGGCAGGTGGTGCGGCTCAACACCCTGCTCAACAAGCTGCCACAAGGCCTGCGCCACAAGCTCAAGATGGTCGACCAGGCCATCTTCTTCTACCGCAACCACGGCACGGTGATCACGGCCAGCCTCGCCGCCGGCGTCGTCAACCACGTCATCTCGGTGCTCGGGGTCTACCTGCTCGGCGAGGCGATCGGCGTCGGCCTGCCGGCGTTCGAGTACTTCGCGCTGATCCCGATCATCAACATCATCACCGCGGTGCCGGTGCTGCCGAACGGCTGGGGCATCGGCGAGTGGCTCTACGGCAGCCTGTTCGCGCAGTATGGCGCCGGCTACATCCACGGCGGTGGGGCGGCGGCCGCGGCGGCGATGTCGACGCGCGGCGTGGCGCTGTCGGTGCTCTACCGCCTGCATCTGATCTTCTGGTCCTTGCTCGGTGGTGTATTCGTGCTGTTCGAGAAGGACCGCGTCACCCGCGCCGACATCGAGCGCGAGACCGAACTCGAAGACCGCGAACAAGCCAAGGACTGATCGGTCCCGCCGCGGCCCCCGGCGCCGCGGCAAGGAACCGTGCGGCCGCCGTGGAACGGCCCGGCTGCGGCCGCTAACGTGCGCGCCAAATGACGCTGCTCGTCGTCGGTTCCACTGCGTTCGACACCATCGAGACCCCCCACGGCACCGCCGCCGACTGCCTGGGCGGCTCGTCCACCTACTTCAGCCTCGCGGCGCGCCTGTTCACCTCGGTGCGGCTCGTCAGCGTGGTGGGGTCGGACTTCCCGTCGGCGCATCGCCAGTTGCTCGAGAGCCGTGGTGTCGACATCGCCGGCCTCGAGAGCAAGCCCGGCAAGACCTTCCGTTGGCACGGTCGCTACGCCAGCGACATGAACTCGCGGCAGACCCTGGACGTGCAGCTCAACACCTTCGGCGACTTCAAGCCGGTGGTGCCGCCCGCCTTCCGCGACACGCCGTTCGTGTTCCTGGCCAACGGCGCGCCGGCGACGCAGGCCTCGGTGCTCGACCAGATGACGAAGCCGCAGTTCGTCGTCGCCGACACCATGGACCTCTGGATCGAACACGAACGCGCGGGCCTCGAGGCGCTGATGCGCCGGCTCGACGGCCTGATCGTCAATGACAGCGAGGTCAAGATGCTGACCGGCCGCAGCAACCTGATCCAGGCCGGCCGCGCCGCACTGGCGATGGGGCCGAAGCTCGTCATCGTCAAGAAGGGCGAACACGGCTGCTTTGTGTTCTCCAACTTCTTCCACTACGCGCTGCCGGCCTACCCGACCGAGAACGTGCTCGATCCGACCGGTGCCGGCGACAGCTTCGCGGGCGGCTTCATGGGCTACCTTGCCAACTGCGACTCGGTCACGCTGTGGAACATGAAGCGCGCCGTGGCCTACGGCACGGTGACGGCGAGCCTGACCGTCGAGGGCTTCGGCGTCGACCGCCTGGCCAGCAGCGACCGCGCACTCGTCGATCGCCGCTACCACGAACTGCAGCAGTTCGTGGCGGCCGGCTGATCCGGTCGGACCGACCCGGCCCCGCTGGTCGACGCTCGGCCGCCGGCACGCCGCCCGGCGCTCACTGCATCTGCGTCAGCAGCGGCGTGCTGAGCTGCAGGCCGGAGGGCGTCAGCGCCACCGCCTGGCTCACGAAGCTGATGCCCGTGAAGCCGCCCGTGTTGGGGTTCGGCAGCGAGATCGTGCCGTAGCCGAGGGCGTCCGTGATGGTGACGCCGAGCGTCGCCGTCGCCGACAGCAGGAAGAGCTCGCTGAAGCTGTTCGGCGTGAACAGCGGCGGCAGCACCGCCAGCGGCAGGGCGGGCACGAAGGTCCCAGCGCTGGTGGGGCCGAGCGTCAACAGAGCGAACACGGCCGTGTTGGGCGGCCCGAAGACGTCGACATCCCAGGTCGGCTGCGTCGCGGTGATCGGCAGCGAGCCGAAGTTGTTCTGGTCGATCTGCAGCGGCGCTGCCGGCAGGTTGTCGATCAGCGTGAAGCCGAGCACCGTCGGCTGGAAGTTGGCATAGTCGAAGCCGACGCCGAACCACGAGCCATCGGCGGGCACACCCGGCGTCAGGCTGCCGCAGGGGAAGCCGTTGATGACGGCGACGCTGCCGTTGTTGTTGGTCGAGAAGACCGTGCTCGCGTACGAGGCCGCTTCGCTGACCCACAGCAGGTTCGGCTCCGGGTTGTAGGCACCGGTGCTGTCCGGGTAGGTGGGCAGGAACGTGCCGCCGTTCGGATCGAAGGCGAGACCGTTGGTCTTGCCGTAGATGCCGGTGGCGACCACCGGCGTGCCATCGCGGCTCATGGCGCCCGAGTTGGTCACCATGGTGCGGATCGTCACCGTGCTCGCCGGGCCGGCCAGCGCTTCGTTGATCAGCACGCGCGCCGAGTTGGGCGCCAGGCTCAGCACGTTGCCGCTGCTGTCGTAGGCGATGTTGGCGGCGTCGATCTTGAGGATGGCGCCGTCTTGCGCGAGGACCGCACCACCGTTGCCGTTGACCCAGTGGCCACCATCGACCGGGGCGTAGTAGAGGTCGCCGGTGGCGCTCTGCAGCAGCGCGCCGGCGCCGATGTTGCCTGCGCCCGGCTGGGTGCCGACGGCCGCCACCAGCTGCGCCGCCGTCAGGAAGAACTCGACGTTGCCGTTCGGCAGCAGCCGGATCCAGTCGCCCGGCACCAGCGTCTGCGGCGTGGTGCCGTTGTTGGTCAGCACCTCGAGCTGCAGCGCGCCCGGGCTGGCGGTGCCGGCCGCTGCGGCGTTGCGGCGCACGGTGAACCAGACCTTGTCCCAGGTCACGGCGCCGCGATCGGCGGCCTTGACGAAGACGCCGCCGACGCCGATCTGCTGGAAGTAGGTCTTCCAGCCGGCGAACTTGGTGTAGACGCCGTCGTTGTTGCCGTCGCCGAGGTAACACTGCATCGTCGTGCTCGACAGCAGCGTGCGCGCCGTGGTGCCCGGCACCGGCACCACGAACGAGATGTCGAACTCCTCGAGGCGGTTGATGGCGCCGCCGGGGCGTTCACTCGCAGCGTCGAGGCCGGTGAACGGGAACCGACCCGTGAACAGGGCCGTGGGGATCTGGGCGGAGAGCGTCGCGGTGGCGGCCGCGGCAACGAACAGTAGGCGTTGGATCATGGAGCGGTTCTCCGCCGCACAGGATAGTCGTCGGGCCAGGATACGCCACCGCAGGCTGACAAAGCGGGCAGGGTGTGCGATGCTGCCGCAGCATGTTCCGCCGTGTTGCCTTCGCTCTCCTCGCCTCCGCCCTCGCCGCCCAAGCGCCTTCCCGTGACGTCTCCGTCGGCGTGTTCCCATTCCTGGTCGGCAACATGGATGCGCGCATCAGCGAGATCGTCGGCAACTGCCAGAGCCATGGCATCGACACGCTCTACGTCAGTGCATTTCGCACCACCGGACCGCAGACCGGCGACCTCTGGGTCACCGACAGCGCCGGCGATTGGAACACAGCCTGGGGGCCGGTGCGCAGCGGTGGCGCCGGCATCCACCTCGCCAATCTGATCACGGCCTGCCACGCCGCCAACGTGCGCGTCGTCGCCGTGCTCAAGTGCTTCGCCGACACCGTGCAGCCGGACAACGCCGCCCACAAGCAGTACCTGCTCGACGTGATCGACTACTTCGTCGACGCCTGGTTGCCGAGCGGCCAGCCGGTGTACGACCTCGACGGCATCGCGCTCGACTACGTGCGCTACGTCGGCGGCACGAACGTCAACGCCGCCAACGTCACCAACTTCGTCGACGACGTGCGGCAGCACCTCGGCGGGCTGTCGCTGCACGCCTACCTGATCGCCAACCGCTACTCGTTCGACGGTCCGGTCTACAACGGCGCCTTCAACAGCTACTCGGCGACGATGAACTCGCTGCGCACCCAGTTCGGCCAGGACTGGGAGCAGCTGGCGACGCGCCTCGACGTGCTGATGCCGATGGCCTACACCGCCGACGGCTCGATCTACGCCACAGCCGCGTTGCATCAGGCCTACGTCGCCAAGACCGCCGAGTACGCGCGCACTGCCGCCACCAACGCCGGCGTGCCGACCCGTCGCGTGGTGCCGACCATCAAGACCTACAGCGGCGAAGGGGAGACGACGACGACGACGACGATCGACGCCTCGATCACCGGCGCGCTGCTCGGCGGCGGCGACGGCTACCAGTCGTTCCGTTACCAGTTCCTCGTCAACAACCCGAGCTGGTGGACGCCGATGGCGGCCCATGCGGTGCCCGGCTGCAACTGGCCGCGGCCATCCTTCACCGCCAGTTCGCCGCGGCTGACGACGACGCTCGACCCGACGGCGAGCAGCGACGTCGACCAGAGCACGGCCTCGCTGACGGTGCGCTACGACTTCGACGGCGACGGCAACTTCGACTCGCCGTTCCTGCCGCTCGGCAGCACGCTGCGCCTCGAACGGCATCCGGGCCAGTGGGCGGCGACGTTGCAGGTGCGCGACGCCGATGGCCACGTCGGCACGACGCGGCGGCGCCACCTCGCCGGTTCTGCCGTGACGGTGACGCCGAGCGTGCTCAGCACGGTGTTCGGTGGTTCGATGCAGATCGACCTCGACGTCGGTCCAGCGGGCGCTGGCCAGCAATACCTCGCCATCGCCTCGATCACGGGCACCACGCCCGGCTTCACGTGGGCCCCGGGCTTCCCGGTGGCGCTCAACGTCGACGCGGTCACCATGCTGCTCGCCAGCGACCCGACCAGCGGGGCGCTGCAGAACGGCGCCGGCAGCTTCGACAACAACGGCCACGCCACCGCGGTGCTGTTCGTGCCGCCGCAGCTGCTGACGTTCCTGTCGGGCTGGACGATGCACTGGAGCTTCCTCTGCGCCAACGCGCAGGGCCAGCCGCTCTGCGTCGGCGACACCCGCGGCGTGCTGCTCCTGTAGCGGCGGCGGCGTGCATCGGCGGTGGGGCAGGGCTATGGTCATCGCCCTCCAATGACCTCCCTGCAGAGCTACGCCTGTGGTCGTTGGCACGCCGGCAGCGGCGACGCCAAGACCCTCCACGATCCCGCCACCGAAGCCGTGCTCGGCCAGGTATGCCCCGGCGGCATCGATGCCGCGGCCGTGTTGCAGCACGCCTACCGCGTCGGCGGTCCGGCCCTGCGTGCGATGACGTTCCCGCAGCGCGCCGAGATGCTGAAGGGCCTGGCCACCATGCTGCACGAGCACCGTGACGAGCTCATCGAGATCGCGGCCAGGAACGGCGGCAATACCCGCGGCGACGCCAAGTTCGACCTCGACGGCGCCTCGGGCACGCTGGCCTTCTATGCCCAGCTCGGTGCCGCGCTGCCGGCCGGCAACTGCCTTCCCGATGGTGACGGCGTGCAGCTCGGTCGCACCGCCCGTTTCTGGGGCCAGCACGTCTTCGTGCCTCGTCCCGGCGTGGCGCTGCACATCAACGCGTTCAACTTCCCGGCCTGGGGCATGGGCGAGAAGATGGCCTGCGCGCTCTTGGCCGGCGTGCCCGTCATCACCAAGGCCGGCACACCGAGCGCGCTGCTCGCCTACCGCATCGCCCAGCTCGTCGTCGGCAGCGGTCTCGTGCCCGAAGGCGCCTTCCAGTTCCTGCCCGGTTCGGTGTCGGCGATGCTCGACCTGCTGGGGCCGATGGACAGCGTCGCTTTCACCGGCAGCTCGGTCACCGGTGCGTTGATCCGCGGCAACAAGAACCTCGTCGCCCGCAACGTGCGGGTCAACATCGAGGCCGACTCGATCAACCCGGCGGTGCTCGGGCCCGACGTCGAACCCGACGGCGACACCTTCGCGCAATTCGTCACCAACGTCGCCACCGACATGACGCAGAAGGCCGGACAGAAGTGCACCGCCGTGCGCCGCATCCTGGTGCCGCAGGAGCTCGTCGGCGCCGTCGAAGAAGCGCTCGTCGAACGGTTGCGCGCGACCAAGGTAGGCAACCCGCTCGACAACGACGTGCGCATGGGGCCAGTGGCCAGCGCCGAGCAACTGCGCGACGTGCGCGCCGGCATGCAGCGGCTGCAGGCCGTCAGCGACACCGTGCTCGGGGGCCCCGAACCGATGGCAGACAAGGGTTACTTCGTGCGGCCGACGCTGCTGCGCGCGAAGCACGCGGATGCCGCGGTGCTGCACGAGCTCGAAGTGTTCGGCCCGTGCGCGACCGTGATCCCGTACTCCGGTCTGGGCACCGATGCGGTCGCCCTGTGCAACCGCGGCGGCGGCGGCCTGGTCGCCAGCGCCTACAGCGACGACAAGCAGTTCATCGAGCAGCTGGTGCTCGGCATCGCCCCGTGGCATGGCCGCGTCTGGCTCGGCAGCGAGAAGACGCAGGGCCAAGCCATCGGGCCAGGTGCCGTGCTGCCAGCGTCGATCCACGGCGGCCCAGGTCGCGCCGGTGGTGGGGAGGAACTCGGCGGCCTGCGCGGCCTGCACCCTTACATGCAGCGAACGGCGACCCAGGGCGACCGCGCCATCGTCGGCAAGCTGTTCGGCCGCGAGGGGTAGCTCAGGGTTCGGTATGGCCGTACTTCAGCCGGCGGCCGGTGGAAAACTCTGATTTTCGGAAACAAGTCGAGCCGGTGGCATCGACCGCCTGCGTAGCGCGCGGACCAGGAGGCCTTGGCCATGGTTTCGACGCTGCTGATGGCGTGGATCGTCGGTTCCTTCCTCGTCGCACCGATCATCGGACGCGCGATGCGCGGGTCCAGACTTCTGCCGGTCGAGCCGGTTGCTACGGTCGCGGTGGCCCCGGCCTTGCCCGTGCGGGCTGGTTCCGCAGGGTAGTCGGCGAAGTTCGCCCGGGTTTGCGTCCGGCTGGCGCCGGCAACCCAATCAGGAGCGGATTTGGGAGCCGAATCAGCAGCCAGCGGAGCAAATCAGCAGCCAGCGGAGCAGGGGCAGCGCCGGCAGTGCGTCGCTGCGCGCGTGCGCACCTTCGGATCTCACCCTCGCCTGACCGCGCAAGTCCGGCAGCAGGTCGGCAGCAAACGGGAAGGGAGAGATGGTGGGCGTTACAGGAGTCGAACCTGTGACCCTCAGCTTGTCGAGCTGATGCTCTAGCCAACTGAGCTAAACGCCCGTTTGCGAGGCGGCGATCATGGCGATGCGATCGCGAGAAGCAAGCACAAACCCTCGGTGATCTTCTCGGCGCCGTCGCGCTGGTGCCATCGCCCGTTCCGTGAGGTAGTCTTCCTGCGCCGAGTTTCCCGTTGCTCGCCCGCTCGGCGCACCCTCGCTCCGCACCGCTGCCCTCCGCCTCGCCATGTCGTCAACCTCCGTGTCGCTGTGCGCGCCGCTGCGCCTGCCCGAACGCGGCGGCAGCTCGCGGCTGCAGTTCGGCAGCAACGACCTCGTGCTCGAGCAGGTGCGCGGCGGCTTCACGCTGCTGTGGTCCGACGGGCGCGAAGCGCGCCGCTACGCGTTCGGCTTCGGCGAGGACGGTGAGTTGACGCTCGAACTGCGGGCCCCGGAGCTGCCGCTGTGGGTGACGCCGCGCGAGCTGCTGGCGATCGTGCCGGGTGCGCGGTGGTCAGGCTACGTGCAGGTGCCGCTGGTGCCGACGCTGACCTGGCGGCGCGACGGCGGGCTGCCGCAGACGGTGGTCGTCGTGCATGCGCGCGACCTCGCCACGGAGTGGGACGAAGCCCAGGGGTATCGCTGCCTTGCGCCGTCGGCGCTCTACGTGCGCTTTCCGATGCGTTCGGGCGAGCCGCGCGCGGTCGTGCCGCTGCGGATCACGAACCGGAGCCAGGAAGTGCTGTCGCCGGCGGCGATCCCGCTGCGCCTCGCCGACGCCGACCTGCACGAGCTGCGCGAGGCGATCGTCTGCTCGCCGCGGCGACTGTCGTGGAACGGCAGCAACTTCGTCGTGATGGAGGCGCCGACCTTGGCGACGTCGCGAACGTGAATCGGCGGGCCCTGCATCGTCGGCTCATCACCGGCACGCTGGTGTTGGCGTTGGTGGCTTGCGACGAACCGCGCCCGGCGCTCGGTGACGAGACCGCGGCCGAGCTGCGGGCGCTGCGGCTCGCGCTGCAGCAGCCGGCGACGCGGCCGGGCCCGGTGACGACCGAGCGGCCCGCGATCGACGCCGCGATGGCGCCGCTGCGCGAGGCCCTGCTGGGCCTGCTCGCCTCGCAGCGACAACTCGAACAACAACAGCTCGCCCTGGCGCAGGAGATGCAGCGCTGGTCGCAGTTGCTGATCGCATCGAGCAATGACCAGCGCGCCGAGGAGGGCAAGGCCCTGGCGGCGCGGCTGCAGGCGCTCGAGCAGAGCCTCACGGCGCAGGACGAGCGCCATCGCCAGGTCGAGAGTCTGATGACGGGGGCGCTCGACCGCACGGCCGACCGGCTCGAGGCCTTCTTGAAGCAACTGCAGGCGCTGCCGGCGGCGAACGCGCCGGGGGCCGCGGGTGCTGCGCCTGCCCCGGCACCGGGCAGCGGCGGCGGGCCGCCCGACGGTCGGCCGGATCCGGATCACACTTCGACCCGCAGTGATCCGGAGGCCACCCCGGCGCGGGTCGATGCGGCAACCGCGATGCGACGGCCGTGGCGGTGGGCGTGGGGGGCACTCGGCGCTCTCGGGCTGCTCGCCGGCGTCTTGTTCTTCCGCCGCTGGCAGCGTGCGGAGATGCCGTCGCGCACCGCGCCAAACCAGTCGAAGCCCCAGGTGCAGGCCTCGCGCAGCAACCGGACGGACGGTGCCTCGGCGTACGAACCCGAGCCCGGGCGGGCGCCGTTGCCAGCGGACGGCGAACCCGGCGTCGACGAGATCTGGGCGGCGGCAGCACTGCTTGGCGAGGCCGTCGGCCGTTTGCGACAGACGGCGCCGACGCCGGGCCCGTCGGAGCCGCCGGAACCGCCGCTTGCCGCGTCCGCCGAGGGCTCGCCTCCAACCACAGCGCCCGCCGACGTGGTCGAACTCGACGCGCTCGACGACCTGTTCGTGATCGAGGACGAAGAGCCCGTCGCGCCCTCGCCGCCAGGACCACGATCGCCGAGCGTCGCGCCAGCGCCTACGCCTTCGGCGCCACAGTTTGTACGCTTGCGAATGCCGGCGATGGGGGAACGCAGCCGACAGGCGGTGCTCAGCCGGCTGCAGAGTGACCCGAGAGTGCTGCGACAGCCGGCGCCGAAGGTGGTCGCGGTCGGTGGCGATGTCGAGATCACCTTCGCCCTCGTGCCCAGGTTGTCGCCCGGGGAACGCGGCCACCTCGAACAGGCCGTGCGCGACGACTGCTGAGGATGCTGCGCAGAGCGCTCGCGGCCGCCGCATGCGCTCGCTATCGTGGGTGCCTCGAATCCCGCGATACAAGAAGGCAGCAGCATGATCATCGGTGTCCCCAAGGAGATCAAACCGCAAGAAAACCGCGTCGGCGCCGTGCCGGCGATGGTGATGGACCTCGTCGCCGCCGGCCACAAGGTGCTGGTGCAGGAGACCGCCGGCCACGGCGCCGGCATCTCCGATGATGCCTACAAGGCCGTCGGCGCGAAGATGGTCAAGACCGCCGGGGAGGTCTACGGCGGCGCCGACATGATCGTGAAGGTCAAGGAGCCGCTGCCGACCGAGTACCCGCTGATCAAGAAGGGCCAGCTGCTCTTCACCTACTTCCACTTCGCGGCGAGCCGCGAGCTGACCGATGCCATGCTGGCGTCGGGCGCCAACTGCTTCGCCTACGAGACGCTCGTCTACCGCAACTCGCTGCCGCTGCTGACGCCGATGAGCGAGGTGGCCGGCCGCATGGCCGTGCAGGTCGGCGCCGTCTGCCTGGAGAAGCACATGGGCGGCCGCGGCATCCTGCTCGGCGGCGTGCCCGGGGTCGAGCCCGCCACGGTGGTGGTGCTCGGCGGCGGCGTCGTCGGCACCAACGCCGCGAAGAGGGCCGCCGGCCTCGGCGCCGACGTGCGACTGATGGACATCGACCTCGACCGGCTGCGTTACCTCAGCGACGTGATGCCGGCCAACGTCACCACCCTGCACAGCTCGCCGATCTCGATCCGCGAGCAGATCGTGCACGCGGACCTCGTCATCGGCGCCGTGCTCGTGCAGGGCGCGCGCGCGCCGCGGCTGATCCGGCGCGAGGACCTCAAGGCGATGAAGGATGGCGCCGTCATCGTCGACGTCGCCGTCGACCAGGGCGGCTGCATCGAGACCTGCAAGCCGACCACGCACGCCGATCCGACCTTCGTCGTCGACGGGGTCGTGCACTACTGCGTCGCCAACATGCCCGGCGCCGTGCCGCGCACGTCGACGTTCGGCCTGACCAACGCCACCGGCCCGTGGGCGAAGAAGCTCGCTGGCATGGGCGCCAAGGCCGCGGCCCAGGACGCCGTGCTCGGCACCGCCGCCAACGTGCTGGCCGGCGTTTGCACGCACCAGGGTGTCGCCGACGCCTTCGGCATGCCGTTCCGCGCCCCCGGCTCGGTGCTGTGATCGCGGCGGCGGAGCCGCCGGTCTCGCTGCTGCAGGCGGTGGTGCTCGGTCTGGTCGAAGGCCTGACCGAGTTCCTGCCGGTCTCGAGCACCGGCCACCTGATCGTCGCGCAGCGCCTGCTCGGGTTGCCCGAAGGTGAAGTCGCCAACGTCTTCGCCATCGCCATCCAGATGGGGGCGATCACGGCGATCCTGGTGCTCTACTGGCGGCGGCTCGTCGCCGCGATGGGCAGCATGCTGCGGCCGCTCTCAGGTCAGCCCAACTTGCTTTGGCAGATCCTCTGCGGCGCTGTGCCCGCGGCCGGGCTCGGCCTCGCGGCCGATGACTGGATCGACAACCACCTGTTCTCGCCAGCCGTGGTGGCGGCGACGATGATGATCGGCGGCGTGCTGCTGCTCGTGGTCGAACGGCTGGTGAAGCGGCGCCCGCCGGGCGTCGAGCTGGCGGCGTTGTCGTACCGCCAGGCCTTCGGCATCGGCCTGTTCCAGTGCCTCGCCCTGGTGCCCGGCACGAGCCGCAGCGCGGCGACGATCTGCGGCGCCCTGCTGCTCGGGCAGTCGCGCGCGGCGGCGGCCGAGTTCTCGTTCCTGGTCGGCCTGCCGATCCTCTACGGCGCCTCGGCGTTCAAGCTGCGCAAGCACCTCGACGTGCTGCAGGGCGACCTGCTGCTGCCGTTCGTGGTGGCGACCACCGTCGCCTTCGTCAGCGCGCTCTTGGTCGTGGTGCCGTTCGTGCGCTTCGTACGCCGGCACGACTTTGTGCCGTTCGCGTGGTACCGCCTCGTCGGTGGCGCCGCCTTGGCGTGGGCCTGCTGGCGCGGCCTGCTCGCGTGAGGGCGGGCGCGGTGATCAGCCGCGCTTGTAGCCGAGCTGGCGAACCACCAGCAGCACTTCGCTCCAGCTCGGGAACGGCCGCCCGTTCTCCTTCTTGAAGCGATCGATGGCGGCGATGAACTCGAGCGCTTCGGCGTCGACCTCGGCCATCGACGGCGACGAGCGGTCCGGTTCCTCGACATCGTCGAGCGGGTCCGGCTTCGGCGGCGGCGGCTTGCGGACCGCCGCGGGCGCCTTCGGCTTCGAACGGGCCGTCGTCGCGGTCTTGCCGCGCGCCTTCGGCGTGGCCTTGGTGACGGTGCCCTTGCGCTTCTTCTTGATCGCGATGGCCATACGCCGGCTTCATCGACCGCCCGCGCCGACGGCCTTGATGCCGGCGTCGAACGGCGGCTGCAGCACGCCACGATCGCTGACGAAGCCGCGCACGAGCCGGCCCGGCGTGAGGTCGAAGGCAGGGTTGCGGGCGCCGACGCCGGTGGGGGCGATGCGCTGCCCGGCGAGGTGGGTGACCTCGGTGGCATCGCGCTCTTCGATCGGGATGCCAGAGCCATCGGCGAGCTGCAGGTCGAAAGTCGAACTCGGCGCCACGCAGTAGAACGGCACACCGTGGGCTGCGCAGGCGAGCGCCAGCGGGTAGGTGCCGACCTTGTTGGCAAAATCACCGTTCCTGGCGATGCGGTCGGCGCCGACCAGCACGAGCTGCACTTCACCGCGCGCGATGAGGCCGGGGCCGGCGCCGTCGACGAGCAGCTGCACGGGGATGCCGGCGGCGGCCAGTTCGAGCGCCGTCAACCGCGCCCCCTGCAGCAGCGGGCGGGTCTCGTCGGCCAACACGCGGAACGGCACGCCGGCGCGCGCCGCCGCGAACAACACCGCCAGCGCGGTGCCGTCGCCCATGGCGGCGAGGCGGCCGGTGTTGCAGTGGGTCAGCACGGTGCTGCCCGGCTGCACCAGCAGGCGGCCGTGTTCGCCCAGGCGGCGGCTCATCTGCTCTTCGTCGCGGTGCAGCTGCTGCGCCGCTGCGAACAGGTGTTCGAGCGTCGGCACCTCCCGCACGGCGGCGAGGCAACGTTCGATCGCCCAAGCCAGGTTGACCGCGGTCGGCCGCGCCCGCACCAGCGCCGTCGCCACCGCGCGCACCGTCTCCAGGAACGCCGACGGCAGCGGCACCTGTTCGCGCACACCGAGCACGAGCCCGTAGGCCGCGGCGACGCCGATCGCCGGCGCCCCGCGCACACGCAGGCCCTGGATCGCCTCGATCACCTCGTCGACGCGGCGCACGACCAGCACGCGCCGTTCGTGCGGCAACAGGGTCTGATCGAGCAGTTCGAGGTGCCCGTCGTGGGCGCCGAGCCAGGTGATGGTTGGGGGCAGGGGCGGGATCACCGCTGGACTCCGCGGCTCTGGTTCAGCAACCGAAGCGGGCGCGCACCTCGCGGTCCTTGGCCAGCGTCTTCTCGCGTTCGGCCGCGCGCAGACCGTCTACCTTGGCGGCGATCGCCGGATCGGCGAGCGCCAGGATGCGCACGGCGAACAGCGCCGCGTTCTTGGCCGCGGCCTGGCCGATGCCGGTCGCGGCGACCGGGATGCCGGGCGGCATCATCACGGTCGACAGCAGCGCGTCTTCGCCGTGCAGCGGGCCGCTGTCGATCGGCACCCCGATCACCGGCAGCGGCGAATGTGCGGCCAGGGCCCCGGCGAGGTGGGCGGCCATGCCGGCGACGCCGATCAGCACCTTGACGCCGTTCGCGCGCGCGTCGCGGGCGAAGCCACAAGCTTCGTCGGGCGTGCGGTGCGCGCTGAGCACGCGCACGTGGAAGCCGATGCCGAGTTCGGTGAGCGTCTTGAACGCGCCATCCAGAGTCGGCAGGTCGGAGTCGGAACCGAGCAGGAAGGCGATCGGGCGGGTCGTGGTCATGCGGGGTTCAGCGGGTGAGTCGGGCCTGGATGTCGCGGTAGGTGGCGGCGGTCTGCTGGATCACCTCGGCGGGCAAGGTCGGCGGCGGCGGCGTCTTGTTCCAGCCGGTGCCGGTCAGCCAGTCGCGCAGGTACTGCTTGTCGAACGAGGTCGGGTTGCCGCCGGGTCGCACCTCCTCGGCCGGCCAGAAGCGGCTGGAATCCGGCGTCAGGCACTCGTCGATCAACAGCACCTTGCCGTCGAGCAGGCCGAATTCGAACTTGGTGTCGGCGATGACGATGCCACGTTCGCGGGCGATGGCGCGGCCCTTGGTGTAGAGCGCCAGCGCGGCGTCGCGCGCCGCCACGGCGACACGTTCGCCGACGAGCTCGACGACGCGCGCGAACGGGATCGGCTCGTCGTGGCCGGTCTCGGCCTTGGTCGACGGCGTCAGGATCGGCGGCGAGAGCTCGCTCGCGTGTTGCAGCCCCTTCGGCAGCACGACGCCGCTGACGGCGCCATCACGCTGGTAGTCCTTCCACCCGGAACCGGTCAGGAAGCCCCGCACGACCCACTCCACGGGCAGCGGCTGGCACTTCTTGCAGCGCATGATGCGGCCGCGCAGCAGCGGCTTGTACTGCGCCGGCACGTCGCTCCAGGCGTCGACGTCGGTCGACAGCAGGTGGTTGGCGCAGACGCCGCGCAGCTGCTCGAACCAGAACGTCGACGTCTCGGTGAGCACCCGGCCCTTGCCGGGGATGCCTTCTTTCATCACCACGTCGAAGGCGCTGATGCGGTCGCTGGCGACCAGCAGCAGGTCGCCGTTGAGTTCGAAGATCTCGCGCACCTTGCCGCGGCCGAGGCGCCGGGCGAAGGGCAGCTCCAGGGTCAGGATGGTCTCGGTCACGGCGCGGATCATGCGTTGGCGCCGGCCCGTCGCAAGCGAGAAGCAAGGCTCCGTCAGCGTCCGGCCCGAGATGCCGCGATGCTCAGGACTTCTGCCGCACGCCGAAGGCCAGGTTCAGCTCGGGGATGTTGTTGCTGCGCACCTCGACGAAGTCGTCGACGAAGGCGAAGGTGTCGTAGGTGCGATCGATGGCCGCGAACCAGGTCTCGTTGGTGCCGGCGACCGTGATGGTGATGCCGCCGTCGGCCGCCAGCGAGTAGGTGCCGACGTAGGAGAACGACTCGCCGCTGGCGCCGACCGCGTCGAGATCGAAGCCGCCCTGTGAGGACAGCGTGACCACACCGACGAAGGCGTCGCTGCCCATGTTGGTGGGGTTCACGAACAGGGTGTGGCCGCCGACCAGGAAGGTGCCGGCGACGCGCACCGGGTCGACCGGCGACGCCGGCGCATTGAACTTGCGCAGCATCAGCAAGAGACCCGCTTCGCCGTCGCTCTCGTCTTCGTCGAGGCCGAAGACGACGTCGTTGGTCGCCGCCGAGCGCATCACGCGACTGTCGGCGCTCTGGCCCGACAGCTGGTAGCTCATGGTCAGGTTGCAGGAACCGTCGCCGACGTCGCCGGTCAGCAGGTTCTGCATGCTGCCGCCGAGCACGAGCGCGCTGGTGCCCTGGAAGCCGGTGCCGCTGATCGCGCGCGCCGTGCCGGGATCACCATCGGCGATGGTGACGGCGCCGTGGGCGCCGCGGCCGACGTTGTCGGGGCCGGGCACCGACCCGCCGAACACCGTGTGCAGCGACAGCACGTGCCAGGCGCCGCCGAGTTCGACCTGCCCGCTGACGACGCGGGTGCCGAAGTAGAGGCCGATCGACGGGCTGCTGGTGTCGGAGACGCGGTCGGTGAAGAAGAAGTCCGGGTGGCCGCCGGTGACCTGGCCATAAGCGCCGCGGAACACCACCGAGGCATCGCGGCCGGAGCCGGTGACGTAGATCGACAGGGCGCCGTCGCTGGCGAGCGCGTAGCGGTCCGCGATCGAAGTGCCGGTGGTGCGCGTCACCGTGTAGGTGCTGTCGTCGAACAGGTTGAGCGTGCCACGATCACTGAGCGCGACGGCGGTCTGCACCGGGAAGGTGCCGAAGCCGCGCAGCGAGCGGAAGCCGAACAGGTGGTGGGAGGCGGCGATCTTGACTTCGCTCGGCGGGATGTCCTGCTTGCCGCCGTCGGCACACGCAGGCAAGAGGAGCAGGGGAAGCGACAGCGGGACGTAGCGCGACATCAGGGTGGCGGCAGTCTAGGTGGTGGGGCACGCCCCGCCAATCGGCTGGCGGCTCCACCATCACGCTTGTGCGCCGGCACCCGACAACTACCCTGTGCCGCCGATGCGCCCGCTGCAGCCGCTGTCCGCCTGGCTCACCCTGCTGTCCACCGCCTGCGTGGCGGCCCCACAATGGCAAGGGCCGTTGCCGACCAGGAACCAGCACCCGGCCCAGTTGACGGTGATGCAGATGGCCCCCGCCGCGGCCCGCGTGCTGGCGGCAGGCGCCAGCGCCGCTCGCCTCGACAGCGCCTACTCGAGCCTGTTCCTGAGCGGCAACAGCCCGGTTGCGAACTGGCTCATGGACGGCGAGTTGTTGCGCACCGCGGCGAGCGTGCGCCACGGGCTCGGCGGCGGCCTCGAAGTGGCAGCCGAGCTGCCGTTCGCGCACGCCAGCGGCGGCTTCCTGGACGCGCTGCTGATCGACTACCACGAGCTGTTCGGCTTCCCGGACCAGAACCGCGACACCACCGAGCGCGACCGCTTCCTGGTGTCGGCTCGTCAGAACGGCAACGAGGTCTTTGGCATGGAGCCTCACGGCGTGCACCTGCTCGACGTGCCGCTGTGGCTGACCTGGCAGGCGCTGGCGCCGACGGCGCACGGGCCCGGGCTGGCGCTGCGCACCGGCCTCGAGCTGCCGAGCGGCGATGACGGCCGCGGCTACGGCAACGGCGAGTTGGACTACAGCCTCGGCGCCGTGCTCGAATGGCGCGCCGCCGGCATCGGCTGGTACGGGCACGCGCAGCACACCTTCGCCGGTTCGCCAGCGAGCGCCCGGCAGGTCGGCTTCGACTTCGCCGACGTCACCACGCTAGGCCTCGCCGCCGAGCTGCCGCTGACGAACGAGCTGCACGCGTTCGCGCAGCTGGCTTTTGAGAACTCGACCCTGCGCCGGCTCGCCGTGCCGGCAGCGGAACGCGACCAGATGCTGCTGTGGATCGGCGGGCGGCTCGGCCTCGACGAGCAATGGGCGGTCGAGGTCGCCTTCGGCGAGGACCTCATCGGCAAGGCGTCGCCCGACTTCACGGCCTGGCTCGGGGTGGCATGGCTGCCGGCCGCCGGCGGTTCGTGAGGCGCGCCGGGGGACGGGGACAGGGCCAGTGCGCCGGGTAGGCGCGCGGGGCAACCCGGAGCCCGGCTCCCCCTCCGGCCTTAACATAACATATCTTATCAGAACCTCAGCGGGGGAGCGAGGCTGGGGTAGTCAAGCCGCCTCGGCATCGACCGGGCTCGGCGCCCGGCGTCAGCTCCTGCCGCGCTTGCCGGCTGGCGCGGCAGTCCCGAGCCGCTGCATCTGCTCGGTCAGCGCCACCTGCAGGCTGGTGAAGCCTGCGTAGTGCACTGTGCGGGCCGGTACGCCTTGCCCGCGCGCCAGGTCCAGGGCCGGCTCGGTGGTCTCGTGGCGGTTCCAGTGCAGCAGCAGCAGCATGTCGATGCCGCCGCGCATGCGGTCGGCGATCGCGTTGACGATCTTCTGTGGCGACGTGTAGTTGGTCATCAGCCACTCGGCCTGGAAGCCCCAGTCGGCGGCGAGCGCCTCGAGCCGCGGATGGTGCCGGCGCTGGCGTTCGTTGCCGCCGACGACGAGCACCCGCGGCGGCCGGCCGAGCGCCTTGATCGCCGCTTGCACCGCGGCGCGCCCGGTGTCGGCCGTTGCCGGCGCCTGGTCGTCGAGTTCGAGCAGCTTCTCGATCGCCTGCATGTCGTCCTTGGCCAGCTCGGGATAGACGCAGGCGACCTCCTCGAGCAGGCCGTGCGCCTGCTGCAGCGCCTCGATGTCCTTGCGTGCCCGCAGCGAACGCGCCACCGCGACCTGCAGCTGGGCGCGTTCGTAGTCGTGGCCTTCGAGCTCCTCGTAGACGGCGGCCAGTTCGACCTTGATCTCGACGTGGTCCAGCGCCTGGCCGACGAACTCCTCGTTCTTGAGCAGCTTCTCCAGCGCCTCGAACTTGCCCCGCTGCTGCAGCACTTCGCGCATCTCGGCGTAGGCCGCGCGCGCCTGGTCGCGTTCGCCGAGCATGTTGTGCGCGGTCAGCACGACGCGCATGGCGTCGATGCGTTGGTCGAGGTCGATGGCGACCTCGAGCACGCGGCGCGCCGCGAGCAGCGCCGGCGCGGCTTCGCCGAGCGACAAGTACTCGAGGGCGACGAACAGCAGCTGGTCGGCGGACGAACCGCGGCCGACGTCGACGGCGTCGAGGAAGCGCAGCGCCAGCTTGCGGTCGTGCTGCTTCAGCGCCTCGTGCACCGAGTAGAAGCTCTCCAGGTCCGGTTTGACGGTCTCCAGCGCCTGTTCCATGAGCCGCAGCGCGCGTGAGGTCTCGGTGGCGTCGGCGAGGCTCAGCAGCGCCGCCGCCTGGAAGAAGCGGGCGCGGTCGCGCAGCGCCACGTCGCGTCCCTCGAGCCGGCGCAGGCCGGCGATGGCGCGCTCGAAGCCGCGCGCCGCGGCGGCGAGGTCGCCGGTCTCGTAGGCCAGCAGGCTGCGCAGGTAGACCGCCTCGGGCGCCGCATGTTCGGGTTCTTCGGCGACGTGCTGCAGGCGCGCCAGCGCGGCGTCGCGTTCGGCCCGCTGCTGGCGCGGCTCGACGCTGACCGTGTCGTGCATGCGCAGCTCGCCGAGCGCCGCGACCAACGACGCCGAACTGGCCAACATCGGCTGATCCTCTGCCAACGCCTCGGCGCGTTCGGCGGTGGTGATCGCCGCCTGCCACTCACTGGCGGCCAGCAGGCGCTCGGCCAGCGCCCGGTGGTAGCGCGACTGCACGTCGGCGGGCAACCGGGCGAAGCTCGCCATCGACAGGATCTTGCCGAGGATCGAGGCGGTGCTCTCCTGGTCGTCACTGTCGACGCGGCCTTCGAGCTTCGACAGCAGGTCGGTCACCGCGGCATCGACGATCATGTCGAGTTCGCCGGTGGCGGGCTCGGCGGCGAGGTACTGGATCGCGCGCAAGGCCAGTTTCAGGTCGCCCGACCAGAACAACGACCGCACCACCATCGGCAGCGCGTTGCCGGCGACCTGCGGATCACCGAGCAGGTCGAGCAGCTTCTGCGGGTCGGCGAGCGTCGCGGCGATACGTTCGCGATCGCCGCGGCGATCGTAGGCACGAACGGCGCCGAACAGGCTCCAGCGGCGCAGTTCGCCCGTGGTCTCCGGCAGGTCGAGGTCGAGCAGGGCCCGCGCATAACCGACCAGGAAGCTCGCGCCTGGTCGCGTCGCTGCACATTGCCAGTAGTCGAGCAGCTGCTGCCGCAAGAGCTCCGGTTTGGCCTCGCCCTTCTCGGCGGAATGGACCTGCTGCAGCAGCAGACGATCGAGTGCGGTCTCCCAACCCATGTGGTGGCTCCGCAGCCCCTATCGGATCGCCGGCGTTCTGCCTTGGCGCGACCGGCGAAGGCCCGGTCGCACGGTGCTCATTCGAGCAGTGGGCGCACCTCGGCGGGCATCACCACGACGAGGCCGGCGAGCGCGGCGCTGCCGCCGGCGCCGCGGCCGAGCGCGCCGAGCACGAGGTCCCCCGCCCGCAGTTCGGCCAAGGCCGCGCTGCTGGCGGTGAGCCAGTGTTCGTCGTCGTCGTCGCGCACGCCGAAGCCACGCGGCCCGACCGCCTCGACCGTGAACAGCCGCGGCCGCAGCGCCGGATCGTGCGTCGTGCTGAGCAGCGCGCCGGCGGCATCGAGCCGTTCGAGCTGGTCGAGCAGCGGTCCCGAACAGCGCTGCAAGGCGCCGTCGAGCTCGAACTCCTGGGTGCGGGCCGCCCAGGCGTAGAAGCCGCGCAACGTCGCGTGGGCGGCGCGAACGGCGGCCGCTCGCTGCCGCGGCGCCGCGCCGAGGTAGACGTGCAGCAGCATGCGCAGCAGGTCGTCGCCCGTGACCAGTTCGAGGTCGGTGCGCGGCAACGGCGCGTTCTGCTGCAACTGGATCAGCAGCCGCAGCCAGTCGGCCTGGGCATCCTGCTCGAGGCCCGACTCCCACAAGTACTCCACCACCAGCGGTTCGAGGTCGCCGCCGAAGTCCTCGCCGACCGGCTGCACCGGCGTTGCCGCATCGTCGCGGGCGCTGTCCTGCCCGTCGTCGTCGTCCGCGTAGAGTTCGTCGTCGCCGTCGTCGTCGCGGTCGGCCGCGTCCGGCCGCTCCGCCTGCGGCGCGCGCCAGGGGGCCCGCTCCAGCGCGTCCGCCTCCGGTTCGGCCTCGTCGGGCTCGATGCCGGCCATACGTTCGAGTTGCGCGAACAGGTCCTCGACGTCGCGCTTCTGCCGCAGGCCTTCGTCGAGCGTGCGCACGAGGCGTTCGCCGAGCGTCTCCCCCGCCGGTTCCGCTGCCGTCGTCGGCGTCGGCGCGGCCGCACCGGCGTGGTGCGCGTTCCACAGCTCCAGCAGCAGCTCCCTGGCCCGGTCGAGGTCGACGTCGGTGTCGAACGCGAGCCCATCGAGCAACGGCCCGAGCACCGGCCCGGGCCGCGCGGCGGCCGCGAGCTGTTCGGAGATCGCCGTCGCCGCGAGGTCGCTGCCGGCCTTGCGCAGCAGGCGATCGAGGTCGGCTTCGAGATGTTCGATCGGCACCGGCGGCGGCGCGGCAAGGGCCGCGGCCTCGGCGGCGGCCTCGTGGCGCGCCAGCAGCAGGTGTTCGAGCTCGACTTGCTGCAGCCGGCGATCGAGCCCGAGCCGCTGCACGTCGCGGGTGAAGGCCGCCGCGAGCTCGGCGCCGGGCCGGAACACCGCCGCCGCCACCGACGGCTGCCAGGTGTCGGTCTCGGACGCGTAGAGCCGGCCGACGATCAGGTCGCCCGGCTGCAGCGAGTCCGCCGGCACGTCGAGCTCGTAGATGGCAGCGTCCTGCAGGTCCTGCGCTTCGAGCGGGCCGGCGTCGGCACCGACCACGAACACCCCCACCACCGATTCGGCGACGTCCTCCGCGTCGCTGCCATACGCCGGCAGCTCGATCGGCACCGCGCCGAGCAGCTCGCTCGAGCGCTCCAGGGTCACCCACTCGTGGAAACGCAGTTCGGCGGTGTCCGCGGCGCCGCGCAGTCGGGGCTCCGGGCGGTCGTCGCGGCCGAAGAACTCGCGCCGGGCCCGCTGCAGCTCCACCGCGAGGTGGTGGTTCTCGGCCATGCGTTCGGCGATGCGGGTCACGGCGACGGCCGCACCCTTGGCTACGTCTCGGGTCATCGCCGCGCAGGGTGACCAACCGGGGCCACGATTGCAACCGCGAGCCGCCAGGAGCCGGTGGCCACCGCCCGCCCAGGGCCGGGTCGCCCGCTGGTTCCTCCGGGCCGCCGTGCTACCTTCCTGCCCATGCTGTCGAAGCGCTCCGTCGGCGCGGGCAAACCCACCCGCATCTACCTCGTCGGCGCCCACGCCACCGGCAAGACCACGCTCGCCCGCTGGGTGCGCGACCACTATGGCTTGCCGATGATCGCCGAGGTGGCGCGTGGCGTGCTCGCCGAGATGGAGGCGCGGCTCGAGACCCTGCGCACCGACATCCAGCTCGTCAACCGTTACCAGCTGCAGGTGTTCCATCGCCAGATCGAGGCCGAACACAAGGTCGACGGCTCGTTCGTCAGCGACCGCGCCTTCTGCAACCTCGCCTACGCCGCACACCACTCGACCATGCTCGGCGACATCTTCCGCGACCGCCGCCTCGCCGAGTACATGAACTGGGTGCGCGAGGGCCTCGTCTTCTTCCTGCGGCCGCACCGCGAACTCGTCATCGCCGACGGCGTGCGCGCCGGCCTCGAATGGGAGGAGGTCGTGCGCATCGACGGCATGGTCAAGCTGCTGCTCGAGATGTTCGACGTGCCCTACATCCCGGTCGAATCGTTGTCGATGCAGGAGCGCGTGCGGCTGGTCGAACGCGTCTTCACGCTGGCCGGGCTGCAGCGGCTCGACGCGGGGGCAAGCGAAGCGCCGCCGGCGCCGCGCGGCGACAGCGTGGTGGCGCCGAATCGCAGCTGAGCGGGCAGGCCCGCCGGCGCCGCCAGAACGCAGGGGCTTTTTGCCGCGCGGCCGCTACCTTGTGCGCATGGCCTCGCCAAGCCAACAGCGCGCCCTCGCCCGGGAGATCGCCCAGTTCGTGAGTGAACGTACGCCGCTGCGACCCCGCGTGGCGATGCTGCTCGGCAGTGGTCACGCGTCGATCGCCAACCAGCTCAAGGAGAAGGTCGTGCTGCAGGGGGACGACCTGCCGGGCCGACCGCTGCAGTCGCCGCTGCTGATCGGCTTGCTCGAAGGGGTGCCGGTCGCCGTCGCCGACGCGCCGCTGGCGATCTACGAAGGCCACTCCGCCCAGGACATCGCCCTGCCCGTGCGCGTGCTGCGCGCGCTCGGTGCCGAGCTGCTGATCCTCTCGGCCGGCGCCGCCAGCCTCTGCCAGCAGATCGAGCCTGGTTCGATCGCCATCGTCGAGGACCACCTCAACCTCGCCGGCATGCACCCGTTGATCGGCCCCAACGACGACCAGCTCGGCCCGCGCTTCCCCGACATGAGCGAGCCGTACGCGCGGCAATGGCAGGACATCGCCCGCGAGGTCGCCATGCGCGCGGGCATCCCGTGCCAGCCCGGGGTGTTCGCGACGGTGTCGGGCCCGACGATGCCGACGCGCGCCGAGTACCGTTTCCTGCGCCAGGCTGGCGCCGACCTCGTCGGCGTGTCGCTGGTGCCCGAGGCGATCGCCGCCGTGCACGCCGGATTCCAGGTGCTGGCGCTCGTCGGCGTCACCCAGCAGGTGCTGGTCGGCCGCCCGGCGCAGCTGTCGATCGAAGCGATGATCGACGCCGCCGATCTCGCCGCCCCACGCATGGCGACCCTGCTGGTCGGCATCGTCGCGGCCAGCTCGGAGGTCTGACGTGGCCGATGCGGGCCGGCCGCGACTCGGTGTGCTGCTCAGCGGCACCGGACGCACGCTGCAGAACCTGCTCGACCGCATCGGCGACGGTTGCCTGAAGGCCACCATCGCCGGGGTCGCCAGCGACCGCGACGACGCCTTCGGCCTGCAGCGGGCGCTCGACCATGGCCTCGAAGCCCGGCACCTGCGCGAACCCTCGGCGATCTGGTCCTGGCTGCTCGAACTCGACGTCGACCTCGTCATCCTGGCCGGGTACCTGCGCCTCCTGCCGATCGTGCCGGAGTTCGAAGGCCGCGTGCTCAACATCCACCCGGCGCTGCTGCCGAAGCACGGCGGCAAGGGCATGCACGGCGACCGGGTGCACGCCGCCGTGCTGGCCGCCGGCGACCGCGAATCGGGCTGCACGGTGCACCTGTGCAACCACCGCTACGACGACGGCCGCATCCTGCTGCAGGCGCGTGTGCCGGTGCTGCCCGGAGACACCACCAGCACGCTCGCCGCGCGCGTCTTCGCGGCCGAATGCGCAGCCTACCCCGCCGCGATCCTGATGCGCTGGCGCGAGTTGCAGACCGACGGCGGCGCGGGACGCTGAACGCACCGACCCGGACGGGTGACGCGATACCCGGCTGGCTTCAGGCCGGTGGCCCACACCGGCCCGGCTTGCCGCGCCGGCGCACCCAGCGGCGCACCACTTCATCGCCGGCCGCCCCGATCAGGATGACGCCGCCGACGACCGCGAACTCGAGCTGGTTGCTGCCGAAGACGAGGTTCACCGTGTTGGGCAGCACCTGCATCAACGCCGCCCCGAGCACGACGCCGAGTACGACCCCCTCGCCACCGCGCAGCGCGACGCCGCCGAGCACGGCGCCGGCGATCGCGTAGAGCTCGTAGAAGTTGCCGAAGCTCGACGCCTGCGCCGAGTTCACGTCGAGCACGAACAGCACGCCGCCGAGCCCGGCGAGCAGGCTCGACACCAGGTACGCGGTCACCGTCAGCCGCCCCGTGCGCACGCCGGCGAAGCGGGCCGCCTCTTCGTTGCTGCCGAGCGCGAACAGGTGGCGGCCCCACACCGTGCGGGTCCAGACGACCCAGGTCAGCAGGGCGATGCCGGCCAGCACCAGCAGCGGCACCGGCAAACCGAAGCCGGGGCCGAGCGGCACCCTGCCGGTGGCGAGCTCGCGCAGCCCGCCGGCGCTGCTGCCGAGGCCCATGGTCTGGTCGTCGGTGAAGCGCCGCATCAGCCCGCGGTAGAGCAGGAGGCCGCAGAGCGTGACGACGAACGGCTGCAGCCGCAGGCCGACGATCAACAGGCCGTGCCAGAGGCCGATGCCGGCGGTGACGGCGAGCACGGCCGGCAAGGCCAGCCACGGCGGCCAACCACAGTCGCGGATGAGCCAGGGCAGGCAGCAGCCGGCGACACAGACCACGGCGCCGATCGACAGGTCGATGCCGCCGGTGACGATCACGAACGCCGCACCGAGGCTCAGCACGCCGTAGAGGCCGAGCCGCTGCAGCAGGTTCTGCAGGTTGTCGGGCGACAAGAACACGTAGACGCCGCGGCCGGGATCGTACGACTGCCAGGTGGCGAAGGCAGCGATCACGACCAGCAGCACGGTGATGCCGAGCAGCTTCTTCATGCCGACTCCGCCGCGGTGGCCAGCATCATGATGCGCTGCTCATCGGCTTCGTCGCGGCGCAGTGAGCCGGCGAGGCGCCCCTGGTGCAGCACCAGCACACGGTCGGCGAGCGCCAGCACCTCCTCGAGCTCGGAGCTGACGAACAGGATCGCGAGGCCACTGCCGGCCAGGGCGTGCAGCCGGGCGTAGATCTCGGCGCGGGCACCGACGTCGACGCCGCGCGTCGGCTCGTCGAGCAGCAGCACCTTCGGCGAGGCCGCCAGCCACTTGCCGAGCACGATCTTCTGCTGGTTGCCGCCCGAGAGCGCACCGGCGCCGACCTGGTCGTTGCCACCGTGCAGGTCGAGCTCGCGCCAAGAGCGCGCGCCGAGCTCCCGTTCGTAGCGGCGATCGAGCCAGCGGCCGCGCCGGCGCAGCGTCGGCAGCGACAGGTTCTCGCGCACCGACATGGGGAGGATCAGGCCTTGCGACTTTCGATCCTCGGGCAACAGCACGAGGCCGGCGGTGGCGGCGGCGCGTGGATCGTGGTCGACGAGCCGCTGGCCAGCGACCTCGATGCTGCCGGCGACGGCGCGGTCGGCGCCGAACAGCGCCCGCAGCAGTTCGCTGCGGCCGGCGCCGAGCAGGCCGGCGATGCCGACGACCTCGCCGGCGCGCAGTTCGAGGTCGACGGCGTGCGCGGCGAACGCCGCGGTGCGCAGGCCAACGACCCGCAACACCACCTCCCCCGGCGGGTGGGGCGTGCGACGCTGCAGCGACAGCTCGCGGCCGACCATCAACGACACCATGCGGGCGTGATCGATGTCGTCGCGACGCAGTTCGCCGCTGTTGCGGCCGTCGCGCAGGCCGACGACACGATCGGCGACGCGCGCCACCTCGCCGAGCCGGTGCGTGATGTAGACGATGCCGACGCCGCGCGCCTTGAGCTCGTGCACGACCGCGAACAGCCGTTCGGCCTCGACCTGGGTCAGGCTCGACGTCGGCTCGTCCATGATCAGCACCCGCGCCTCGGCGCGCAGCGCGCGCGCGATCTCCAGCAGCTGCTTCTGGCCGGGGCTCAGCGCCCCCACCAGCGTCTGCGGCGACACCTCGAGGCCGAGCCTGTGCAGCACCGCGGTCGCGGCCGCCGCCATCGCCGCCTCGCGCAGGAACGGGCCGCGTCGCAGCTCGGCGCCGAGGAACAGGGCGCCGGCCACGGTCAGGTTGTCGCACAGGCTCAGCTCCTGGTGGATCAGGGCGATGCCGAGGCGCAGCGCCTCGGCCGGCCCGCTGAGCCGCAGCGCCACGCCGTCGAGACGCAGTTCGCCGGCATCCGGTGTGTGCACCCCAGCCAGCACCTTCATCAGGGTGCTCTTGCCGGCGCCGTTCTCGCCGATCAACGCCACCACCTCGCCACGCTGCAACACGAAGTCGACGCCGCGCAGCGCCAGCACGCCTGGAAAGGCCTTGTTGATGCCGCGCGCCTCCAGCAGCGGAGCCGCCATGGGCTACTTCTTGGCCTTGCCGGTCTTGACCTTCAGATCGTCCCAGAACGCCTGGCAGTCGGCCTTCCGGATCTGCCGCGCCGGGATGTCGAGGAAGCCGCCGGGCGGCAGCAGCGCCCGCCGTTGCGCCGGGTCCGGCTCGCGCACCAGCTTGCCGAGCAGCTCCAGCGAACGGCGGCCGTACTCGTACGGGTTCTGCACCACCGTGCCGTGTACGTGGCCGTCGAGGATGCCCTGCAGCGTGGCTTCGTTCTCGTCGAAGCCGACCAGCGCGACCTTGCCGAGCCGGCCGGCCGACTGCACTGCTTCGAGCAGCAGCGGCGGTTCGTATTCGAACAGCCCGACCATGCAGGCGACGTCCCCCCAGCGGGCCAGCGCGTCCTGCGCCGCGGCCTTGCCCTTCTGGCGGTTGAACTCGTCGGTGAACGTGGCCCGGATCTCGTACTTGTCGCCCTTCAGCGCCGCCGTCTGCGCATCGAAGCGCTGGGGGTCGTGGGTGCGCCCGAGCAGCTCGTCGATGATGCCCTGCCGCCGGCGGCGCGCGTTGTCCTGGTCGAGCGTGCCGACCAACAGCACCACCGCGCCCCCGGCCGGGATCGCCTCGGCGACGAGCTTGCCGCACAGCCGGCCGGCGTCGTAGTTGTCCATGCCGACGTAGCACAGGCGCTGCGACGACGGTGCGTCGCTGTCGTGCGTGATCAGGACGGTGCGCGCGGCCACCTGGTCGAGCAGCGCGGTCATGTTCTCGGGGTCCTTCGGCGACAGGGCGATGCCTTGGACCCCGCGCGCCAGCAGGTCCTCCAGCAGGCGCTTCTGCTCCTCGGCGGTGCCGTTCGCCGGCATGCGCACGAGGGCGTCGACGTCGAACTCCTGCTTCGCCGCTTCGACACCGAAGGTCGCCACCGTCCAGAACTCGGCGACGCAGTTGGTCACGAAGGCGAGCTGCGGCCGGGCCGCGGTCTGCTTCTCGGCCGGCGTCGCGCCGGGGGATGCGCCGCCACCACCGCAGGCGGTGGCGACGAGCGCCAACAGGATCGAGCAGCGCTTCATCACGGGTTCCTCTGGGTTCGTTGCGCGTTCAGCAGACCGTCATGCCGCCGTTGACGGCGACGTCCTGGCCGGTGATGAAGCTCGCCGCTTCGCTGGCCAGGAAGGCGACCAGGCCGCCGACGTCGCCGGGCACGCCCCAGCGCCGCATCGGGATCAGCGCCTTGTAGGCGTTCTTCTGCGCCGGCGGGTCGTTCTGGTGCCGTTCGACCGGGATCCAGCCCGGCGAGACGATGTTGACGGTGATGTTCCACGGCGCCAGTTCGCTGGCCATGCTGCGCGTCCAGCCGGCTTGCGCGCCCTTGGCGGCGACGTACGGCGCGAAGTTGGGCACCCCGCGGCGGAACACCTCGCTGCCGATGTTGATGATGCGGCCGAAGCGCCGCTGCTTCATGCCACCGAGCAGGGCGCGGGTCAGCAGGAACGGCGACTTGACGAAGAAGTCGAGCATCTGCTGGTGGAAGGCCCAATCGTAGAGCTCGAACGGCTTCTGCGGCTGGTCCGGCGTGGCGTTGACGACGCAGATGTCGATCGGGCCGAGCTTCTTCTCGACCAAGCTGCACATCTTGGTCACCTGCTTCTCGTTGGTGACGTCGGCGCGCACCAGCACGCCGTGGTAACCGCGCGCCTCGAAGTCGGCGAAGGTCGCCGCCGCGGCCTCCTTGCCGTTGGCGTAGTTGATGGCGACCTTGGCGCCGTGCGCGGCGAGCGCATAGGCCATGGCGCGACCGAGGCCCTTGCTGCTGCCGGTGACCAGGGCCGTGCGCCCTGCCAGCATGAACGGGCGGGGTTCGACGTCGATCGGCGGCGGGGACGAGGCGGAGCGGGTGGTCTTCTTCATGGGCGGTGACGCGTAGCGGAACGCTACCGGGTTGCCGGTCCGCGGGCGACCATCTACAAGGCGACTCCACCATGCCACCGCGCCCGCGTCGCCGCGTGTCCGCCGTCGCCGTCGGCCTGTTCGCCGCCGGGCTCGCGGCGCAGGCCCGGCCGCTGCCGCCGCTGAGCGACGCGGCGTTCGCCGCCCGCCGGGAGCACTGGGCGTGGTCGCCGCTGGCGGTGGTCGAACCGCCGGGCCCCGCCACCACGCACCCGGTCGACGCCTTCGTCGATGCGCGCCTCGCCGCGGCCGGCCTGCGGCGCTCGCCATCGGCCACGCCGAGCACCCTGCTGCGCCGCTTGTGGTTCGACGTCGTCGGCCTGCCGCCGCCGCCCGAGGCGGTGGTGCGCTTCACCAGCGACCCGAGCGACGCCGCCTACGAACGGGAGCTCGACGCGCTGCTGGCGTCGCCGCAGTTCGGCGAACGCTGGGCCCGGCACTGGCTCGACCTCGTGCGTTACGCCGAGACGCTCGGCCACGAGTACGACTTCCCGGTGCCGAACGCGTGGCGCTATCGCGACTACGTGATCCGCGCGCTGAACCACGACGTGCCGTACGACCAGTTCGTGCGCGAGCACATCGCCGGCGACCTGCTGCCGACGCCGCGGCGCGGCGCCGACGGCGACGACGAGAGCGTGCAGGCGACCGCAGCCTGGTGGTTCGTCGAACAGACCCACTCGCCGGTCGATGCCAAGAAGCACGAAGCCGATCGCATCGACAACCAGATCGACGTGCTCGGCAAGGCGCTGCTCGGCCTGACCATCGCCTGCGCGCGCTGCCACGACCACAAGTTCGACGCCATCCGCGCCGACGACTACTACGCGCTGTATGGCTTCGTGCGCAGCTCGCGCTACGTGCAGGCGCCGCTGCAGGCGGTCGACCCCGCCGGCGACGGTTATCGCGCGGCGCTGGCGGCGCAGCGGGCCGTCGCGACGGCGTGGCTGGCGGCGGCGCCGGCCGCCGAGTGGGCGCCTTTGCGCGACGACCCGGCGGCGCTGGCGCCGGCGAGCGGCGTCGGTCCGTTGCGGGCCGAGGACGAGCTCATCGCCAGCGCCGACGGCGATCGTGCCGATTGGATCCTGACCAACGATGGCTTCGGCGACAGCCCCTGGCACGCGCCGTTCTGCCCGGATCCCGAGGCGCTGGCGCCCCGCCTCCTGTCGCTGCCGGGGCCGTTCTGGCTCAGCGCCGCCGCCGGCAGCGGTCGCGACGGCGTGCTGCAGACGCGCACCTTCCCGCTGACGCAGCGCTACCTGCACGTGCGGGTCGCCGGTGAGCACGCGCGCGTCAACGTCGTCGTCGACGGTCTGCACCTCGTGCGCGACCCGATCTACGGGCCGCTGCACGCGAAGGTGCACTGCGCCGAAGCGCACTGGCTCACGTTCGACTGCGCGCCGTGGCGCGACCGGCCGGCGTTCCTGCAGTGCCTCGACCAGCGCGCCCAGGACCTCGCCGACGCCGATCAGGCGACGCGCCCGTATCCCGACGCCGCCTGGCTCGCGGTGCAGCTGGTGGTGCTGTCGGCTGCCGCCGAGCCGCCACCGACCACCGCCAACGCGCCGTTGCCGGCGCCCGGTTGGAGCGAACCGCCGCCCGACGTGCGCACGGCCCTGACGGCGCTGGCCAAGGCCACGGCCGCGCTGCCGGTGTCGCCGACGATCCCGTCGCTCGGCGACGGCACCGGCGTCGACGAACACGTCTTCGTGCGTGGTGACCACCGCCGGCCGGCCGCGCCGGCGCCGCGGCGCTTCTTGCGCGCGCTCGACGGCGATGCCCCGCTGCCGGTCATGGCCGGCAGCGGCCGGCTGCAGCTCGCCGACCGCCTGCTGCGCCCTGACAACCCGCTGCCGCCGCGCGTGCTCGTGAACCGCCTGTGGCACCACCTGTTCGGCCGCGGCCTCGTGCGCACGGTCGACAACCTCGGCGCGCTCGGCGAACCACCGAGCCACCCGGAGCTGCTCGACTGGCTCGCGCACGATTGTGTGGCGCATGGTTGGTCGATCAAACACACGCTGCGGCTGCTGCTGACCTCGGCGACCTACCGTCAGCAGAGCCGCCGCGGCGACGCCGGCGAAGTCGCCGACGCCGACAACGTGCTGCTGCACCGGCAGAACGTGCGCCGCCTCGAGGCCGAGGCCGTGCGCGACGCCCTGCTGGCGGCCAGCGGTCGCCTCGACGCCACCTGCTTCGGGCCGTCGATCGAACTGCCGCACAGCGACCAGATCGAGGCGCGTGGCCGGCCGCGTGCCTCGGGCCCGCCCGATGGCGACGGCCGCCGCAGCATCTACCTCGCCATGCGCCGCAACTTCATGCCGCCGATGCTGCAGGCGTTCGACCTGCCGACGCCGTTCGCGACCGTCGGCGCGCGCAGCGTCTCCAACGTGCCCGCGCAGGCGCTGACGCTCGCCAACGACACCTTCGTGCATACGATGTGCGAACGGCTCGGCCAGCGTGTGCTCGACGAGGCCGGCACCGCCGACGACCGCTTGACGCGCTGTTACCTGCTGCTGCTCGGCCGCCCGCCGGACGCCACCGAGCGGCGACTGGCGCTCGCCTTCGTGGGCGACGTGGCGGTCGCCACGACCGACCTCGGCGCGGGCTTCGCCGACCCACGCTCGTGGGCGGCGCTGGCGCACGCGCTCGTCAACAGCACCGAGTTCTCCTATCGCCGCTGACCATGCCGCCGACCCGTCGCCACCTGTTGCAGCGCCTCTGGCACGGCTTCGCCATGCTGCCGCTCGCGCAGCTTGCACCGCGACCCCTGGCCGTGGCGCGACGCGACCCCGACGGCGGCCCGGCCCTCGTGCGCCACCACCCGCCGCGCGCGCGCAACGTGATCTTCCTCTACATGGATGGCGGCCCGAGCTGCCAGGACCTGTTCGACTACAAGCCGCGCCTCGCCGCCGACGATGGCAAGCCGTTCGCGCTGCCGATGGAACCGACGCAGTTCAACGACAACGGCAACACGCTCGGCCCGCGCGCGAGGTTCCACCGGCGCGGTGACAGCGGCCAGTGGATCAGCGACCTGCTGCCGCACCTCGCCACGCAGGCCGACCGCCTCTGCGTGGTGCGTTCGATGGTCGCCGACTTCAGCGAGCACACCAACGCCAACTACTTCCTGCACACCGGCCACGGCCTGCAGGGGCGAGCCAGCCTCGGCGCCTGGGTCGGCTACGGCCTCGGCAGCGAGGCCCACGACCTGCCTGCGTTCGTCGTGCTCAACGGCGGCCTGATCCCGCCCGGCGGCGTCGACAACTTCCACTCCGGCTTCTTGCCCGCGCACAGCCAGGGTTCGGTGTTCGCCATGCGAGGTGCCACGATCGCCGACATCACGCCGCACGAAGCGGCCGCGGCGCAGCGCGCCAAGGCGGCGCTGACGGCGGCGCTCGACGACCACACGCTGCTGCGCGACGGCGGCGATCCGGCGCTCGCCGCCGCCATCCACAACCATGAGCTCGCCTTCCGCATGCAGGCCGCGGTGCCCGAGCTGCTCGACCTCGACGGGGAATCGCCGCGGCTGCGCCGGCTCTACGGCCTCGACGACGACTACGAACCGACCCGCATCTACGCGCGGCAGTGCCTGCTGGCGCGCCGCCTCGTCGAACGTGGCGTGCGCTTCGTCGAGCTGACCTGCCCCGACACCGGCCACGACCGCTGGGACCAGCACGGCAAGATCGACGCCGGCCTGCGCGACAACTGCCGCATGGTCGATCGCCCGATCGCCGCCCTGTTGCAGGACCTCGCCGCCCGCGGCCTGCTCGACGAGACCATCGTCTTGTTCGGCGGCGAGTTCGGTCGCACCCCGTTCGCGCAAGGCAGCCTCGGTCGTGATCACAACCCGTTCGGCTTCACCATGTGGCTCGCCGGCGGCGGCTTCCGGGCCGGCACCAGCTTCGGCGAGACCGACGAATACGGCTACAAGGCCGTCGTCGATCCGGTCTCGGTGCACGACCTGCACACGACGCTGTTGTGGCAGCTCGGCATCGACCACGAGCGCTTCACCTACCGCTTCGGTGGTCGCGACCTGCGCCTGACCGATGTCTATGGCCGGGTGTTGCGCGAACTGCTGACCTGACGCCGCCGGCCCGCCGCGCTATACCGGCGCCCATGACCCTCTCGCGCCGGCAACTGCTCGCCGCGGCCCCCGCCGCGTTCCCCCTGACCAGCAACCTGCTCCCGCATCGGCGCGGCCAGGGCCAGGGCCAAGGCCAGGGTGCTCCGGCGCGCCCGGCGGCGACGCCGAAGACGCGCTTTGCCGCCAACATCGAGATGTGGTGGGGCAACCTGCCGCTGCTCGATCGCATCCGCAAGGCGCACGAGCTCGGCTTTCCAGCGATCGAGTTCTGGCCCTGGCGCGGCAAGGACCTCGCCGCCATCGCCGCCCTGACCAAGGAACTCGGCATGGCGGTCGCGCAGTTCACCGCTTGGGGCTTCTCACCGGGCCTCAACCAGCAGCAGAACCACGCCCGCTTCGTCGCCGAGATCGAAGCCAGCTGTGCGGCGGCGAAGCAGCTCGACTGCAAGCTGATGACCGTGGTCGGCGGCAACGACGTCAAGGGCATGACGCAGGCCGCAATGCACGAGCAGATCATCGCCGGGCTCGCGCTGGCGGCCCCGATCGCCGAACGCGAGAACGTGATGCTGATCCTCGAGCCGATGAACGTGCGCGTCGACCACAAGGGGCACTGCCTCTACGGCAGCGAGGCCGCCGTTCGCATCTGCCGCGCCGTCGCCTCGCCGATGGTCAAGATCAACTGGGACCTCTACCACTGCCACATCAGCGAAGGGGATCTCTGCGGCCACCTGCACGACGGCTTCGACCAGCTCGGTTACGTGCAGGTCGCCGACCATCCCGGCCGCACCGAACCGGGCACCGGCGAGATCCACTACCCGCGCGTGCTGCGCGAGCTGCACGCGCTCGGCTACCGCGGTTTCGTCGGCGTCGAGTGCAATCCGAGCCAGCCCGAGGCCGAGGCCGCCAAGGGGCTGTGGTTCGCCGACCAGTGGTAATCGGCTGCAGCGCCGGCGCCCGCCCTTCGTGATGGGACGCATTCGCGACGCCGCGGCCGCCTCGGGGCCCTGGCGCACCGGCGACGGCGCCCGACAATGCCCCCCACCCGGCTCAGCCGCGGCTCACGCCCATGTTCCCGCTCGCCGTGCTGCTGACGTTCCTGCCGCAGGCGCCACCGGTCGCGCCGCCGCCGACTGCGAGTGAAGCCGTCGCGACCGCCAGCGACGCCGCCTGGGTCGATCCCGAGCTGGCCTCGGCCTGCTGCAAGGCCGCGGATCGGGGCCTGCGCTGGCTGGCGGCCCGGCAGACCGACGCCGGCTGTTGGGTCGGCCACGTCGGGCACAAGATGCAGGACGACTACGTGCTGCTCGAACAGGCGCAGACCGTCGCGCAGCAGCAGCGCACCGGCCACGGCCACCTCGGCGTCACCGCCTTGTGCGGCATGGCCTTCCTCGCCGGCGGCCACCTGCCCGACCGCGGCCCCTACGCCCGCCAGGTGCATACGATCGAGCAGTACATGCTGCGTTGCGCCAACGAGTCCGGCCTCGTCACCGACAGCGGCACGCGCATGTACAGCCACGCGTTCGCGACGCTGTTCCTGGCCGAGCTCTACGGCATGGGCGCCACGCCGGCGACGAAGGTCGCCCTCGAGCGCGCCGTCGACCTCATCGTCGACAGCCAGAACGAGTACGGCGGCTGGCGCTACAACGCCTTCGATCGGGAGATCGACCTCTCGGTCACCGTCTGCCAGGTGCAGGCGCTGCGGGCGGCGCGCAACATCGGCATCCGCGTGCCTGCCGCCACCATCGACCGCGCCATCGCCTACGTGCAGAAGAGCCGCGTCAGGCAAGGCCCCGACCGCGGGCTCTTCTATTACAAGATCTACGGCCGCGGCGCCTTCGACAAGCCACGCGAGTACGCCATCAACGCCGCCGCCCTGACCGCCCTGTCGAGCGCGGGCATCCACGAGGCGGAACTCAGCGACCCGGTGCTCGACTTCCTGGACGCGGAGTATGCCCGGGTGCACCGGCGCGACGGCGAGCACTACTACTACTGGTACGGCAACTACTACGCGGCCCAGGCCTTCTACCAGCACGGCGGCCGCCGCCTGCGGGCGTTCTACGAACGGCTGGCCCGGGACCTGTTGACGGCGCAGGCTCCGGACGGCCGGTGGAGCAATACGACGGGCCCAGGCGATGAGATGGCGACCGCGATCGCCTGCATCCTGCTGCAGATGCCGCGCCAGTACCTGCCCATCTTCCAACGCTGATGCGGGCCGCGGCGGGCCCCGGCGGCGCCTTCCTTTGCCCTTGATTCCCGTGCCTCGTCGGTGACGATCCGGGCCGGTCAAACTCGTTCTGTCCACCGGTCAGTCCAGGGCGTATGCGCAATCCTCCCGCACGTGTCGTTCTCGCCGCGTGCCTCGCGGCCGCTTCCGTAGCCGCGCAGGCACCGGTCTCCCCGTCCCCCGCCGTCGACCCGATCACCGGCGAACGTCCGGCCAAGGTCCCCGCGGGCTACGCGGCCTCCCCGGCGAGCCTGTTCGATCGCACGATCGTGGGCACGCAGGAGCCCCAGGACTACTCGATGTGGGCCGAGTACCGGCGCAACCACGGTGAGTTCGTCGATCGTATGCAGCGCTACGACCCGCAGGTCGAGTTCCGCATCGGCGCCGCGCCGGACCTGGACCTGCGCAACGAGCCCGGCGAATTCGATCTCTACAACTACGGCGCCGACATCAAGCTGCCCGTGCTGGTGTCGACCGAAGGCTACCTGCTGCTCGGCGGCTACGGCGACACGCGGCGCTACCTGTTCACGACCGCGGCCGGCAGCCGCGGCAACCCATCCGGCGTGCACCTCGACGACAAGACGCTGACGGGTGCTGGCCTCACCTTCGGCGCCGGCGTCTTCCTCGACGACAACTGGTTGTTCGAAGCCTACGTGCAGCCCGGCGTGTGGTCGGACCTCGACGCCGGCCTCAAGCACAAGGACTTCGACTTCCCCGGGCAGGCGCTGTTCACGTGGCGCACGATGCCGGAGTTCTTCTTCAAGTTCGGCGCCCGCTACAACCAGGTCTACCACGACGCGCCGTGGCTGCCGATGCTCGGCTTCAGCTGGGAGATCACCGAGGGCTTCCGATTCGACCTGCTGCTGCCCGAGCACCTCGAGTTCTCGTTCTGGCCGACCTCGAACACCGGCATCCTGTTCGGTGTCGACGTCGATGGCGGCGAGTACCACGTGCGCACCTCCGCCGCGACCGGCAACCAACAGGGCGACGTGCACGTGCAGGAGATCTCGACCTACTTCGGCTGGATGACGCGCTTCAACGAGAGCACCTCGCTGCTGCTGCGCGGTGGCCTCGTCGTCAGCGGCGACTACTACCTGACCACCGGCCGCAACAACTTCGACCCTGCCGAGGGCAGCCTGAACCAGGGCCTGTTCGCCGAGGTCTCGTTCGGCTTCGACTTCTGATCTTCACCGCCAAGGGCGGTGAAGATCAGCGCTCCCGGGACGCCGCAACGCGTCGACGGCGACAACGCGGAATCAGCCAACTGGCTCCGCTGCGGCGTCGAGGGCACCGCCAAGGGCGGTGAAGATCCGCGTTCCCGGGACGCCACAACGCGTCGACGGCGACAACGCGCATGCAGCCCGGTCAGAGGATGCGCTTGCCGAACGCGCTCAGGATGACGTCGACGGCGACCTCGCCGGACTGGTTCTTGACGTCGAGGATCGGGTTCAGCTCGGTGACTTCGAGGCTGGTCATGCGGCCGGTGTCGCTGACCATCTCCATCAGCAGGTTCGCTTCGCGCCAACTGATGCCGCCCTTGACGGGCGTGCCGGTGCCAGGCACGTCGCGTGGGTCCATGCCGTCGAGGTCGAACGACACGTGGAAGCCGGCGGTGCCGTCGTTGGCGAAGCCGATCGCCTCCTGCATGATCGCCCGCATGCCCCGCTCGTCGACGTCGCGCATCGTGTAGGCGTGCACACCGGACTCACGGATCACCTTGCGTTCGATCTCGTCGATGTCGCGGATGCCGATCAGGCAGACGTTGCGCGGTTCGACCTTCGGCTTGAAGCCACCCATCTCGACCAGCAGCGGATGGCCCATGCCGATGTTCGTGGCGAGCGGCATGCCGTGGATGTTGCCGGTCGGCGAGATGTCCGGCGTGTTCATGTCACCGTGGGCATCGACCCAGATCAGGCCGATCTTCTGGCCGCGGTTGCGGAAGTGCTCGGCGACGCCGGCGACGGTGCCGATGGCGATGCTATGGTCGCCACCGAGCACGATCGGCACCTCACCGAGTTCGAGCGAACGGCGCACCCGCAGCCGCAGACGGTTGCAGACGTGGTAGATCGGCTCTAGGTAGCGCGCGCTCGGCCGGCCAGGGTCGCGCGTCTCCGGAGCCGGCACACCGACATCGCCGTCGTCCTCGACCTGGAATCCGAGCTGGCGCAGCCCTTGGGTGACGCCGGCGATGCGGATCGCCGACGGGCCCATGTCGACACCGCGGCGGCCGGCGCCGAGGTCCATCGGCACACCGACGAGCCGCACGATGCGGGGAACGGAAGGAAGGTCGCTCATGCGGAGCCGACAGTCTACGGCCGGAGCAGCCGGATCGTCGCGCCCGTTCCGGCGCCCAGGGTGGCGGCCGCACTGCCCTGGTTCTGGGCGATCTCGAGCAGGCCGAACGAGCCGACGTAGGCCAGCAGGGCCCCGGCGGCGACGTCCTGGTAGGTGCCGACCAGCGGCACCTGTTGCGCCCCCACCACCACCCCACGCACGCCGTCGAGCGCCGCGGCCGGCACGTTGCTCACGAGGTTGCCGTAGTGGTCGACCCAGAGCACGTGCGGCGTCGCTGCCGACGGCGCCAGCAGCGCCGGATCGCTGATGCGCGGACCGAGCGCGGTGAAGCCATACCGACCGCTCGCCAGCCAGGCTGCCACCGGCGCCATCAGGTCGCGGCCGTGGAACGTGCGCGACTCCGCAGAGAGCCCGAGGTGCTCGACGTCGATGGCGCGCACCTCGGCTTCGCCGGCGGTCTGCAGCACCCGACTGACGAGGCCGTTGTCGGGGCCGATCCAGTAGCACTGCTCTGCCGCGACGGCGAGCAGGCGCCGCGTGGTGCCGACCCCGGGATCGACGACGCCGACGTGCACGGTGCCGGCGGGGAAGCGGGCGACGGCGGCGCCCCACACGAAGGCGCCGGCCGCGACCTGATGCGGCGGCACGCCGTGGCAGAGGTCGATCACCTGCACCTTCGGGCTCGCCCGCAGCAAGGCGCCCTTGAGCAGGCCGACGTAGGGGTCGCTGAGGCCAAAGTCGCTCAGCAACGTCACGCAACCGGTCGGGCGGGCGAACATGGTGCGGCTAGTGGTCGGCCGGGTGGCCGAGCATCGCGAACAGCTCGTCGCGCTTCTGCTCCATGAGCTGCTTCGTATCGGCCTCCAGGCACAGCCGCAGGAACGGCTCGGTGTTGCTCGGCCGCACGTTCACCCACCACGTCGGGTAGGTCACGGTGATGCCGTCGAGCCAATCGATCGTGGCATCGGCGTAGCGCTTGCCGATCTGCTGCATCAGGCCCTGCTTGTCCTCGACCTTGAAGTTGATCTCACCGGTGCCGTGGTACTTGCGCAGCGCGTCGGCAGCCTGTTTGAGCGTCTTCTTCTCCTGGCTGAGCTGGTTCATCACCAGGATCGCCGCCAGCACCCCGCAGTCGGTGTAGAAGTTCTCGGCGAAGTAGAAGTGGCCCGACAGCTCGCCGCCGCCGATGCAGTCCTGCTTGCGCATCGTCTCCTTCATGAACGAGTGGCCGACGCGTTCGCGCACCGGTCGCCCGCCGAGCTTGACGATCTCCTCCTTGACCACCTTCGACGACCGCAGGTCGTAGATGATGCCCTTGCCTGGATGCCGCTGCAGCATGCCGCGCGCGAGGATCACCGTGACCAGGTCGGCGTGCACCGTGCGGCCGTCTTCGTCGACGAACGCGCAGCGATCGGCGTCGCCGTCGAAGGCGAGCCCGAGCGGCGCCTTGTGCTTCTTGACCAGGTGGCGCAGATCGTCGAGGTTCGACTCCTTGAGCGGGTTGGCTTCGTGGTTCGGGAAGGTGCCGTCGAGCTGTTCGTAGAGCGGCACCACTTCGAGGCCCTCGATGGCGCGGAAGATCTCGGGCGACTCGTTGGCGCCCATGCCGTTGGCATAGTCGACGCAGATCTTCATCGGCGTGATGCCCTTGGCGAAGGACGCGATGTGCCGCACCCAGTCGGCCTTCAGGTCGACGCGGTCGCGTTTGCCGCGGCGATCCGCGGGCTTCGGGTCGCCTTGGGCGACGAGCCGCTCGATGTCCTTGATGCCGGTGTCGCCCGACATCGGTCGAGCCTCGGCGCGGCAGAGCTTGAAGCCGATGTACTGCTTCGGATTGTGCGACGCGGTGACGGCGAGACCACCGTCGCAGGGCAGCTTGCCGATCGCATAGTAGACCATGGGCGTCGAGGCCAAGCCGATGTCGACGACGTCGCAGCCCTGGCTCAGCATGCCGTCGATGACGGCGTCCTGGATCTCGGGCGCCATCGTGCGCATGTCGCGGCCGACGACGAGGCGTTTGGCGCCAAGGAAGCGCACCATCGCCGCGCCGATGCGGAAGGCGATGCGCTTGTCGATCTGGTCGGGGTAGGTGCCGCGGATGTCGTAGGCCTTGAAGATGCTCACGGTCTGGTTCCTTTCACGAGGTCGAGGAGGAGTTCGGTCGGAAGCTGCGGCAGGCGGCGAGGCATCGTGTCACGCCGTCGTCGTCGACGTCGCGGTGCAGCACGAAGCGGACCCGGCGCGGCCCTGCCTTGGCGGCGAGCACGCCGGCCGTTCGCAGGTGCTGCAGCAGGGCATCGGGTGACGCCGTCGGTTCGAGGTCGAGCATGACGATGTTGGTCTCGGTGGCGCCGACGTCGACGCGCGCCCACGGCAAGGCGTGCAGCCCCGCGGCCAACACCTTGGCGCGCCGGTGGTCCTGGACCAACAGCGCGGGCCCGTCCTGTAGCGCCAGCAGCGCTGCGGCAGCGAGCACACCCGCCTGGCGCATGCCGCCGCCGAACGCCTTGCGCGCCCGGCGGGCCTCGGCGACGAAGGCGACGCTGCCGGCGAGCACCGAGCCGACCGGCGCACCGAGGCCCTTGCTGAGGCAGAGCGTCGTGCTGTCGACGTCGGCGACGAGCTCGCTGGCGGGCCGGCCGAGCGCCACCGCGGCGTTGAGCAGGCGGGCGCCGTCGACGTGCACCAGCAGGCCGTGCCCGTGTGCAGCAGCGGCCGCCGCCGCCATGCGCGCCGGCGTCGCCACCCGGCCGCCGGCCATGTTGTGTGTGTTCTCCAGCACCAGCAGCCGCGAGCGCGGGAAATGCGGATCGTCGGCGCGCACCGCGGCGTGCACCTGTTCGGGCGTCGGCGTGCCATCGGCGGCGACCAGCGGCCGCACCTGGGTGCCCGACAGCCGCGCGATGCCGCCACCTTCGTAGAAGTAGACGTGGCTGCGCTCTTCGCAGATGAGCTCGTCGCCGGCCCGGCAGTGTACGTGGATCGCGACCTGGTTGGCCATCGTGCCAGAGGGCAGGAACAGCGCCGCCGGCTTGCCGAGCAACGCCGCCGCCGTCGCTTCGAGCCTGACCACGGTCGGATCCTCGCCCCAGACGTCGTCGCCGACCTCGGCTGCAGCCATCGCTGCGCGCATCGCCGGCGTCGGCCGCGTCATCGTGTCGCTGCGGAAATCGGCGGGCGGAACGGCCATCTCGAGCGGCTGAGGATGCCCGGCGCGGGCGCGAATGCAAGCAGCGCCGCGGCGCCGGATTGCTGTTGCGCGCCGCAGCGGCGACGGCGACCGTGGCGGCGGTGCCCACGCTCGAACGCCAGCTCCGCCTGCTGCGAGGTTATGGCCTCCTGACCTACCCGTTCGCGTGCGTGCCGTTCCTGTTCCTGTGGTTCCAGAGCCACGGGCTCGACGCCGCCGGCTACGGCGAGGTGCTGAGCACCTACTACCTCGCCATGCTGCTGGCGGAGGTGCCGACCGGCATGCTCGCCGATCGCTTCGGGCAGAAGGGCATGCTCGTGCTCGGTCCCGGTGTGCTCGCCGCCGGGTTCGCGACGCTCTTGCTGTGGCCGACGCGGTCCGGTTTCCTGGTCGGCGAAGCCCTGTTGGGGTGTGGCCACGCCGTGTTGTCCGGGCCGCCGACGGTGATGCTCTACGAGTCGCTGCGCGCGCACGGTCAGGAAGCGCGCTACCTCACCGAGGAGGCGCGCGTCAACGCCCGGCGCATGCTCGGCACCGGCTGCAGCTTCGCGCTCGGCGGCCTGTTCGCCCACCTCGGCGACCCGCATCACGCCGCCTACGGCCTCACCATCGCCGTCACCTGCGGGCTCGAGCTGCTCGCCGCCGGCATCGCCCTGCGCACGATCGCCGCGCCGCGCGCCCCGTCGCTGCGCGCGCGGCACGTGCTGCGCCACGTCGGCGGCGAACTGCGCAAGCCCGCGGTGGCCTGGTTGTGCGCCTACTGGGTCGTGCTGTTCGCGCTGCTGCGGTTCCCGTTCCACAACTACCAGCCCTACCTGAGCGCCGCCGCCGCGCTCGAGCCGTGGTTCGGCGAACCGCTGCTGGTCGGCACCTTGTTCACGGTGCTCAACCTGTGCGCGGCGCCGCTGAGCTCGCTGTTGCCGCGCCTGGTAGCACGCCACGGCAGACTCTGGCTGTTCTGGCTGATGCCGCTCGTGCTCGCCGGTTCCTTGCTGCTGATGGCCGCCGAACGCCTGGCCGCGGCGGCCGGCCAAGGCAGCGTGCTGCTGGCCTGGTGCGGGGTGTGCATGTTCTTCGTGCAGCAGGTGCCGTTCGGCATGCACCAGTCGCTGCTCAACGAGTTCGTCAACCACCGCCTCGGGGCGACCGCGCGCACCACCGTGCTGTCGACGCTGTCGCTGCTGGCGCGGCTCGCCTACGCGGGCCTCAACCTGCTGTTGTTCCGCCTGCAGGCGCGCCACGGGCTGGGGCCGGCCCTGGGCCTCGCCGGCCTGGTCGGCGCCGTCGCCACCTGTCTGGTGATGTGGGGACGGCCGCGCGGCACGCTGCGCGGCAGCGGCCCGATCGGCTGATCCGCCGCGGCCGTTCCACCCGGGGCCGCGCGCGCCGCCGCTCAGCGGCCGAGGTCGACGAAGTCGCCGCCGTTCTGCTCGGCCAGCTGCTGCAGGAACTCCTTCTGGAACTCGCCGATGGCGATGGCGTGGATGACGACGCGGTAGAGCTCGTTGTGGCGCCGCACTTCCTTCAGGATCTCGTTGGTGTCGATCAGCTTGCCCACCGACGGGCGGCCGTCGCTGAGGAAGTAGACCGTATCGAGCGGGCTCTTGATCGCGTTCTTGTCGAAGCCGGTCGCCGAGGCCTTGCTCGGCTTGTCGGGGTCGACGTTGAACACGTAGAGCAGCGCCTTCAGCGTATTGGTCTTGCCGGCGGCGAGGTTGGCGGCGCCGCCGAGACCGGCCGCGGCCAGCTGCTGCGACTCCGAGCCGCCCAGTGGCCGCAGGCTCTTGACCCACGACTTGGCGGCCTCGCGATTGACGACGTTGCCCGGCACCAGGCGCCGCTTCCACGGGTTGAGGTCGGTGGCGAAGGCGACGATGTCGAAGTTGGTGTCGGTGCCGAGCGAATCGAGTGTCTCGATCAGCATGGTCTGCACGATCGTGAAGCGCTTGCGGTCGCGGTAGCCCTGGAACTTCTCGACCTCGACGACGAGGTCCTCCATCGAGCCGGAGACGTCGATGATGAACAGCACGTTGGTCGACGTCGTCTTGATGCCGGCGAACGTGCTGGTCTGCTCCTTCTTGCCGTAGAAGGCGTCGGAGCGCTTCCTGCTCTCGGCCTTCTTGGCGAGCTCCTCGTCGGTCGGGATGCGCCAGCCCTGGATCGCGGTGAGGTTCTTCCACTGCTCCTGCCAGCGATCTGGATCGACCCCGAGGTCCATGCCCGTGATGCGGAACAGGGCGTCGGCGCACTCCAGGCGCAGGCGGCCCGATTCCTTCATCAGGTCGATCAGCGGCTGCACGGCCTCGGCCGGGCGCAGCGTGCCGACGGCGCCGACCGCCGCCGTGCGCACCTGCCACTCGCTGTCCTTCAGCTGCGGCACGATGGCCGCCGCATATTGCTTCAGCTTGAGCGCGTTGATGGCGTCGATCGCGGCCATGCGTACTTGCGGCTCCTTGTCGCCGACCAGCACGCCGAGCACACCCTTGTCGCCGCCGACGCCGATCGAGTGCAGCGCGCGCGCCGTCTCGTACTTGACGTTGACCGAGGCCTTGGCGTCGCCGCCGACCAGTTCGATCATCGGCACCGCGGCCTTCAGCTTCGCCTTGCCGAGCACCTTGATCAGCAGCGCCTGCAGCTCGCTGTCCTTGAGCTTCGGCAGCTCGTCGATCCAGGTCTGGAAGGTCGCCGGGTCGTGGTAGGTCTCGAACACCGCGAGCGCCGCCTGCTGCAGCGCGTCCGACGGCATCTTCAGCACCTTCAGCAGCTCCTCGGCCGCTGGCGCACATTCGTTGCCCTTGAGGGTCATCACCGCCTCGACCTGCAGCGCCTCCTCGCGCGCCTTCTTCATGTAGGTCTTGAACTCCTTGACGGCATCGAGGCGCGCGTCGAGGTCCTGGCAAGGAGCCGCGGCGCAGAGCGCGAGCGCGGCGAACGTGAGCAACGACAGGATCCGGTGCATCGAGGGGTCGGGTGCGGGACGGCGCTTAGCCTACCCGCTGCGGCCGGGCTCGACATGCCGCCACCACGACAAGCGCTGGTCGCGCTCCACCTGCCGCCGCAGCACGTCGAGGTCGTGTTCGACGTCGAGCACCGTCTGTTCGCCGAGGTGCGGCCCGCCGAGGCGGGGCTTCAGCACGAAGCCGAGGTTGCTCTGGAACTCGACCTCGATGACCCAGTGGCAGCGTTGCCCGCGCGCACCGAGGCGCAGCGACTTGGCCAGGTTCTCCAATTGCACCAGCGCCCGGGCATCGGTGCCCACCATCTCGATGAACGGCAGCGTGCGGGTCCGCGCATCGGCGCCGCCGCTGCTGCGCACGCGCAGGCCCGGCAGGTAGTCCAGGGTGCGGGCCAGCGGCCCGCCGGGGGCGTCGCCGCCGCGGCGCCGCGACTCCTCGCCGTCGCTCAGCGTCTCGACGGCGCGGCGATCGCCGAAGCGCGCGCAGCAGAGCTGGCACTCATGCAGCGGCAGGCCGTCGACGAGCACGACCTTCATGTCACTGTTGCCGCACTCGAGGCAGGTCTTCACCGCGGCAAGATACCGTGGTCGCGCCGGCCGGCCTCACTGCTTCTGCGGCGGCGTCTCGGCCGCCGGCGCCGCCTGGCCGGTGCCGAGCTGGCGTTCGGCGATCTGGCGCAGCCAGTCGTCCTCTTCGCGCGTCGTGTCGAGGCGCACGCCGGCATCGTTCTCGTCGCGCACGACCTCGCCGACGGCCGAGCGCGGCAGCATGACGCGGTTGCTGCGGAACTCGAGCACGATGTGGTCGTCGGCGATGCGGGTCAGGATGCCGCCGACCAGCCGGTTGTTGTTGGTCAGCCGCACGAAGCCCGAGGTCGCCTTCTGCAGCTCGTCGTAGTCGCGCGAGCCGAGCGCCGTCAGCTTCTCGATCTGCGCCATCGGCAGGGTGATCTCGCCGTGCTCCATGCGCAGGGTCACCGACTCCTGGTCGGCACACTTGACGCTGCCGACGAAGTAGTTGCCGTTGTGCAACTGGGCGAAGGTGCGCGCGCCGGGCAGCACGCCATCGACCGCCTGCGGGTGCGTCGGCTTGCCGAGCGCTCCGACGCGCAGGTCGTCGCCGAAGCGCACCAGCCGTTCGGCGTTGCGCGGCGCCGGCGCGGGTTCCACCTTGGCGACCGCGACCGGCCACGGCGATTCCCTGCCGGTCGGGGTGACCGTGGGCGCCGTGACGACCGTGGGTGACGGGGTCGGCGCGACCTCCGGAGCGATCGTCGGCGTCGGCGCGACCTCGGGCGTGCCTGCCGTCGGCGGCTCGACCACGGCGACCGGGTCCGCCGGCTTCGGCTGCACCGGCTGCACCACGGGCGGGACCGGATCGGTCGGCGGTTGCCCGGTGCCCGCGGGCGGCGTCGTGCTCGGCGGTGGCGTGGTCGAGGTCGCCAGCAGACTGGCGGTCTCCTTCGGCACCGGCGGCACGCTGGCGACCACCGCGACCTTCGGCCGCGTGATCTGCACGGTGTCGAGGCGCTCGGGTTCGATGCGCAGGCCGAACCAGGCCGGCCGCGCGATGACGAGCCCGACTGCGGCCGACAGCAGCAACAGGGCGGCGAGCGTCGACACCATGCGCAGCAAGCGGCCCCGCCGCGGCGGCGCCACCACCGCGACGGCGGCGGCAGCAGCAGCCTCGTCCTCGGCGTAGATGTCGTGGCCCTCGACCTGCTCCGGCGCCACCGCCGCCAACTGCGGCTGCAGCACCTGGGGCTCCGGCGCCGCGCCGACCTCGTCCACCTCGGCGAGTTCGTCGACGTTCGAGGTCGGCAGCGGCTCCCAGCCCTCTTCGTGGTCGTCGTCGCCGGTGCTCGCCGACAGCGCTGGCGCGAAGTCCTCGGCGGCGCCGGCGTGCCCGGCGACGGTCTCGGTCTCGCTCCAGGCCGGCTCTCCCTCCGCCGGCTCGTCCACCTCGACCAGGTGCGGTTCGAGCGGCTGCAGTTCCAGCTCCGGCGCGACTTCGTCGTCGGCGGCCGCGGCGGCCGGCTCCAGGTCCTTCTGCCACTCGCCATCGCCGTCGTCGAGTACGAACGGCCCCGACACCTCGAACTCCTCGGGCACCTGGTCGTTCGGTTCGAGCAGTTCGAGTTCGCTCTCGCTGTCGAGCCCGAACTCCTCCTCGTTGGTCAGCATGGCGCCGAGTTCGGCTTCGAACTCGGCCTTGGCGGCGCCGATGGCGCCGGTGGCACCAACTTCGGCCTCGTCCGCGAGCTCGGCCCCTGCCTCGGGCACACCGACCTCGTCGAGGTCGAGCCCGTCGCCGTCCCACTGGGACTTCGCGCCCTCGCTGAACTGCGTGCGCTCGGCGAACGTCTCCGACGGATCCAGGCCTTTGGTATGGTCCTCGAACAGCACATCGTCCGGATCGCCCGCCGGCGTTGCCGCCCCGGCAGCCTTGGCAGCAGGTGTCTTGGCTGCGGCCTTCGCTTCTTCCGGCGTCGGGAACAACTCGTCCAGGTCCTCCGCGCGCATGTCCTCGATGACGAAGTCGTCCTCGTTCAGGGCATCAGGATCCTGTTCGTACTGATTCTCGCCGGTCATGGCTTCTCCGTTGCGATCGGGGGACAGCTCGCTATCGGCTACCGCGCGCCTGGACCTGATGACGCAATCGCACACGGTGCCGGGCACAGGCGGCGGTCCATGCTATCGGCAGCTTGGCCGCCGCTGCGGCCTCAGGAAGAGCCAGCTCCGCGCGGCGCCAGCCGGCCTCAGGCGCCGGCCCCAATCAGGCGCCCGCCTCAGCCGCCAGTTCGCGGTTGAGGTCGGACGACGGCAGCAGGCGCCGCACGCCGCCGCGCAGCACGGTGAGGCCGAGCGCGTCGATGTACTCGAGCAGCGGGATCAGGTACTTGCGGCTGGTCTCGAGCTGGTCACGCAGCGCCGGAATGTCCAGCACTTCGCCGTGGGCCAGGCAGTTGTCGCGAATGGCCCGGGCGACCTTGCGCACGATCGCCGCGGCGTAGAAGTGGTCGCCGACCTTGTCGATGCGGCCTTCGTCCTGGGCGCGGTCGAGCAGCGACAGCAGCGCGTCGCCGCGCAGGCCGACGGCGGCCTCGAGTTCGGCTAGCTCCGGCGGCCGGAACCCGCCTTGATCGCAGGTGCGCACGACGGCGTCGAAGTGGCGTTGCTGGTCGGGCGGCAGCGGGCGCAGCCGGTCGAGGAACAAGACCTGGCCCTGGCGGCCGTTCTGCGTGCGACCGGCTGCGTGCCAACGGTCGAAGACGAAGTCGATCAGCGGCAGCGGCAGCGTGCGGGTCGCCCGCACCGCGGCGCGCTTGATCGACGCCGCCGCCGGACGGTTCTTGAGCATGCGCTCGACCGAGGCCAACAGCTCCTGTTCCCCGGCGGCGACGAAACGGCCGGCGAAGGCGCGCATGGCGCGGGAGTGCAGCGACGCCTCGGGCATCGCGGCGAGGCACTCGAGCACGGTGGCCTCGGTGGTGCCGGCCGCGCGCGCGAGGTCGTCGACGGTGGCGCCGTCGGGCCCGGCCTGGTCGAGTTCGAGCTGCAGGCGTGCATCGGGGCGGTCGCCGGCGGCGACGATGCCGCTGAGTT
>JAEUHT010000246.1 GCA_016793265.1 Planctomycetota bacterium
CACCCCCTTGGCGATGGCGAGGCCGATGCCGAGGCCACCGTGGCGCCGCGTCGAGCTGCTGTCGACCTGGGCGAACGGGCGGAACAGGGCCCGGCACTGCGCCTCCGACATGCCGACGCCGGTGTCCTGTACGTGCAGGCACAACACGGGCTGATCGGCGCCACGCAGCTCGGCCACCAACCGCACGGTGCCGGCCGCGGTGAACTTGATGGCGTTGGCGACGAGGCTCTGCAGGATCTGCCGCAACCGCATCGGGTCGCCATGCACGTACACCGGCACGCGGCCGACGGACGCCAGCTCCAGCGCGAGCCCCTTCTGGGTGGCGCCGACGCGGGCCTGCGCCAACACGTCGTCGAGCAGCTCGGTCAGCACGAAGCGCCGCGCCTGGATCACACAGCGGCCGGCCTCGAGCTGCGACAGGTCGATGACGTCGTCGAGCATCGCCAGCAAGTGCCGGCCATGCCGACGGATCGCCTCGAACGCGCGCGTCACCGCCGCCGGCTCCCGCTCTTCCTGTTCGGCGAGGTCGGCGTAGCCGAGCATCGCCGTCATCGGCGTGCGCACCTCGTGGCTGACGTTGGCGAGGAAGTCGGTCTTCGCCGCCAGCGCCGCGTCGGCTTCTTCCTTCGCCTCCTGCAGGCGGTCGATCAGCACCATGATCTCGGTCATGTCGACGTAGGCGACCACCAGGTGCGCCGCGCCGTCGTCGCCGCAGCCGACCCGGCGCAGGCCGAGGTTGACGGTGATCGTGCTGCCGTCGCTGCGGCGCATGCGCACGAGGTCCTGGTGCCGCTCGCGGGCCCCGGCCGCCACCGCCTCGATCGCCGCGGCGACGGTGGCACGTTCCTCCGGCACCACCTGGTCCAGGAGCAGGCGGCCGGCCAGCGTCTCGGCGCTGCGGCCGAGCCCTACCGCGAACTCCTCGTTGCAGCGCAGCAGGTTGGAGTCGGCGTCCATGTCCGCCAGCGCCACCAGGCCGAGTTCGAACAGGCCGTTGGCCCGGCTCTCGCTCGCGCGCAGCAGCTCCTGTTCGGCGGTCAGCTGCGCCCGTTCGCGTGCCGCCGCGATGTTGGTCGCCGCCGCCAGCTCCGCCTGCGCCCGAGCCTGCCGGCGGGCCCGCCACCACGCCCAGCCGAGCCCGGCCGCCAGCAACCAGCCGCAGACGGCGAGCATCGGCGCCGCGTCGAAGGGGCCAGCCGGCAGCACCGCAGAGAGCCCGAGCCGGCGATCGGGCATCACCCTTCGCAGCACGGCAGCGGGACCTGGTTGCAGCACGCTCGACCTCCTCCCCGGAGCGGGTTCCCCTGCCTATCGGCGCCCGCGGCGCCCGACTGTTGGCGCCTTCCCCCTACCCGGCCGGCGGGGGCCATCCGGCCCTCTTCAACCCGGCCACCCGAGTCCCTATACCTCGTTGCCCGCCTTCCGGCCCTTCGGCCCAGGCGCCCCCCCGCAATGGCCAGCCAGCACGACGCGTTCCCCCGCCACGATTCGTTCGCTTCCCGCCACCTCGGTCCGCGCGACCGCGACCTCGACCGCATGCTGCAGACCCTCGGCTGCAGCTCCCTCGACGAACTCACCGGCAAGGCGATCCCGGCCAGCTTGCGCTGGCCCGGCGACCTCGGCGTGCCGGGGCCGACCAGCGAACGCGACGTGCTCGCCGAGCTGACGGCGCTGGCGGCCGAGAACAAGGTGCTGCGCAGCTACCTCGGCATGGGCTACCACGGCACCCTGACGCCGGCGGTGATCCAGCGCAACATCCTCGAGAACCCGGGTTGGTACACGCAGTACACCCCCTACCAGGCGGAGATCTCGCAAGGCCGCATGGAGGCCCTGCTGAACTACCAGACCCTGGTGCTGGACCTGACCGGCCTGCAGGTCGCCAACAGCTCCTTGCTCGACGAGGCGACCGCCGCCGCCGAAGCGATGACGATGCTGCACCGCCTGCACGGCAAGGACAGCGCCAACACGTTCTTCGTCGATCGCAACTGCCACCCGCAGACGATCGCCGTGGTGCAGCAGCGCGCCGAGCCGCTCGGCTTCGAGGTCGAGGTCGGCGACCCGCGCGCGGCGACGTTCTCGGGCCGCCACTTCGGGGTGCTGCTGCAGTACCCGGGCACCGACGGCCGCGTCGAGGACCAGACGCCGGTGATCGAACGCGCCCACGCCGCCGGGGCGCTCGCCGTGGTCGCCGCCGACCTGCTGGCGCTGACGATCCTCAAGCCGCCGGGCGAGATGGGCGCCGACGTCGTCGTCGGCTCCGCCCAGCGCTTCGGCGTGCCGCTCGGTTATGGCGGCCCGCACGCGGCCTTCATGGCCGCCAAGAAGGAGTTCCAGCGCCAACTGCCGGGCCGCATCGTCGGCGTCTCCATCGACGCCACCGGCAAGCCGGCCATGCGGTTGTCGCTCGGCACGCGCGAGCAGCACATCCGCCGCGAGAAGGCCACCTCCAACATCTGCACCGCACAGGTGCTGCTGGCGGTCATGGCCAGCATGTATGCCGTCTACCACGGCCCCGACGGCCTGCGCGCGATCGCCACGCGCATCCACAGCCAGGCCGAGTGCCTCGCCCACGGTCTCAAGCAGCTCGGCCACCGCGTGCAGGACGGCGCCCGCTTCGACACCGTGCGGGTGTGGCCGAAGGACGGCGCCGCGAAGACACTGGCCGCGGCGCTGCACAAGGGCATCAACCTGCGCGATTTCGGCGATGGCAGCCTCGGCATCTCGCTGGACGAGACCGTCGAGCAGCGCGACCTGCACGACCTCGTCACCGCGTTCGGCGGCAGCCCGCTGCAGCTGCGCACCGACCAGGCGCCGCCGGCGCTCGACGGGCTGTCGCGCAGCAGCGGCTTCCTGACCCACCCGACGTTCCACCGCTTCCACAGCGAGCACGAGCTGCTGCGCTACATCCACCGGCTGCAGGCGAAGGACCTGTCGCTGACGACGTCGATGATCCCGCTCGGCTCGTGCACGATGAAGCTCAACGCCACCACCGAGATGTACCCGGTGTCGCTGGCCGGCTTCGGCGGCCTGCACCCGTTCGTGCCGGCCGACCAGGCCAAGGGCTACGCCCGCATGTTCGAGCGGCTGTCGGCCTGGCTGTGCGACATCACCGGCTTCGCCGGCTGTTCGCTGCAGCCCAACGCCGGTTCGCAGGGTGAGTACGCGGGCCTGCTGGTGATCCGCGCCTACCACCGCAAGAACGGCCAGGAGCAGCGCAACGTCTGCCTGATCCCGTCGAGCGCGCACGGCACCAATCCGGCCAGTGCGGCGATGGCCGGCATGAAGGTCGTCGTCGTCGCCTGCGACGAGAACGGCAACATCGACCTCGGCGACCTCGAGCGGCGCGCCGTCGAACACAAGGACCACCTCGCCGCCCTGATGGTGACCTACCCGTCGACGCACGGGGTCTTCGAAGAGGGCATCCGCAAGATCTGCAAGCTCGTGCACGCGCACGGCGGCCAGGTCTACATGGATGGTGCCAACATGAACGCGCAGGTCGGCCTGCTGCGGCCGGGCGACCTCGGCGCCGACGTCTGCCACCTCAACCTGCACAAGACCTTCTGCATCCCGCACGGTGGTGGCGGGCCCGGCGTCGGTCCGATCTGTTGCGCGTCGCACCTGGCGCCCTTCTTGCCCGGCCACCCGGTGGTCAAGACCGGCGGCCAGCAGGCCATCGGCCCGATCAGCGCCGCCCCGTGGGGCAGCGCCTCGATCCTGCCGATCAGCTACGCCTACATCGCCATGATGGGCCCCGAAGGCCTGCGCCGCGCGACGCAGGTCGCGATCGCCAACGCCAACTACGTCGCCAAGCGCCTGACCGGGCACTTCCCGGTGCTCTACACCGGCCAGAACGGCATGGTCGCGCACGAGTGCATCGTCGACGTGCGCCAGCTCAAGGCGGCGAGCGGCGTCGAGGTCGGCGACATCGCCAAGCGGCTGATGGACTACGGTTTCCACGCCCCGACCATCAGCTTCCCGGTCGCCGGCACGATGATGATCGAGCCCACCGAGAGCGAGTCGAAGGCAGAGCTCGACCGCTACTGCGACGCGCTGATCGCGATCCGCGACGAGATCCGCGAGATCGAGCAGGGCAAGGCCGACAAGGTCGACAACCTGCTCAAGAACGCGCCGCACACCGCCGCAGCGGTGACCGCCGCCGAGTGGAAGCACCCCTACTCGCGCGAGCGCGCCGCGTTCCCGGCGGCCTGGACGAAGGAACACAAGTTCTGGCCGCCGATCGCGCGCATCAACGACGTGCACGGCGATCGCAACCTGGTCTGCGCCTGCCCGCCGGTCGCGGCCTACGCCTGAACCGGCGCCTGAGCTGGCGCCGGTCGCCGGCGCCGCTCACAATCCTCCGCCCCGGCTGCCGTAGCGAGCGCGCCGGCCGGTCCACCGTCCGGAGCCCCAGAACCCCACCCGCCATGACCCAGCCCACCCCGCCCACGCCCCCGCCGCCCGCCGTCATCGACAACGCCCCCGAGAGCGTGCTGATCCGGCCCTGGCCGAAGGTCGTGTTCCTCTACCCGACCTTCATCGCCGCGACGATCTTCTTCCTGCTGTCGTGGCTCGGCTGGGTCAGTCCGACCGTGCTCGGCAACACCTTCATGCTGGTGCTGCTGCTCAACCTGCTGGTGTTCTCGTTCGACTTCTCGCGCATCAAGTCGATCACGATCGTCGTCAGCGTCATCGCCATCGTGCTGCTGGTGATGGTCATCGACCAGAAGGCCGACCTCACCGGTTACCTCGGCCGGCTGTTCGGCAGCATCGACATCCAGGCCAACACCTCGTTCTACGGCTTCCTCGCCGCCGGCCTCGGCACGCTGCTGCTGATCGTGTTCGTCAACAGCCGCTTCAACTACTACGAGGTCAATGCGCGCGAGATCCTGCACCACCACGGCTACCTCGGCGACATCCAGCGCTGGTCGACCGAAGGCCTGGAGATGAACAAGGAGATCTACGACGTCGTCGAGTACATGCTGCTGCGCAGCGGCCGTCTGATCTTCCATCCGGCGACGGCCAAGAAGGCGATCGTGCTCGACAACGTCGCCAACGTGAACCGCATCGAGAAGTCGGTCAACGACCTGCTCAGCGTCGTCGCAGTGCGCCTCAACCAGCGTCCGGGCCCCGGCTGATACCCCCTTGGCCAACATCCTGTTCGGGCTCGAGCGCCAATACGAGGTCCAGGTCGCCATCCTGCTGCTCGATGCCTTCGCGGCGGCGGGCCACCAGACCCGCGTCGCCTGGTTCGGCGACGCGCCGGGGCTCGACGCCGCGCGCCGGGCCGGGCTGATCGGCGCCGCCCGCCACGAAGGTCCGGCCCCGGGCACCACGAAGGCGGCGGTCGCAGCCGCGGCAGCGAGCTTCGCCGCGCGCGAACTGCACGGCATCGACGCCACCATCTGCTGCGGCGACGGCCCGTTCGCGCTCGCCCTGGCCATCGCCGCCGCGGCCAACGGCCAACTCGCCGTGCGCCCGTGTCGCCGGCCCGGCAACGATCCCCAGCACCACCTGCTCGACCACGCCGTGGCCCTGTGTGGCGTCGAGCACGCCGCCGCGGCCGAACGGCTGCGTCGCGCCGGCGTGCCGGCTGAGCACCTGATCGAGATCGGCGACCTGGCCGGCGGCGGCGCCGCGGCGGCCGGCGCCGCCGCCAAGCTGGTCGAAGCGGTACTGCAACGGCTGCCGGCGGCCGCCGTCGCGCCCACCGACGACCGCCTGCCCAGCGACGGGGACGCCTCGGGGCGCACGCTCGGCGAAGACGAAGTGCAGCTCGTCGCCGCGGCGATCCGCAGCGGCACACTCAACTCGACGCGCGGCACCTTCGTCGCCGGCTTCGAACGCGACTTCGCCACCTGGCTCGGCAAGAAGCACGTCATCGCCTGCGCCAGCGGTTCGGCGGCCGTGCACTGCGCGATCCAGGCGCTGCAGCTCACCGCTGGCGACGAGGTGATCACCACCCCCATCACCGACATGGGGGCGCTGACGCCGATCCTCTACGAAGGCGCCGTGCCAGTGTTCGCCGACGTCGACCCGCGCACGCTGAACGTCACCGCCGACAGCATCCAGGCCCAGCTCACCGACCGCACGCGGGCCATCATCGTCACCCACCTGTTCGGCCTGCCGGCCGAGCTCGACGCGATCCTGGCGCTCGCCGGCCGCCGCGGCATCCCGGTGATCGAGGACGCCGCCCAGGCCTTCGGCGCCACCCACCGCGGCAAGAAGATCGGCGGCTTCGGCCAGCTCGCCGCGTTCTCGCTGCAGCAGGGCAAACACATCACCACCGGCGAAGGCGGCCTCGTCGCCACCGACGACGACGCCCTGGCGCGGCGTGTGTTCCTGGCCGTCAACAAGGCCTGGGGCTACGGCGACCAGAAGCCCGACCACTACTTCCCGGCGCTGAACTACCGGCTGACCGAGCTGCAGGGCGCGGTCGGCAGGGCGCAGCTGCCGAAGCTCGACGCCGTCGTGCAACGCCGCCGCGAGGTCGCCGCCGCGCTGCGCCATGGTCTCGCCGACCAGCCGGCGCTGCACCTGCCGCAGGATCCGCCGCACGGCACGCATTCGTACTGGAAGTTCGCCTTCTTCGTCGACCCGGCGCAGGTGCCGGGTGGTGCCGTGGCGCTCGGCAAACGCATGCAGCAGGCCGGCATCAACTGCGTGCCGCGCTACATCCAGAAGCCCGCGTTCGAGTGCGCGCTGTTCCAGGACTGGCAACGTTCCCCGGTGACGAGCCTGCCGCTGCAGCGGAGCGCGCGCGGCGACGGCAAGCGCCCGCTGTTCGAGCGCCGGGACTATCCGGGCGCCGTGCGCGCGCTCGACGAGGTCGTCGTGCTGCCGCTCAACGAACGCTACGAGCCCCGCCACGTCGACCGCGTCGTCGCCGGCATCCGCACCGCGCTGCAGGACCTCGGCCGTGGCTGAACCGCTGCCCGTGCTGCTGATCGGCTGCGGCGGCATCGCCCATGCGTACGTGCAGGCGCTGGCGCGCACGCCGACGCTGCGGCTGTGCGGGCTCGTCGACGTCGCCGAGCCGGCGCGCCGTGCCCTCGCTGCCGGCACCGGGGTGCCCGCGTTCGCCACACTCGACCAGGCGCTCGACGCCCCGGACCGAGCGGCCGCCGCGATCGTGCTGACGCCGCCGCGCGACCACGAGACGCTGGCCGTGCAGTTGCTGCAGCACGGCCTGCACGTGCTCTGTGAGAAGCCGCTGGCGCCGACCGTCGCCGGCGCGCGGCGCATGCTCGACGCCGCCGCCAGGCGTGGCCGCCGCCTGATGATGGGCAGCAAGTTCCGCTACACCGCCGACGTCACCGCCGCCCGCCAACTGCTCGACGCCGGCCGCTGCGGCGATCTCGTGCTCTACGAGAACGTGTTCTGTTCGCACGTCGACATGACGCGGCGGTGGAACAGCGACCCGACGGTCAGCGGCGGCGGCGTGCTGATCGACAACGGCTGCCACAGCGTCGACCTCGCCCGCTACCTGCTCGGCCCGATCGCGCGCGTGCAGGCGCAGTTCGGCCGCCTGGTGCAGCCGCTGTCGGTCGAGGACACCGCGCGGCTGCTGTTCACCTCGCACGAAGGCGCACTCGGCTCGATCGACCTGTCGTGGAGCGTGCACAAGGAGACCGACGCCTACGTGCGCATCCACGGCACGCGCGGCGTCATCGAGGTCGGCTGGCGTGGTTCGCGCTTCAAGGCCGTCGGCTCGGCGTGGCAGACCTTCGGCAACGGCTACGACAAGATCGCCGCCTTCGCCGCCCAGCTCGCCAACTTCGCCGGCGCCGTGCGGGGTGACGAACGGGCGGTCATCGACGACGCCGACGCGCTGGCATCGGTCGTCGTCGTCGACTGTGCCTACCGTTCGGCGCGCGAAGAGCGCTGGGTGCAGGTGCCGGCCGAAGCCGGCTGACCGTCGCCGCCGACGTCCGCTTCCCCGAGCCGGGCCCGGCCGCCATCATGCCGGCATGATCGATCCGAGCGCCCGCATCCACCCCACCGCCATCGTCGAGAACGGGGTCGCGCTCGGCCCGCGCACCGCCGTCTGGGACAGCGCCCACCTGCGCGGCGGCGCCCGGCTCGGCCGCGACTGCATCGTCGGCGAGAAGACCTACATCGCCTACGACGTGCAGATCGGCGACCTCGTCAAGCTCAACGCCAATGTCTATGTCTGCGCCGGCGTGACGATCGAGCACGGCGTCATGGTCGCCGCGCACACGGTGTTCACCAACGACCTGCTGCCGCGCGCCACCGATCCCGACCTGCGCGAGCTCTGCACCAGCGCGCCGACCGCGGCCACGCTGGCGACGACCGTGCAGCGCGGCGCCACCATCGGCGCCAACTGCACGATCGGCCCCGGCCTCACGCTCGGCGCCTTCTGCATGATCGGCATGGGCAGCGTGGTGACGCGCGACGTGCCGCCGCACGCGCTCATGGTCGGCAACCCGGCGCGGCTGCTCGGGGTCGTCTGCCGCTGCGGCGAAGTCGTCGCCCGCGCCGTGGCTGGCGCGCTGCCGGCCGGCCGCTTCTGCTGCCGCTGCCAACGCACCACCGAGTGGCCGGGCAGCGCCCCCAACACGGGCGACCGCTCGGCGCCACTCTGACCACGTCGTTCACTCGGCGTGGCCGGTCGGCAGGCAGTAGAACCACTTGTCCCAGCGGTTCTCGTCGCTGAGCTGGCCCTTCAGCAGGCCCCCGTAGTAGAGGGCCTTCTGCCGCACGGCGCCACTCGCGGTGACGTCGGCCAGCAGGTGCAGGCCGCCGATCAGGAACGTGTGCACGCCACCCAGCGGGTTGCTGCCGAAATGGATGCCGACGGTGGCGTCGAACTGGCTGGCCGGCACGGGCACGCTGTTGAAGGTGGCCGGCACGTAGTAGCGCAGCCCCTGCGGCACGAAGCCGAGCTGCGCGGTGGTGACGTTGGTGACCCACGAATACTCGACCGTCGTCGGCACGTCCTCGCAGATCGCCAGCAGCTGCGGCTCCTCGAAGGCCAGGTAGGCGCCGAGGAACCCGTAGAGCACGGCGCCATGCTGCCAGGGCATGAAGAACTCGTTGGGCTCCGGGTAGTTCGTCGACGAGTAGTTGCGCTGGAACATCAGCGCCTTGCTGGCATGGTCCTGCTTGCGCTGCGGCTCGATGACCTCGGTGACGCGGCGCACGGCGTACTGCTTGATGGTGGCATCGCCGGTGGCCTGGTAGACCTGCGCGAAGCCCTGCATGCACCAGCCCTCGGCACGCACCGGCTGCAGGTTGCCCGTGGCGTAGTAGCTGAGGCGCATGATGCCCTTGAGGCTCTGGCCGAGCTGCCGCAGTTCCTCCCGGGCCCAGGCGTCGCCGCTGACCGTGTAGTAGTCGAACAGCAGGTCGCAGCTCCAGTGCTCGTGGTCGAAGTGGCCCCAGCCGTGCGCCCGCGGCTGACCGACGCTCAGCGAGCGGTACTGCGGATGGGGGTCGTTGTCGCGCAGCGCCTTGCGACCCAAGGTCTCGCCCGGCACCGCCAGGTACGGCGTGCCTTCCCACAGCAGGATGTTCTCGTCGGCGCCGACCTGCAGGCCGAAGAGATGGTAGGGCCGCATCGCCTGCGCCCAGGCCTTCTGTTCGAGCACCTGCAGCAGCTTGTGCTTCTGGCCCTGGATCGCATGGGCGAGGTTCGGGCTCATCGGGCCGTTGCGTGGCGTGCCCGTGGTCGCGGTCGGCATCACGTCGCCGTGCGAACCCCAGGTGCCGAACCAGTTCTGACCTTGCCAGCTCCAGTACTCGCTCTCGGCGCGCGCTTCGGCGTCGGCCGGGCCTGGGATCGGGCCGCCGATCAGGCCCGCCGAGGCGGTCTGCTCGAACGCCGGCTGGCTGGCGAGCGCGTACAGCGGGTTGGACGACATCGCCGAGGCCGTCGCCTGCCAGCGCGCGAGGTCGGTCGGCTGGGCCCCCGGCGGTTCACAACGCAGCAGGAAGCGATACCGCCGCGTCTGCGCGTCGGTCAGGTAGGTCTCCTGCATGACCTGAAACGACGTGTAGCCGCCGCTGACCGTCGCCGCCGGGTCGATGCCTTCGCTGCTGGCGAGGTACGGCATCGCCGTGACCCCCTTGCACAAGAAGCGCGCGGCCCGCACGTCGACCGTGCCGAGCGCCCGCAGGTTGGGATCGCTGTTGCCGGTCGGCACCGTGTCGATGCCGAGGTAGTCGTTGCCGAGGATCCAGTCCACCAGCACGAACGGGGCGTCGCGGAACTCGGTGACGTAGTAGGTCGACGTCAGGTAGTCGCGGCCGATGCCGGCCTGGCCGGCGACGACGGTATGGAAGGTGCGATACCGCTTCGTCTGCACCAACGCGGTCGACTGCAGCACCTCACCGCCGCTGCTGGCGATGCCGCCGTCGACGAAGCTGCGGTACGGCACCAAGAAGGTGTCCTGCACCTCGGCGCCGATCTCGATCGAACTGGCGAGCTGGCCCACCCACGAGTTGCGGGTGAACGACCCCGTCAGCGCGGCCTCGTCGCGGGCCACCTGGTAGGTCTTCTGCTGCCCGGCGGCCAAGGTGTCGGTGAACTGCGCCTGGGCCACCTTCACCGTGCCGTCCGGCCAGTACTGCAGCGGCAGCCACGCGGTCTGGAAGCCGCTGACGACGAGGTTGTCGAGCGACGGATAACCGCCGCGCGGGAACGGCACCGAGGCCCGGATCGTCTCGGTGCGCTCGGCGCTCGCTTCGTTGTGCACCGAGAAGTCGAGCACGATGGCCAGCGGGTTGCCGCTGCCGCCCGGCGCCCCGGGGCCGCCACCCGACCCAGGATCCCCAGGAGGGCCGCCGCCGCCGGGATTCTCGGTGTTGCCGTTGTCGATGCCCCCGGACCCGCAGCCAGGGAACACGAGTGCCGCGAGCGGCATCGCGGCGCAGAGCCAGCGAGGGACAGGGAGCAAGGTGCGCGTCATGGTCGGCCTGACGCACCGCACATACGAAGCGCGCGGTGGGCGTCGGTCCGCCTGATCGGAGCAAATGTCGAGTGTCTGCAACCTGGACGGTGACGGGGTATCAAGTTGAGGCGGCGTGGACGCAAGCCCGCCGCGCCAACGGCAAGTGCGCAGGCTTGCGCAAAGGGGCGAACACGCTACCGTGCAGCCTCCGCGCGAGAGTGGCGGAATCGGCAGACGCACGGGTTTTAGGTGCCCGCGAGCGCAAGCTCTTCAGGGTTCAAGTCCCTGCTCTCGCACCAGCGCCGCCGCCAGCACGGGTGCCAGCCGGCCCGGTCGCCAGCCGGCCCTGTTGCCAACACGTACTGCTGGCAACCCGCCCGCAGTCCGCTAGGCTCGGCACCCTCACGAGACCCCGAACCGCCCATGACGCACGTCATCGCCCAGCCCTGCATCAACGTCAAGGACAAGGCCTGTGTGGACGTTTGCCCCGTGGACTGCATCCACGGCAAGGACAACGACCCCCAGCTCTACATCAACCCGAACGACTGCATCGACTGCACCCTGTGCGTCGACGCCTGCCCGGTCGACGCGATCTTCGCCGAGGATGATCTGCCCGCGGAGTGGAAGGACTTCGCCGCGATCAACCGCTCCTACTTCGCCTGAGGCCCGCGCTGTCCCTGCGCTCACGGTCGCCGTGATCGTGGGCGCCTGGCCCCAGGCCGCGCGGCCGCGCCGACGCCATGATCGACCGTTACAGCCGGCAACAACGCGTCGCGGGCATCAAAGCCGCGGGGCAAGCACGGCTCGCCGCCGCCAACGTGCTGATCGTCGGCTGCGGCGCGCTCGGCACCCACAGCGCCGATGCCCTGGCGCGCGCCGGCGTCGGCCGCCTGCAACTCGTCGACCGCGACATCGTCGAGTGGAGCAACCTGCAGCGGCAGGTGCTGTTCACCGAAGCCGACGCCCGCGCCGGCACACCGAAGGCGATCGCCGCGGCCCAGCGGCTCGCCGAAGTCAACTCCGAGTGCCGCGTCACCGCCCACGTCGCCGACTGCTCGGCCAACTTCCTGCACGAGCTCGGCGAACGGCCGGACCTCGTGCTCGACGGCACCGACAACTTCCCGACCCGGTATCTGCTCAACGACTGGTGCCGGCAACGGGGCCTGCCGTGGATCTACGCGGGCGCGGTCGGCAGCGAAGGTGCCGCCATGGTGGTCCTGCCCGGGGGCCCTTGCCTGCGTTGCTTGTGGCCCGAAGCGCCGGCCGCGCACGACGTCGGCACCTGCGAGACCGCGGGCATCCTGGCGCCGGCGATCGCCGCGGTGACGGCGTTCCAGGTCGCCGAGGCCATGCGGCTCCTGGTCGGCGCCAGCACCACCCGCGGCGTCTTCACCTGCGATGTCTGGCGCGGCAGTTACGGCGTGCTGCCGATCGCCTCGGGGCCTGCCCCCGACTGCGTCGTCTGCGGCGGCGCGGAGTTCCCGGCGCTGACGGCGCCGGCGCCGTCGGCGGTGACCTTGTGTGGCCGCGACGCCGTGCAGATCGACCTGCTCGCCGCGCATCGCATCGACCTCGACGCGCTGGCCCTGGCGCTGCAGGGCCGTGTGCAGGAGCTCGTGCGCACCAGCCACCTGCTGCGCTTCGTCGCCGACGGCGTGCGCTTCACGGTGTTCCCGGGCGGCCGCACGCTGCTGTTCGGGGTGCAGGATCCGCTGCGGGCTCGCGCGCTCTACGATCGCTGGCTCGCCCTGCGCTGAACGCCGCACCGCCGCGATGCACTACCTCGACCACGCCGCCACCAGCCACCCGAAGCCACCGTCGGTGCTGCAGGCGATGGCGCACTGGTTCGAGCACTTCGGGGTCAGCGCCGATCGCGGCGACAGCACGCTGAGCCGCCGCGTCGCCGAGCGGCTGGCGGCGCTGCGCCGCGGCATCGGCCAGCTCGTCGGCGTAGCGGGCGAACGTGTCGCCTTCGTCAGCGGCGCCACCGAGGGCCTCAACCTCGCCCTGCGCGCGCTGCTGCGTCCGGGGGACCGGGTCGTCACCACCGCGTTCGAACACAGCTCGATGGCGCGGCCGCTGCGCGCGCTGGCCGCGGCACGGCAGCTCACGCTCGACGTGCTGCCACCCGCTGCGAACGGCGGCCTCGACGCCGACTGCCTGCGGGCCGCCCTGCGAGCCCCGGCCCGGCTGCTGGCCTTCACGCACGCGAGCAACGTCACCGGCGCGGTGCTCGACGCC
>JAEUHT010000223.1 GCA_016793265.1 Planctomycetota bacterium
CGCGACCCGCGCTGCCGAGGCGGTCGGCATGCTGCGGCCCAACTTCCAGGCGCTGATGAAGCGCCACCACGTGCGCCGCGAAGAGGCCTGATCGGGGCTGCTGCGGACACGCGGCGCCTGCGCACGAGTTCGGTGTACGACGCGAGTGTACGAGGCCTTCGTACACCGGCCCTCGATGGGGGCACGGGACGGCTGCCTGCGCCAGTTCCTTGGGTCGCGTAAAACGCCGATTGCACTGCGAGAACAGGCGCTATTGGCAGATTGGTGCATGCCGATGCGGGGGCTGGCACACCGGTTGCTCCAAGGCACTCGGGCGATGGTCGCCCAGACCGCAAATGAGGACCGAGAACATGACCCGCAACGAACGCATCCTGGTGGTCGACGACGACATCGTCGTCCGCCAGAGCCTCCTGCGGGTCTTGCTGCAGGAAGGTCATCAGGTCGACGAAGCCTGCTCCGGCGCCGAGGGCGTGCTGAAGCTCGAGAACCACGACTACAAGCTCGTGATCCTCGACCTGCGCATGCCGAACCTCGGTGGGCTCACGGTGCTCCAGCACGTGCGCAACACCCGTCCGGAGACGGCCGTCCTGGTGATGACGGGCTACCCGTCGATCGAGAACGCCAAGGAGTCGATCCAGCTGGGCGCTCTCGACTTCCTGCCGAAGCCGCTGGATGCCACGCAGATTCGCACGGTCGTGGCTCGGATCCTCGCCGCCAATCCCCTGACTGACGAGAGGTGCTGAGATGGTCGCTACGAAGAGAGTCCTGGTCCTGGATGATGAAGACGTCGTGTGCCGGAGCTACGAACGCGTGCTCAACAACGCGGGCTTCGAGGTCGCGAAGGCGAACAACGGCAAGCAGGCGCTCGAGAACCTCGAGCACAACGACTACGACGTGATGTTCGCGGACCTGCGCATGCCGGGCATGGACGGCCTGCAGGTCGTGCGCGAGCTGCGCCAGACGCGCCCGAACATGAAGGTCATCGTGGTCACGGGCTACCCGTCGCAGGACACGTTGCAGGAGGCCGCTCGCCTCGGTGTGATGGACTACCTGACCAAGCCCGTCGCCCCTGGCGTGCTGACCCAGGCCGCGATGGAGGCGATGACCGGCGCCGCCTGGCAGGGCACCGCCCCGTATCTGGCCGCCAACCCGATGCCGACCCCGGTCGTGGAGCCGGAGGCCAAGCCGGTGCCGCCGGTGGCGGCGATCCCGGTGCCGGTGGTGGAGCCGGTCGCCGCGCCGCAGCCCGCGGTCGCCGCGCCGGTCGTCGCACCGGCCAAGCAGCCGGGCCTCGTGGGGGCGACCGTTCGCCTCGCCGGTGGCCTCGTCATGAGCCTCGCCTACGTGATGTTCCTGCCGCTCGCCGGCTTCTTCGTGATGCTCGGACTCGGCGGCAAGGCCCTGATCAAGAAGCTCGGCAAGAAGGGAGTCTGACATGAACGCCGCGCCTCTCGGCCGCGCCGCGACCCTGCTGCTCGCCCTCGGGGCGGCGGCGGGGTTCGCGCCGTTGATGGCCCAGGAACCAGGCGCCGCTGCGAATGGCGGCTGTTATGAGTGCCACGCCACCGCCGAGGACCCGATGGAGTTCTCCGATGGCGTCAAGGTCAGCGTACGCGTCGACAAGCCGGCTTTCCTGACCTCGGCGCACGGCAAGCACGAGTGCACGGCCTGCCACGTCGGCCTCGATCCGCTCGAGCACACCGGCATCGACCGGCCACCGTACCCCGAGTACCGCAAGCAGCTCGCGTCGCGCTGCGTGCCGTGCCACTCGAACGCCGCCGAACACGCGGCGGTCGTCGGCCGCTCGGAGCATCGGGTTGGCAAGATGCTGCACTCGGCCGACGAGCCGAAGTCGCCCTTGTGCATCGACTGCCACCCGGCGCACACGCTGCAACGCGGCGAGGCCGGCCAGCAGGCGATCGGCCGCTCCTGCGCGAACTGCCACGACAAGGTCTATTCGACCTACGCGGCGTCGGTGCACGGCAAGGGTGTCGGCGAGGCCGCTCACGACTCGCCGGCCTGCACGGACTGCCACGCCGGGCACGTCGCCGAGGGCAAGGCCGCGGCGTTGGACAAGGTGCGCCACGGCCAGCCGTGCATGGACTGCCACGGCGACCAGAAGATGATGGAGCGCAACGGCATCTCCACCGCCGTCGTCTCGACCTACGTCAACGACTTCCACGGCATGAACGTCAAGTTCTACACCGAGGAGGGCAAGGGCATCGGCATGCCGACGCTGGTCTGCGCCGACTGCCACGGCATCCACGACGTCGCCGCCGCCGAACCCGGCAATACGCGGCTGATGAAGGAGAACCTGACCAAGGTCTGCCGCGAATGCCACCAGGACGCCTCGCTGACCTTCTCGGACGCGTGGTTGTCGCACTACGAGCCGAGCCTCGACAACGCGCCACTCGTGTTCGCGGTCAAGCTCAGCTACTGGATCTTCATCCCGTTCGTGATGATCGGCCTGTCGCTGCAGATCTTCGCGCACGTGGTGCTGTTCCCGCGCATCCAGCGCCGCAACCGCCAGAAGGGCATCGCCGTCGCCGCCCACCATCACGACGACGGCCGGCAGGTGGTCCGCTTCGGCCGCCGTGCCCGCCTCGAGCACCTGCTGGTGATGATCACGTTCATCCTGCTGTTGGTGACCGGCCTGCCGCAGAAGTTCCACGACAGCGGCTGGGCGATCTGGACGACGCAGATGTTGGGCGGCATCGACACGATGCGACTGATCCACCGGGTCACCGGTGTCGTCTTCACCGTGCTCGTCGTCGTGCACCTGGCCGTCGCGCTGTTCTCCGTGCTGACCGGGCGCGTGGACATGAACATCGTGCCGCAGAAGGTGGACTTCCGCGACGCGATCCAGAACCTCAAGTACTACATCGGGCTGGCGCCGGCGCCGCCGAAGTTCGGCCGCTACGACTACCGCCAGAAGTTCGAGTACTGGGGCATGGTGATCGGCAGCGCGGTGATGATCCTGTCGGGGCTCGTGCTGTTCTTCCCGATCCTGTTCGCGGAGTATCTGCCCGGCCAGTTCATCCCGGCGGCCAAGGTGGCGCACACCTACGAAGCGATGATGGCGCTGCTCACGATCATCATCTGGCACATGTATGGTGCCCACCTCAACCCCGATTGCTTCCCTGCCGACACGAGCATCTTCACGGGCCGCATCTCGCTGGCCCGCATGCAGCATGAACACGCGCTCGAACTCGAACAGGGCAAGGATCGGCTGGTGATCCTCGACGCCCCGGCGGCCAAGGCGGCCGACGGCGCGGCCGAGGCGGAACCGCCGCCGGCCTGCCCCGGACCGCGCGGCGCCGGCACTCCGCCGGCGCCGCGCGTCGCCGCCAGGTCGGCCGGAGTGATGGTGATGGCCAACCCCCTGCTTCCTTCCCTGGCGATCGTATTCGCGGCGGTGGCGCTCGGCCTGTCGTGGAACGCGCTGCGGCCGCGCGACGGCATCGAGATCGGGCGCAGCTACTTCGCCGCCAGCGCCGCGCCGGCCGCGAGTCGCGGGGTGGCGGGTGGGTCGGCGGTGCCCGGGCTCGCCGCGGTCGCCGCCGCCGAGTTCACGCTGCTCGACGGCGACCAGGTGCTCGACCTCGTGCTCGCCAACGGCGCCGACCCGTGCATCGCCGTGCTGCTGGACGCCCGCAGCCGCTCCCGCTTCGCTGCCGGCCACGTGCCCGGAGCACTGCCCCTCGACTTCTTCAACGTGCGCGCCGACATCGCCTCGTCGCTGCCGTTCTTGCAGTTCCTGACCTGGCGCCCGTGGCCGCTCGGCGCCGAGCCGGCGACCGGCCCCGACCTGCCGCTCCTGCTCGTCTACTGCGAGAGTGACGAATGCGAGGACGGGCTGCAGTTGTGCCGCATGTTGCGCGACGACTACGGCGTCGCCACCGAGCGCATCCGGCTCTACCTCGGCGGCATGCGCGACTGGGCGCAGCGGCGGCTGCCGACCGCGCGCGGAGGCCTGCCATGGTGACGGCGCGCCTCGTCGTCCGCTGGCTGCGGGAGGGCCTGCTGCCGCTGCTCGTGGCGCGTGTCGCCGTCGGCGGCGTCTATGTCGCATACGGCGTCGACAAGGTGCGTGAACCGGCCGCGTTCCTGAAGGCGATCCACGGCTACGACCTGCTGCCGGCCTCGCCGCCGCAGCTGCTGAACCTGACCACGATCGTGCTGCCCTGGTTCGAGATCCTGTGTGGATGCTTGTTGCTGCTCGGGGCCTGGCGACGCACGGCCGCGACCCTGTTGTGCGGTCTGACGGCGTTCTTCACGGTCGTCGTGACGCTGCGCGCCAGCGCGCTCGCCAGCGCGGGCGACTTGTCCTTGTGTGCGGTGCGCTTCGACTGTGGCTGCGGCGGCGGCGAAGTCTGGTTCTGCACCAAGTTCGCCGAGAACTGCGGCCTCGTGCTGCTCGCTGCGCTCGCGGCGCTGTCGCGCAACGACCGCTGCAGCCTCGGCCCGGCGCGCGCCGTCGCCACCGCGGGCAAGGCGCCGTGACAGGGTCGTGCGGCGCCCCGGCCTACGCCCTTGGCGGTCGCGGCTCGGGGCCATGGGCCCGAGCCGATCGCGGACCCCGAACCCCGCTCAGGGCGCATGGTCGGCCGCCGGCACTGGCTGCATACATGTGCTCCGCGTCCACCGCGACCGACTGACATGACGACCACGACCCGACCCGCGGCCGGCTCGGCTGCCGATCTGATGCTCGGCGACGACGCCGTCGCCCTCGGCGCCCTGCACGCCGGGATCAGCAACGCCTACGCCTACCCAGGTACGCCTTCGACCGAGATCTTCGCCCGGCTGATCCGCGAAGCCGCCGCCGGCAGCGCGGTGATCGCCCACTGGTGCACCAACGAGAAGTCGGCGTTCGAAGGCGCGATCGGCGCCTCGCTGGCCGGCCGCCGCGCCCTGGTGACGATGAAGCACGTCGGCCTCAACGTGGCGATGGACCCGTTCGTCAACGCGGCCCTGGTCGGCCTCGGCGGCGGCATCGTGCTCGCCGTCGCCGACGACCCGGGCATGCACAGCTCGCAGAACGAACAGGACAGCCGCTGCCTGGCCGACTTCGCGCGCGTGCCGTGCTTCGAGCCGGCGACGGCGCAGGAGGCCTACGACCTGACCCGCGAGGCGTTCGTGGTCTCGGAGCGCCTGCAGGTGCCGGTGCTGGTGCGCCTGGTGACGCGCCTTTGCCACGAACGCTCGATGGTGCGCACGGCGCCGCCGGAACCGCCGAAGCCGCTGCACAAGGCCGGTCCGCGCCAGGACTGGGTGCTGCTGCCGGCGAACGCGCGGCGGCTGTGGGGCGAGCTGTTGGCGCTGCAGGACGAGATGCGGCTGGCCAACGAGGCCTCGGCGCACAACCGCCGCACCGATGGCGCCGGCCGGAGGGGCGTGCTGACGACCGGCATCGGCCGTCGCTACTTCGGCGAGGTGCTGCCCGAGATGACCGCTCGGCCGCCGCATCTGCACATCGGCACCTTCCCGCTGCCGAAGGACCTCGTGCGCGCGTTCGCCGCCGACCTCGACAGCATGCTCGTGCTCGAGGACGGCTATCCCTACGTCGAACGCCAGCTGCCCGGCCTGGTGCCGAGCCGCTGCAAGATCCTCGGTCGCGAGAGCGGGGCGCTGCCCGCCGCCGGCGAGCTCAACGTGGTCAACGTGCGCGCCGCGTTCGGCCTGCCGGCGCTGCAGCTGCACGAGTCGGTGCTGCTCAACGTGCCGGCGCGCCCACCGCGCCTGTGCGACGGCTGCGTGCACCGCGACAGCTACGCGGCGATGCAGCAGGTGATCGCGGACCTCGGCATCGGCGCCATCACCGGCGACATCGGCTGCTACACGCTGGGGGCGCTGCCGCCGTACGAGGCGATCGACTCGTGCGTGTGCATGGGCGCCTCGATCGGCATGGCGAAGGGCGCCTCGGACGCCGGGCTGCGCCCGGCCGTGGCGGTCATCGGCGACAGCACCTTCTTGCACAGCGGCATCCCGCCGCTGATCGACGCGATCGGGCACGACACCGACATGACGGTGCTCATCCTCGACAACGAGACGACGGCGATGACCGGCGGCCAGCCGACGGCGTTGCCGACCTCGCGCCTGATGCCGGTCGTGCTCGGGCTCGGCGTCGACCCGGCGCACGTGCACCTGTTCTCGGCGCACCCGCGCAAGGTCCAGGAGCTCGCGGCGCTGATCAAGCAGGAGATCGCCCACGCCGGCCTGTCGGTGATCGTCGTGCAACGCGAATGCGTGCAGGCCGCACGCCAGAGGAAGAAGCATGAGAGCTGACGTCGTCCTCGCCGGGGTCGGTGGCCAAGGCGTGTTGACCATCGCGCGGCTGCTCGCCGAAGCCGCCGCCAACGACGGCTTCCACGTCGTGCAGGGTGAGCTGCACGGCATGAGCCAGCGTGGTGGTGCCGTGCAGGCCCACTTCCGCCTGTCCGACCAGCCGATCGAGTCGCCGCAGGTGCCGCGCGGCCGCGCCGACCTGCTGGTCGGCTTCGAACCGCTGGAGACGCTGCGCAACATCGCCTGGCTGGCGCCCGGCGGGCGCATCGTGACGGCGATCCGGCCGATCGAGAACATGCCCGGCTATCCGCCGATCGAGCAGGTGCTGGCGGAGCTGCGGCGCTTCCCCGAGGCCATCCTGATCGACGCCCACGCCACGGCGCTCGCCGCCGGTTCGCAGCGCGCCGAGAACTTCGTCATCGCCGGCGCCGCGTTCTCGTTGCTGCCGCTGACGCCCGGCAAGCTGCGCGCGATCGTGCGCAAGCGCGCCGAGCGCTGGACCGAGCGGGAAGGCGAAGCCGCGATCAAGGCGCTGGCCGCCGGTCGGGCCGCGATCGGAGGCGCCGAGCCGGTCCATGGCTGATCCAGATCCAGGCGCCCTGCTCTCCCCGCTGCACGATCTGCTCGCCGCCGTGCGCGCCGACGGCCGCTCGCAGCTGCTCGAACACGAGGCGATGCAGGTCGCCGCGGCGCTCGGCCTGCGGCTGCCGCACCACGTCGTCGTCGCCGACGCCACGGCGCCGCTCGATCTCGGCGCGTTCCCGGGCCAGCAGGTCGTGGTCAAGGTGCTGTCGAAGCACGTCGCCCACAAGACCGAACTCGGCGGCGTCGTGATCGTGCCGAAGCAGCCGGCCGCCGTCGCCGCCGCGATCCGCACGATGCAGCAGAAGCTGGGCGGCACCGAGGTCGCGGGGTTCCTCGTCGTGCAGTTCGTCGCCCACGACCACGAGGTCGGCGGCGAACTGCTGCTCGGGCTGCGTTGGAGCCGCGAGTTCGGGCCGCTCGTCACGCTCGGCCTCGGCGGCGTCACCGCCGAGAAGCTCGCCGCGACGATGGTGCCGGACGAGCAGCCGGCGATCCTCAGTCCGACCCTCGCTTCCCCGGCGGCGATCGAACGGCTGCTGCAGCAGAAGGCGATCGGGCTGTTGGCCACCGGCCGCCTGCGCGGGCAGCAGGGCCGCGCCGCGCTCGGGGACCTCGTCGCGCTCGTGCAGCGCGCCGCCGCGTTCGCCGCCGCCGCGGTGCCGTTCCCGTTCGCCGAGATCGAGTGCAATCCGGTCACCTTCGTCGACGGTGTGCCCTACGCGCTCGACGCGCTGGTCCGCCTCGGCGAGCCGCTGCCGGCGCCCGCCCCGCCGCGCCCGCTGCAGCGCGCCGCCCGGCTGCTGCAACCGCGCCGCATCGCCGTGCTCGGCGTCAGTTCGCGCGGCGAGAACCCCGGCCGCATCGTGCTGCGCAACACCTTGGCCGCCGGCTTCCCGCCGGCGGCGATGCTGGTGATCAAGCCCGGCGAGACCAGCATCGACGGCGTCGCCTGCGTGCCGGACCTGGCGGCGTTGCCCGAGCCGGTCGACATGCTCGTCGTCGCGGTGCCCGCGGCCGAGGTCGGCAACGTGCTCGACGAGGTGCTGCGCACGCGCAAGGCCGAGGGCATCGTGCTGCTGACCAGCGGCATCGGCGAACGCGAAGGATCGGGCGACGCCGCGGTGCGGCTCGGCACCACGCTGCGCGCCGCGCGCGGCAACCGCGACTGGAGCGGGCCGGTGATCAACGGACCCAACTGCCTCGGCCTGCGCAGCCACCAAGGCAAGGTCGACACCCTGTTCATCCCGCACCAGAAGCTGCCGCCGCCGACCGGCGCGCCGCTGCCGATCGCGTTGGTGTCGCAGAGCGGCGCCTTCGCCATCGCGCGGCTGTCGCGGCTGCCGTGGTTGTTGCCGCGCACGGTCGTCACCGCGGGCAACCAGCTCGATCTCTCGGTCGCCGACTGGGTCGAGACGGTCCATCCGGACCCGGCGATCGCGGCGATCGGCTGCTACGTCGAGGGCTTCCCGCTGCACGATGGGCTGCGGCTCGCCAAGCTCGCGCGCGACATGACGGCGGCCAAGAAGCTGCTGATCTGCTACCGCGCCGGCCGCACCAGCGAAGGCAGTGCCGCCTCGGCCTCGCACACGGCGTCGCTGGCCGGCGACTGGGCGGCGACGCGCGCGCTGCTGACGCAGGCAGGAGCCCTGGTCGCGGAGTCGATCGACGACTTCGAGGACCTGCTGCGCCTCGCGGCGCTGCTGGCCGGCCGGGCCATCGATGGCCTCGGCGTCGGCGTGATCTCCAACGCCGGCTTCGAGTGCGTCGCGATCGCCGACAGCCTCGGCCCGCTGCAGCTCGCACGCTTCACCGCGGCGACCCGGCAGCAGCTCGCGGCGACGTTCGTGCAGGCGCGCATCGACGGCTTCGTCGACGTGCACCATCCGCTCGACCTGACCCCGATTGCCGGCGATCGGGCCTTTGCCGACGCGGCCGCGGCCGTGCTCGCGGATCCTGGCGTGCACGTCGGCGTGCTCGGCTGCGTGCCGCTGACCGCGGCGCTGGCGACGCTGCCGGCCGACGTCGATCGCGACGGCGGCGTGGTGCAGCGGCTCTTGGCGCTGTGGCACGGCACGCGGAAGGCGATGGTCGCCGTCGTCGACAGCGGTCCGCTCTACGACACGTTCGCCGCGCGCCTCGAGGCGAACGGTCTGCCGGTGTTCCGCTCCGCCGACCGCGCGACACGCCTGCTCGGCCGCTACGCCGCCTGGCGCCGGGCGATCGGCTGACGCCGACTTGGCGCGGTTGATAATGGATGCGCGGGTCGGGTGCCGAGGCGGGCGTCCGCCCGCCTCCGTAGGCTGGAGTTGGCGCCGACGGCGCCGCTGCGTCAGGACGGGAATATCGGGGCATCCCTAGCGCGTAAGCTCGCCCGGGAAATGGACAGCGGTGTCTGGAATCCGCGCGGCCCAGCGCTTTCTCTACGCCCACCTGGAACCGCCGCCCGCGGCACCCCGTGCCGAGGCCCCCCGAACCCCATGCGCCGCCGCATCGTCGCCATTCTCGCCAGCACCTGCATCGGCACGCTCGCGGGCGCCGGCAGCTACACGTTCTTCGTCGCCCACGGCGCCTCCTACCTCAGCGACGACCCGGCGACCTGCGTCAACTGCCACATCATGCGTGAGGAGTACGACGGCTGGCGACACGGTTCGCACCACGCGGTGGCGACCTGCAACGATTGCCACCTGCCGCACGACAACCTCTTGCACAAGTTGTTCGTCAAGGCGAGCAACGGCTACCACCACAGCCGCGCGTTCACGATGCAGGACTTCGCCGAGCCGATCCGCATCAAGCCGAGCAACGCGGCCGTGCTGGAGGCCAACTGCCAACGCTGCCACGGCGAGCTGACCGCCGAGATCACCAACCACGGCACGCTCGGCGTGCCCACCGACCCTACCCAGGGCGCCGACCTCTACGGCTGCGTGCGCTGCCATCAGGGTGTCGGCCACGGCCCGACCCGCTGAACGAATCCCATGAACGCCACTGCCCCTGAGCCGCGCCACCGCGCGTCCAACCTGACCCTGCTGCTCGTCGCCGTCGTCGCCGCCGCCGCCGCGGTATTGGTGATGATGCTGTTCGCCAACGTCTCGACGCGAAAAGCCGAGGCGCTGCACACCAATTTCGACCTCGTGCGCATCGACGAGCAGACCGTGGATCCCGCGGTGTGGGGCAAGAACTTCCCGCGCCAGTACGACGCCTACCTGCGCACCGCGGAGCGCTACAGCACCAAGTACGGCGGCGCCGGCAGCGAAGGCATGGCCAAGAGCCGCCTCGTCGACGACCCGCGCCTGGTCACGATCTTCGATGGCTACGCCTTCGCGATCGACTTCAACCAGCGCCAGGGCCACGCCTACATGCTCGACGACCAGCGCGTGACGAAGCGCGTCACCGAGCGCAAGCAGCCGGGCGCGTGCCTGCACTGCCACGCGTCGAACACGGTCGCCTTCCGCCAGAAGGGCATCGAGCTCGGCGCGCCCGGCAAGCTCGTCGACGCGTTCGCGAGCCCGGAGGCACAGCAGCAGCTCTTCACCGGCTTCGAGGCCGTCTGCAAGATGTCGTACGACGAGGCGACCAAGCTCGTCGAACACCCGGTGGCCTGCATCGACTGCCACGATCCGGCGAACATGGCCTTGCGCGTGACCAAGCCCGGGTTCCTGACCGGGATCCAGGCTCTGGCGGCGAGTGACGATCCGGTGCCGCACCTGCCGTCGGTGGAGAAGTGGCGCCGCGGGGACCGCAAGCTTCCCTACGACGCCAATCGCGAGGCGTCGCGCCAGGAGCTGCGGTCGATGACCTGCGGCCAGTGCCACGTCGAGTACTACTGCGGCCCCAAGACGACGCTGTTCTTCCCCTGGGGCAAGGGCCTCAAGGTCGAGCAGATCGAGGCGCACTACGACGCCTACAGGTTCCCCGATGGCGCGCCGTTCTCGGATTGGACGCACAAGCGCACCGGTGCGCCGGTGCTGAAGGCGCAGCATCCGGAGTTCGAGATGTGGAGCCAGGGCATCCACGCGCGCTCGGGCGTGTCGTGCGCCGACTGCCACATGCCGTACGTGCGTGAAGGGGCGCTGAAGATCAGCAACCACCACGTCAAGAGCCCGCTGCTCGACGTCGCCCGTGCGTGCCAGACCTGCCACCGCTTCCCCGAGCAGGAGATCCTGGCGCGCGTCGATCTGATCCAGGATCGCACCAAGAAGCTGATGGACCGCGCCGAGGACGCGCTGGTGGCGTTGATCGACGACCTCACGGCGGCGAAGGCCAACGGCGTGGCGGCGGAGCAGCTGGCGCCGGCGCTGCGGCTGCAGCGGCAGGCGCAGTGGCGCCTCGACTTCGTCAACGCCGAGAACAGCATGGGCTTCCACGCCCCGCAGGAGGCGGCGCGCATCCTCGGCGAGGCGATCGACTACGCCCGCCAGGGCCAGCTGGCGCTGCCGCGCAAGCCGTGATCGGGATCGGCGGTGCGCAAGGAATGCGCACGCGGCGACCCAACGCGCACCGCCTGCGCAACCGCTGACGCCGCCACCGGCTGTCGCTCCCTGGCATGGGGTTTGAACAGGGTCGATCCGACAAGGAGCGACTCATGATGATGATCCCGCGGTTGGTGGTGTTGATGATCGTGGTGCTGGTGTCGGCCGATGCCGCCCTGGCCCAACGTGGCTTCGGACCCGGTGGTGACAGAGGCCCCCGCGGTGGCCGTGGGTGGCAGGCGCGAGCCGCCGGCGCCAGTGCGCAGCGGGCGGTCGTGGCCCAGGGTGTCGCGCTCTCGGCGGCGCTCGTCACGCAGCTGCAAGGCACCCTGGCCGACGAGTACCTGGCGCGCGACTTCTACCGCGCCGCCGCGGACCGCTTCGACCGGCGCGACTACCTGAACCACGTGCGGGCCGAGGAGAACCACATCGCCGCGCTGCGCCGGGTGCTGCTGGCTGCCGGCGTCGAACCCGTTGCCGCGGCCGGCCGCACCACCGAGGTGCCGGAATCCGTGGTGGCGACCGGGCAGCAGATCGCCACGCTCGAGCGCGACATGATCCGCGCCTACGATCGCCTGCTCGACCTGGCCGCTGGCACCGACCTCGTGCCGATGCTGCAGAACATCCAGCAGGCCAACCGTCGCCATCTCGCGGCCGTCGATGGTGGTGACGGCGAGGGACCGCGTGGTCGTCGACAAGGCGGCGGGCGGCGGGCAGGGCGAGGCGTAGACTCCAGATCCCAATGCGAGCCCGCCTGCCGCTCCTGCCGTCGCTGACCGCCGCGATCGTGATCGTGGCAGCGGTGGCCTGGCAGTACGCCGACCTGCGCCAGCGGGATGCGCGCCATCTGGCCGAGCACCGCCGGTACGGCGAAGCGCTGTGGAACGCGGTCGATGGCATCGCCGTGCGCGAGTTCCGTGGCGGCCTCTACGACCGCGCTGCGGTGGCGGACGCGCTGGGCGAGTCACTGCAGCGCTTCGGCCTGCAGTGGATCGCGATCGAACATGATGGCGAGGCCCTGGCGACGGCGGGGCGCCTGCCGGATCGTCGCGACGACCTGCATTGGTTCGAGCACGCGTTCACTGCGCTGCGGCCCCAGGGCCGCGCCTTTGGCCGCGGAGCTTTGGATCGTGGCCTGGTCCTGGTGCCCGAAGGGCCACTGGCGCTCGTGGTCGTCGTCGAGGCCGCGGAGCTCGAGCAGCGTCGCGAACAGGACCGCAACCGCATGCTCGTCACCAGCGCGGCGTTCGCGCTCGGCATCGTCTCGGTGACCATCGGCTTCGTGGCCCGCACGCGGCGCCAGGAGCTGCGCGCCCAGCTGGCTGGCAGCGCGGTTCGTGTGCAGGGACTCGAGACCATGCGCCGCCTCGGCGCCGGCCTGGTGCACGAGACCAAGAACCCGCTCGGCGTCGTGCGCGGCCTGGCCCAGCGCATCGCCGACGGCCATCTCGGCCAAAGCGAACAGCAGCGCTGCGCCCGCGCCATCGTCGACGAAGCCGATCGCACCGTGGCGCGGCTGGACGAGTTCTTGTTGTTGAGCCGCCCGGCGCGTCTGCGGCGCGGGCCGGTGGCGCTGCGCGACCTCTTCGGCGAGCTGTGCGGTCTGCTGCAGCAAGACTTCGACCGGGTCGGCGCCCGTCTGGTGGTGCGCTGTGCAGATGGCGTGATCGACGGGGATCGTGAGCAGCTGCGGCGCCTGCTCGTGAACCTGCTGCTCAATGCCGCACAGGCGGTCGGCGACTCCAACAGCGTGACCCTGTTCTGTGACGCACGATGCAATCGCCTGCGGTTCGGCGTCGAGGACGATGGCCCAGGGGTGCCGCCGGACATCGAGGCGACGGTGTTCGAGCCGTATGTGAGCGGCCGCGTCGGGGGCACCGGGCTCGGGCTGGCGATCGCGCAGCGAATCGCTGCCGACCACGGCTTCGAGCTGCGGCATGAACGAGTGTCGCCCCACGGCGCGCGCTTCGTCGTGGAGGCCCCGACATGAGTGGTTGTCTGGTATTGATCGTGGACGACGACCAGGCGCATCGTGACATGTTGCGCGCGGTGGTCGGGGACCTGGGCTACGAAGCGATCTGCGCGGAGGGCGGCGAGCAGGCGCTGCGCAGCATCGCCGAGCGGCCGCCGGCCATCGTGCTGTTGGACATGCGTATGCCTGGGCTCGACGGTCTCGGCACGCTGCAGGCGATGCGCCGGAATGGGGTGGCTCCGGCGACCATCGTCGTCACTGCCCACGCCGACCTCGATGACGCGATCGCGGCGATGAAGCTCGGTGCCGTCGACTATCTGCGCAAACCGGTCGACCTCGACAGCCTGCGGGCGCTGCTGGCGCGCCACTGCGGAGTTGGCGCCACCGATCTGCCTGGGCTGCCGCCATTGCCCGACGGAGTCGTCGTCGCCTCTCCGCTGACGCGCGACGTGTGTCGCGACGTGGCCCGCATCGCGCCCAGCGACGCCGCGGTGCTGTTGCATGGCGAGACCGGGGCCGGCAAGGAGGTGTTCGCCGATCTGCTGCACCGGTGGAGCCCGCGGCACAGTGGTCCGATGGTCGCGGTCAACGTCGCGGCCCTACCGGAGGCGCTGATCGAGAGCGAGCTGTTCGGCCACACGAAGGGTGCCTTCACCGGCGCCGTCGCCGAACGGCGTGGCCGCGTACACGAGGCCGACGGTGGCACGCTGTTCCTGGACGAGATCGGCGAATTGCCATTGGCGCTGCAGCCGAAGCTGTTGCGTGTGCTGGAGACGCGGCAGGTGACCCCGCTCGGCGGGCGCGAGCAACAGACGATCGACTTCCGCCTCGTCGTGGCGACCAACCGTGACCTCGACCTCGAGGTGCAGAACGGCAGGTTCCGCCAGGATCTCTACTACCGCATCGCCGTGATCGCGGTGGAAGTGCCGCCGCTGCGCGAGCGGCCGGAGGACGTGTTGCCGCTGGCGCAGTTCTTCCTGCAGCGGGAGGGGCGCAAGCACCTGGGGCCAGCCGCCGCGGCGCTGCTGCAGGCGTATCCCTGGCCCGGCAACGTGCGCGAACTGCAGAACGCGATGCGGCGCGCTGCCATCCTCGCTGCAGGGGAGGTCGTGCTGCCGGAGAACCTGCCGCCGGCCTTGTTGAGTTCCGGGGCGCCCGCAGCGGTGTCCGCGGCTGCCGGGTCGTCACTGGCCGAGATGGAGCACCGCGCGATCGTGGCGATGCTGGAGCGCACCGATGGCAACCGCAGCGAGGCTGCGCGGCGGCTCGGCATCAGTCGGCGCAAGCTGCTCTACCGGCTGAAGGAATACGGGTTCCGCGACCGGGAGCGCTGACCCCTGCGCAGGATCTGCGCAAGGCACTCGGTCGATTGCGCAAGGTCTGCGTCTCGTTGGGCGCCGCTCGGGGAGCGGGGCTGCGGCACATCGGTTGCTTCCGGTCGGGCCTTCCCTGTCCAACAAGAGAGGAACCGATGACCGATACGTCCCGCTTCGCCTGTTCGGCCTTCGTCGCTGCGCTGTTGACGCTGGCGCTGCCCGCGCAGGGTGGTCCTGGCGGCGGCGGTGGCGGTGGTGGTGGTGGTGGTGGCAATGCCACCGTCATCGCCTACATCCAGACGCTGCCCTACCAGACCATCGACACCGACGAGCAGCAGTTGCTCACGCAGATGCGCGAAGAGGAGAAGCTCGCCCGCGACGTCTACCTGACCCTGTTCCAGCAATGGCAGGTGCCCGTGTTCCACAACATCGCTGCGTCCGAGCAGAGCCACATGGATCTGATCGCGTTCGCGCTGCAACGGTACCAGCTGCCGGATCCGGTGCTGAACGACCAAGTCGGAGAGTTCTCCAATCCTGTGTTCACGCTGCTCTACGACTTCGCCGTCGAGGTCGGCCAGGTGTCGTTGCCGTTCGCCCTGCTGATCGGGGCGATCATCGAGGATCTCGACATCAACGACCTGGACCACGCCCTGGTGATCACCGACAACCAGGACATCGACACCGTCTGGCAGAACCTGCAGAAGGGCTCCCGCAATCACATGCGAGCCTTCTATCCGCAGCTGGCCACCTACGGCGTCATCTACCCCGGCTTCTTCATCGCGCCGGCGGTGCTGCAAGCCATCGTGACCACGCCGAACGAGGTCGGCGCGCTCGACGAGAACGGCGATCCGCTGTGAGGAGGAGTCGCCGCCGCGCCGCCGGTCACTGGCGCAGGTAGCGGTTCGGCACGTTCTGCAGCGGCGGCATCGTGCGCCCCGCGGCGGCCAGCAGCGCGCGCACGTTGGCGTGCACGTGGCGTTCGTCGCGGTGCATCTGCGGCGTGAGGCCGAGTTGGGCGTAACCGACCGGCGTCAGGTCGTACCAGGTCGTCTGCCAGTCCATGCCACCGCCCCAGGTGAGGCCGTCGACGCGCAGCAGCGGGTCGGCGCCGGCCGCGAGCAACCGGTGCATGATCGGCGCCGAACGGTTGCCGTGGCTGTTGACGACGTGGAACAGCGCGCTGTGACCCCCCATGCCGAAGGCGTCGACGCCGGCGCGGGCGTCGACCTCCGCTCCGGCAACGAGCAGCGCGTCGACCGCGTGCCGCAGGCCGAACTCGGCGGCGACGTGCAGCAGCGTGGCGCCGTCGAGCGGCGTGAAGGCCGAACGCAGCGTCGTGCGGTGGTGCAGCCGGGCGTGGTCGTCACGGATCGCCTCGGCGACGGCGGCGCCGTCGTCGAGCAGCACCGGCACCAAGCGCGGGTCTTCGGGCATGGCGCCGTCGTCGATCAGCAGGCGAACACACTGCGGCAGCTGGTCGGTGCGTGTGTACATCGACAGCAGCCAGTCCAAGGCGCCGCGGCGCTGGATCGGCAGGCGCACGTCGAGGCCGGCGTCGAGTACTTCGCGCAGCCGCACCGGGTCGTGCAGCTCGCAAGCGACCAGGAATGCAGTCTCGAGCTCGTTCATGGGCATCGCAGTCGCGCCGCGACGGCGCGCGATCGTAGCCACCAGAGGAACAGCAGCACGTGCACGGCGCCTTTGGCCAACAGCTCGAACACCGCGCCGGCCGCCGGTCGGGTGCCGTCGGCGAGGCTGCGGCCGAGCAGCAGGAGGGCGATCACGGCCACGGTGGCATGCAGCAGCAGCGCCATCCGCCGCGTCGCAGGCGCGCGTCGCCAGCCGCCGATGGCGATGGCGCCGTTGCCGGCGGCGGCGAGCCACAGGATCCACTCGGCGAACGGCAGCGCGAAGGCCGAGTCGGGCGCCGCGCCGCGGCCGAGCACCGCCCAGCCGGCGAACAGCAGCGCGAAGGCGGCGTAGAGGCAGAGCAGGACCTTCAGCAGCATGTGGTCTCCGGTTGGAACGGACGCGCCGGGGCATGGCGACGGCGGGCGGCACCGTAGCAACCCGGCCGGGCGTTCGTGTGTGTGCCTCGCCGGGCATTGGTGTGGCTTCCTCGGCATGGGGACTTCCGCGACCGTGACGGCGCCGCCTCGTGGATCCCACCTGGGCCGCTTGCCCGCCTTGGGGGCCGCGGTAGCTTCTCCGCGACCTCGTGAGCGAGTACTACCAGAACATCGACCGGCCGCACTTCGACTACGGCCTGGTCAAGTTGGAAGGCACCTACCTGCACGTCCGCGGGCCTGCGGTCGACCTGTCGAAGCCCTACATCGCCTGTGTCGGGGCCGCGCAGACTTTCGGCAGGTTCTGTGACGATCCCTACCCGTCGTTGCTCGGTAGGCGCCTCGGGATGCCGGTCCTGAACCTGAGCGACGGTGGTGCCGGTCCCGGTTGGGTTACCAATCCCACCTTCCTGCGCCTGCTGAATGGGGCAAGCCTGGTCGTCGTGCAGGTGCTTTCGGCGCGCAGCGTCGGCAACTCGATGTTCGACAACCGCAACAGCGGCGGTCACGTGGGCACCCGCCTGACCGACGGCAAGCGCATGACCTTCATCGAGTTCTTCAAGGAGCTCGTGGCTTCGAGTCCGCCAGGGGTGGTCGCTCGCGTCGTCCAGGAGACGCGTGAGAACTTCGTGCGGCGCAGCATCGAGGTGCTTGGCAGTATCCGCCCACCCAAGGTCGTCCTCTGGTTGTCCGCCCGCAGCCCCGACTACCAGGATCAACCGGGGACCCCGTACGGGTACTTGTCCGACTATCCGCACTTCGTCAATCGCGAAATGGTGAAGGCGATCACGGCGCACTCGGACGCGTACGTGGAATGCTCCTCTGCGGCTGGCTTGCCACAGCCCTTGTGGCAGGCGTCCGCTGCCGTCGAGGGTGCTGTGCTCGTCGAAGGGCGCTTGTTCAACCGATACTACCCTTCTCCCCAGATGCACCGGGCGGCGGCCGACGCGCTCGATCCGGTGTGCCGGGGGATCCTGCAAGCCACTGCCCGACCACCCGTGAACGAGCCCACCCAGTTCCTGATCGTCTCCGCAGGTCGCACCGGATCCAACCTGTTGCGCAGCCTGTTGGACTCCCATCCTGCGGCCTTCTGCGGCGGCGAGGTGTTCAACAAGGACTTCGTCGCCAAACAGGGGGTGCCCTGGCCGATCGGCGACACGAAGCAGGATCCGGAACTGCGAACGCTGATGCTCGAGAACCCGGGCGCGTACTACGATCGCCTGCTGCGGATCGCCCAGGACGCGGGCTACAAGACCATCGGTGCCAAGCTCACTTACGAGAACGGTGTATCCCACCCTGCGGCCAGTGAGCGGTTGGCCGGGGACCCACGCATCCGCGTGATCCACTTGCAGCGCAAGAACCTGCTGCGCCAATACGTCTCGTTGCAGCGGGCGTTTGCTACCGGCCAGTGGGCGGTGGGGACGGCTGCGGCGACACCGCTGCCGCCGGTCGAGGTCGACTTCGTCAAGTGCGTCTGGTTCTTCCTGCGCAACCGGGAACTGCAAGCGACCGCGGACCGGGTCTTCGCCAATCACCCGAAGCTCACCATCACCTACGAAG
>JAEUHT010000265.1 GCA_016793265.1 Planctomycetota bacterium
ACGCAGTCATCATGATGGCGGCGACACCACCGCAGGCCACCACCACGCGTCTTGCGGTCATCCCGGCCACGGGCGCAGGATAGCGGCGGTCAGCGGAAGCCGAGCCCGTCGATCCAGATCGTCAGCGGCGGCGCGCCCCAGGAGTCGAAGCCGAGCGTGACCCATTGCACCTGCGCCAGCGCCTCGCCTTCGCGCACCCAGCCCTGCCCGCCTTGCAGCGGCACGGCGAAGCGGTTCCAGCCGTCGCGCGTCTCGTTGGCCACCGGCTGGGACAGGAGATCGCGTTCGGGCCGCAGCACGACCCGGCGCCCGGCGTCCTGATGCAGCGTCACCAGCGGATTGACGTCCTGCCACGCCGGGATGCCGGGATTGCGCGCACGCAACCAGAACACGAGTTGCTCGCCGTCGCGCGGGGTGTGCGCGAGCCCACCCTGACGCGGGAACTGCAGCGACACCCGGTCGCCGTCGTACGGGTCGATCACGGCGCGCACCGCGGACGCGCCGACGAGCCGCTGCGCCGGGTCCGCCGCGAACCCCACCTTGCAGCGCCCGGTCGTATCCGTCCACGTCCACGCCGCCGCGTCGGCCGCGGTGTCGAGGTCGTCGACGACGTAGACGTCGCGCCACGCCAGCGCCGCCAGCGAGCCGTTCTCGACCGTCAGCCCGACCCGGTAGAAGCCCGGCAAAGCGAACGTGTGCGCCACGCGCGCGGCGGCGATGCGCGTGCCGTCGCCGAGGTCCCAATGGCAGGTGATCGGCAGCCCCTCTGGATCCGCGCTGCGGGTGGCGTCGAAGACGACCTCGCGACCGACCACGAACGCGCCCGCCGGCGCCGTCAGCACGGCCGTCGGCGGCGCCTTCGCAGGCGCGTTCGCCGCCAGCCGCACCAGCCGCGTCACGCCGTCGCGTTCCCGCACGTCGCCGTCGCGGTTGTCGGTGAAGGTGTTGGGCCCGAGCCAGATCCAGTCGGCGAACTCGGCGAACACGCCACAGTGATTGCGTTCGAGGCGGTTCTGCTGGATCACCCAATGGTGGGCCAGGAAGCGCGCGCCGCGGCTCGGCACGTCGCCGCGCAGCACGATGCCGGGGCCGCCGTTGTCGTGGCACCAGTTGTCCTGCACCAGCGTGTGGCTCGACGGCCCGCACGCGAACACGATGCCGCCGTTGCCGAACGCCTCGGGCGCGTTGTGGAAACCGTCGGCGCGGCCGTTCCAGCCGGCCTCGTTGCCGATCAGCACGGTCTGATCCGAGGCGCCGAGCCAGAAGCCGTAGCTCGAGTGGTTGGCCCTGCAATGGCGGTAGGTGTTGCGCTCTGACCACGCCTCGAAGGCGTTGTTGTTGGCCCAGCTGGCGTCGACGTGGTCGAAGACGTTGTCGACGCTCGGCCAGTTGTTGAGCACCCGGATGAAGACGCCGTCGCCGCCGTGCGTGCAGTCGAGGTGGGCGAAGTGATTGCGGTCGGAGCCCGATTCGAGCAACACGCAGGTCGAGTCGCGCGCGTGCACCTCGCCGGGCGAGATGCGCAGCCCGTAGCTGAGATCACTGTGTTCGACGCGGTTGTCGCAGGCGTGCCAGAGCTTGAGGCAGACGTTCGAACAGTGGGAGAAGGTGCAGCGCTCGATGACGACGTGGTCGCTGTCGATCAGGTTGCAGCCGTCCTGCACCCGCTGCGCCGTGACCGCGCGCAAGGTGGCGCCGGCGACGCCCCGCAGCACGAGGCCGCCGCGCGCCGGCTGCTCGCCCCAGCCGAAGTCGGGGTCGACGAAGTTGTCGGAGAAGTCGCAGTCGGCGACCGTGTGGCCCTCGCCACCTTCGATCACGAGCCCGGTCTCGAAGCCCTTCACCACCAGCCCCTCGATGTGCACGCCGGGGACGCCGCGCGCCAGCACGCCGATGCCGCGGCAGGCGCCGCCGCGCGCGCCGGGGCCGAGGATCTGGGCGCCGTTGCCAAAGAGGTGCACGTTCGCGGCGGTGATCACCAAGGCGCCGTAGACCTTGCCGGCTTCGAGGTGCAGGGCGCGGTCGACGATCAGCGGCGGCAGTTCGTCGGCGGGCTCTTGCGGGACCGGCGATTGGGCGGCGACGGCGGCAAGCGCCGCGAGCCAGCCCACGAACGTCGCGACGAACCTCATGCGCGGACCTTACCCGCCGCTGGCGCCGACGCCCTGCACGATCCGCTACGACCAAATGCGATCAGGGTTTGCTTGTTGCAGGCCGGCGGGGCCCCGCGTCGAAATGGCAGCGAATCGAGTTCCGATGACCGCAGCCGACACCACGACGACGCTCCCCGAGCTGGAGATCACACACATCCCCCCCCTGTCGCCCGGCGAACTGTCGCTGCTCGATCTGCACTCGGCGATCAACGTGCTGAACGTGCTGCGCAACGAGCTGGCGCTGCTCGGCCTGATGATCGCCAACGACGAGAACCACTTCCTCGCCGGCATCACCATCTGCGACCGCCTGCTCGCCACCCAACACGACCACGACGCCGCACTGGTCGCCGCGCGTGAGATCGAACAGAGCCAGACCGTCGTGTTGGCCGAGCTCGAAGCCAAGCTGCCGGCGACGGCGACGGCGGAGCTGGGGGAGGAGATCAAGGAGGCCCACAAGAACATCCGCACCGTGTTCGGGATCCTGCGTACGCGCGCCCGCGAACTGCTGGCCCGGGCCGCCCACCCGGAGCGCTGGGAGGCGTATGCGTGCCAGGAGCTCGAAGCCGACCTGCGGCGGGTGTTCGCCGCGATCGAGCAGAACGCCAAGGGCCGTTACCGCATCCTGTTCAACGCCGCGCGCCAGCACCCATCCGACTACTACGTCGACCTGCGCATCGAAGCGCCCGAAGGGGTCGTGCGCATGCCAGCCGTGTTCCGCGACGTGATGCGCGACCTCGTCGCCAACGCCCGCAAGTACACGCCGCCCGGTGGCCACATCACGCTGGCGCTGTTCGAGGACCAGGACGCGCTGCGCTTCGTCGTCGAGGACAACGGCCGCGGCATCGCCTGGGACGAGATCCCGAGGGTCGTCGAGTTCGGCAGGCGCGGCAGCAACGTCGGCGAGGTGCGCACCCTCGGCGGCGGCTTCGGCCTGACCAAGGCGTTCTTCGTCACCAAGCAGTTCGGCGGCCGGTTCTGGATCGCCTCGGCAGAAGGCCGCGGCACGCGCGTGCGCATCCGCATCCCGCGCCCGGCCAGCGTCTGAGCCCGCGCCCACGCGCGGCCCGACTTCGTGGTCCCGGCCCTCGCCGGCCGCCGCGGCAGCGCGTAGACCTGGACGCTCCATCCGCCAAAGGAACGCCCATGCGCCTGCCTGCCGCCCTGTTCGTGTTCGCCCTGCTCCTGCCGCTGCGAGCACAGGCCGACGCGCTGACCTACCAGCGCCCACCCGAGCCGATCGTGAGCCTGCTCGCCGCCGAAGGGCCGCCGAGCCTGCAGCTGTCCCCCGACCGCCGGTTCCTGCTGCTGACGCATCGCGAGCCGATGCCGGACATCGAGGTCGTCGCCGCGCCGTACCTGAAGCTCGCCGGCCAGCGCTTCGACCCGGTCACGCGCGGGCCGAAGCTCGGCACGCAGGTGACGAGGCTCGTGCTGCGCACCCTCGCCGACGGCAGCGAGCGCACCATCGCCCTGCGCGGCCACCTCGACGGCCCGGTCTGGAGCGCCGACGGCAACCGGCTCGCGTTCGCGCGCGCGGCCGGCGGCGGCGCCGAACTGTGCCTCGTCGACGCCAGCAGCGGCGCGGTCCGCGTGGTGCCCGGCGTGCGGCTCAACCGCCTGTTCGGTGGTTCGATGCAGTGGCTCGCCGACCAGCGCACACTGCTCGTGCTGACGGTGCCGCCCGGCGAACCACCGCCGACGACGATCGCCCCGGCCGGGCCGAACGTGCAGGCGACGACCGGCAAGACGGCGACGGTGCGCACCTACCAGGACCTGCTCGGCGACGAGCACGACGCGCAGCTGTTCGAGTTCTACGGCCGGAGCCAGCTGCAGACCGTCGACGCCACCACCGGCGCCGCGACCCAACTCGGCACGCCGGGCCTCTACACGGCGGTGCAGGACTCGCCCGACGCGCGCTTCCTGCTCGTCACCACGCTGCGCCGGCCGTTCTCGTACCTGGTGCCGTGGCGGCAGTTCCCCGAGACGATCGCGGTCTGGGACCGCGACGGCCGCGAGCAGCGCCGCCTGCACGAACACGGCCTGCAGGACACCACGCCGATCGGCGGTGTGCCGACGGGGCCGCGCGGCATTCGCTGGCTGCCGCAGCAGCCGCACACGCTGGTGTGGTACGAAGCGCTCGACGGCGGCGACCCGAAGGCGAAGGTCGCCGCCCGCGACACGATCGTGGTGCTGACCGAGCCGGCTGGCGAACCGCGGCGCTGGCTCACCACCGAGCACCGCGCCTCCGGGCTGCAGTTCGGCGGCGACGGCCGCTTGGCGCTGCTGACCGAGTTCGACCGCGAACTCCGCCGCGAACGGGTCTGGCGCCTCGATACCGGCGACTTCGCCGCCCCCGGCCGGCAGCTCTACGAGCGCAGCACCCAGGACGCCTACGGCGATCCGGGCCGCCCCATCGGCGAGACCATGCCGAACGGCCAGACCCTGCTGCGCCAGCGCGGCGAGACCCTGTTCCTCAGCGGCACCGGCGCCAGCAGGCAAGGCAATCGGCCGTTCGTCGACGCCTGGGACCTCGGCACCGGCCAGAAGCGGCGCCTGTTCGAATGCGCACCCGACCGGCTCGAGAACTTCGCCGGCTTTCTCGACGCCGACGGCAACCGGTTGCTGATCGCGAGCGAGTCGCCGACCGAACCACGCAACTACTTCGCCGTCGACACCGAGGGCGGGGCGCGCACGGCGCTGACGGCCTTCACCGATCCGGCGCAGCAGTACATCGCCCGCATCGAGAAGCAGCTGCTGCGCTACCGGCGCGCCGATGGCGTCGCGCTGAGCGGCACCCTCTACCTGCCGCCCGACGCACCGCAGGACAAGCCGCTGCCGTGCTTCGTCTGGGCCTATCCGCTCGAGTACGTGCAGGCCAGCGACGCCGGCCAGGTGCGCAGCTCCCCGAACGCCTACGTGCGGCTGAGTCCGCTGAGCCCGCTGTGGATGTTGTTCGCCGGCTACGCGGTGTTCGACGACGCGGCGATGCCGATCGTCGGCCCTTCGCGCACCGCGAACGACAGCTACGTCACCCAGCTGGTGGCCAACGCCGAAGCCGCGCGCGAAGCGCTGCGGGCGACCGGGCGCGTCGACGTCGACCGCCTCGCCGTCGGTGGCCACAGCTACGGCGCCTTCATGACCGCCAACCTGCTCGCGCACAGCGACGTCTTCGCCGCCGGCATCGCCCGCAGCGGCGCCTACAACCGCACGCTGACGCCGTTCGGCTTCCAGAGCGAGGAACGCACGTTCTGGGAGGCGCCGCAGCTCTACCTCGACATGTCGCCGTTCGCCCACGCCGACCGCATCGACGAGCCGCTGCTGCTGATCCACGGCGCCGACGACAACAACCCCGGCACCTTCCCGATCCAGTCGCCGCGCCTGTTCATGGCCATGCAAGGCCACGGCGGCACCGCGCGTCTGTGCATGCTGCCGCACGAGAGCCACGGTTATGCCGCGCGGCAGTCGGTCGAACACTGCCTGTGGGAGATGCTCACCTGGCTCGACCAGCACGTGAAGCACCGCCGCGCAGCCGTCGCAGCCAGCGCCGCGCCGCCGTCGCTGCCGACCGAGACCGTGCGCTACGAGCTCGACGGCACCACCTTCGAAGGCACCATCGTGCACCACGGCAAGGCCACGCCGCCGCGCCCGGGCGTGCTGATGGTGCCGAACTGGATGGGGCCGGGTGCCGAGGCGCTCGACGAGTGCCGGCGCCTCGCCGCCATGGGCTACGTGGTGATGATGGTCGACATGTACGGCGTCGACACCCGGCCGCAGGACAGCAAGGCCGCCGGGGCTGCCGCCGGCATGGTGCGCGCCGACCGCGGGTTGATGCGCGCCCGGGCGCAGCAGGCGCTGGCGGTGTTCCGCGAGCGGGGCAAGGGCCTCGGCCTCGACCCCGCCCACGTCGCCGCCATCGGCTTCTGCTTCGGCGGCGGCACCGTGCTCGAACTCGGCCGCAGCGGCGCCGAGCTCGACGCGATCGTCTCCTTCCACGGCGACCTCGTGTCGCCGACGCTGGTGGCGGACGCCGGCAAGACGAAGGCGAAGGTGCTGGTCTGCCATGGCGCCGCCGACCCGTACGTGCCGCAAGCGGACGTGCAGGCCTTCGTCGCCGCCTACGGCGCGACCACGGTCGACTGGCAGCTGCTGCAGCTCGCTGGCGCGGTGCACAGCTTCACCGACCGCTCGGCCAACAGCGACGGCGCGCGCTACCACGAACGCAGCAGCCAGCGGGCGTTCGCCGCCATGAAGGCGCTGTTCGATTCGCTCTGGCAGCGCTGATGCCGACCGGGAGATCCCGGCGCACCCGCCCGTGCCATGGCCGGACGGAGCTCACCCCGGGACCTGGCTAAACCGGCCGTGGCCGCGTGCCCGATACGGGGGGTGGAGAACCGGGCGTCGACAGCCCGGGGCATCAGGTTCCACCATGGGCAAACGCGTTCTGGTCGTCGACGATTCCGCGAGCATCCGCCAGCAGGTGGCGGCGGCGCTGCGCGACGGCGGCTTCGAGATCCTCGAGGCCGTCGACGGTCAGGAGGCACTCGACCGGCTGCAGGCCGACCCGGCGATCGCCGCCGTGCTGTGCGACGTCAACATGCCGCGCATGAACGGCCTCGAGCTGCTCGACAAGCTGGTGGCGAACGGCCGCCTGCCGCAGCTGCCGGTCGTCATGCTCACCACCGAGGGCCAGCCGGCCCTGATGCAGCGCGCCAAGGCGGCCGGCGCGAAGGGCTGGATCGTCAAGCCGTTCAAGCCGCCGCTCTTGCTGGCCACCCTGCAGAGGATCACGGGCTGCTGAGCGAGGCACCCCACCATGGCCATCGCCCAGACCCTCGACAACATCCTCTTCACCAGCATCAACGGCCTGTTCAAGGCCTACGGCCAGCCGATGGAAGAAGCCAAGAACGGCGGCTTCGCCATCGATGGCGCCTGGTGCGCCATGGTCGGCTTCGGCGGCCCGACGCTGTCGGGAGCGCTGATCCTGACCGTCGCTGCCGACCTCGTCAGCCGCACCTGCCAGGTCTCCGAGCTGTCGCCGCGCGACTGGATCGGCGAACTGGCGAATCAGCTCGCCGGCCGGGTCAAGAACCGGCTGCTGCCGTACGGCATCGTCATCCAGGTGCAGATCCCGGTGGTCGTGCGCCGCGAACGGCTGGCGCCGCTCGACGGCCCTGGCCTGCCGTGCGTGACCATGCAGGCGCAGAACGGCAGCCGCGTCGCCGCCTGCATCGACCACATCGTGCACGACCCCGAGAGCGTCGAAGCGCTCTCCCGCGGCGACCTCGAGGTGCCGCGCGAGGGCGACGTCATCCTGTTCTGACCCGGATCCGCCATGCGTCTACGTTCCAAGGTGCTGTGCGGAGTGGTGCTCGGCGTCGCCGGGCTCGGCGCCGGCATCTACGTGGCGACCGGGGCGCTGGTCATGGACGGCCTCGCCCAGTCCGAACGCAGCGACGCCGATGCCGGCACGCGCCAGACCTGCGAGGTCGTGGCGACGATGCTCGGTGAGTACCTCGTGCGCATGAACGACTGGGCCAACTGGGACGACATGGCCCAGTTCGTCGCCGACGGCAACCAGGAGTTCGTCGACGCCAACATCGAGGCCGGCGCGATGGCGGGCCTGCAGTGGGACACGGTGATGGTGGCGCGTCCGGGCGCGGAGGATCGCCTGCTGACCGCGCTCGACCCGGCCCGCACGCAGTTCGTGGCCGCGGACCCGGCGCTGGTCGCGGAGCTGCGTGACCCCAGCACCCACGGGGCGCTCGGCGAGCCGCGCGCCGGCCTGCTCGTGATCGGCGACACGGTCTGGATCACGGCCTCGCGCGACGTGCGCAGGACCGACGGCAGCGAGCCCGAGCAGCAGGGTCGCTTCGCCACCTGCGCCCGCATCAACGACGATTGGATGTCGCGGCTGCGCAAGTTCACGGCGCGGCAGGTGCGCTTGCAGCGAGCCGACGCGGCGCCGGTCGACAACCTCGAATGCACCGCCCGCGGCCGCCTCGGCGGCCAGCTCGGTGCGGTGGTCACGCTGATCGGCGACGACGACCACATCAGCACCGACGCCTGGCTGCCCGACGTACACGGCCGTCCGGCCGTGCTGCTGCGCGAAGACCGCGAACGGCCGCTGCTGGCGCAGGGCCGTCAGATCCTGGCCAGCTCGCTGCTCGTCGTGGTCGTCGGCGGCTTCCTGCTGGTCGGCCTCGCCCTGCTCGGCACCGGCCACGTGCTGCGCCGCCTCGGCGCGCTGCAGGCCGGCGTCGACGCGCTGCGGGCGGGATCCCACGAACCGGTGCCGATCCCGGTCGCCGACGAGATCGGCGCGCTGGCCGGCGCGTTCAACCACATGGCGGCGCAGATCGTCGACCGCGAGACCGCCTTGCGGGCGCTGAACGGCCGCCTGCAACTCGTGCTCGACGCGATCGGCGACGGCCTCGTCACGCTGCGCCTCGATGGCGGCATCGAAGCGGCCACGAAGCGCGCGGCTTTGTGGTTCGGCGCCGTCGAGAACGGCTTCGCCTGGGACTGGCTGTTCGCGGCCGACGACATGCGCCGCGTCGAGTTCCAGCTCGGCTTCAGCCAGATCGCCGACGCCTTCCTGCCGCTCGAACTGCTGCTCGACCAGCTGCCGCGGCGCTGCCAGCGTGGCGAGTCCACCTACGAGCTCAAGTTCCTGCCGATCGAAGCCGACGGCAAGTTGACGGGGTTGTTGCTGGTGATCACCGACATCACCGCCGCCGTCGCCAACGAACGCGCGCAGCATGCGGCGGCCGAGCTGCAGTCGATCGTCGCCAACTACGTGCGGGACCCCGACGAGTTCGAGCGCTTCCTCGGCGAGATGGACACGCTGCTCGAGCGCGTCGTGCACGGCCCCGACGAGGAGGTGCTGCGCCGGCAGTTGCACACGATGAAGGGCAACGCCGCGGTCTACGGCTTCACCGCCTTCGCCGACGTCTGCCACGCCGTCGAGACCGCGCTCGGCGAGGGGCAGGCGCTGGCCCTGCACGCCGCGACGATGCAGTCGGCCTGGGCCGAAGCGGTGCAGCGGGTGCGTTCGGTGCTGCCGGGCGACGGCCGCATGCGCGTGCAGCTCTCGCTCGAGGAGCACGAGCGCTTCCTGGCCCGGCTGCGCGACGGCGCCGACCTCGCCGAGCTCATCGACATCGTCGCCTCCTGGCGGCTGCAGCCCGTGGCGACGGCCTTCGCCCGCCTCGGCCAGAAGGCCGAACGGGTCGCCGCGGCCATCGGCAAGCGCATCACGATCGAGTGCCACGACGACGGCCTGCGCGTCGACGGCGACACGATGGGGCCGTTCTGGGACACCCTCCTGCACGTCGTGCGCAACGCCATCGATCACGGCATCGAGTCCGCGGACGAACGCGAACGGCGACACAAGCCCGCGGCGGGGCGGTTGCTGTTCACGGCCCGGCGCAGCGGGGATCACCTGACCATCAACGTCACCGACGACGGCTCTGGCATCGACTGGACGCGTATCGCCGAGGTCGCGGGCCGGCGCGGCATGGCGCACACCACGCACCAGGACCTGGTCGCGGCGCTGTTCGCCGACGGCGTCAGCTCGCGGGATCACGTCACCGAGTTCTCGGGCCGCGGCGTCGGCATGGCCGCGGTGCGAGCGGTCGCCAACGAGCTCGGCGGCAGCATCGAGGTGAAGTCGCAGCCCGGCATCGGCACCACGATCACCTTCCAGCTGCCGCTGGCGGCGTGCCAGGGCGCTCCCGCCCAGGCGCTGGTGGCCGCGCCGCGCTGACCGCGGCACGCCGGTTCACTTGCCGGCGCGGCGGTAGTCGATCGTCATGACGTGGGCGCCTTCGCCGGTGCCGAACACCATGCGGAAGCTGCGCGCGTCCTTCTTGGTGCTGGTCGCCGTCGACTCGACCGGCACCCGCTTGCCCTGTTCGTCGTAGCAGGTGCCACGCAACGCGAACGTCTGCGTCGTCGCGTCGTAGCTGCCGTCCGTGCGCATCAGCGCGCCGTTCATCGAGTCGATCCAGATGCTGACGACCTTGCCGATCTTCTCGTCGTAGCCGGTCAGCGCGTGGCCCTCGAACGGTGCCCCCATCATCTCGCCGGTGAAGTCCGACCACAGCCACTTGCCGTCGCACACGGCGGCGACCACCTCGCGGCACTTGGACGTCATCGGCGGCGCTCCCGGCATCTCCATGCGGAAGTCGGCCTGCCAGCTGCCGATGCCGGCGTGCAGCGCGGCCAGCGGCGCCGGCAAGGTGGCGTCGGCGCCGACCTTGGCGCTCGCCGGCACCGTCGTCGCCGTCGGCAGCGGCGCCTTCACCCGCGTACGCACCGAGCGCATGAACTCCTGCTCCTTGCCGTCCTGGCCCTTCGCGTAGCAGGTCTCGGTGGCGCGGTCGCCCTCCTGCACGAACACGCTGCGGAACGGCCCCATCGGCGTGTCGCCGTGGAAGTCCCAGGTCTTGGTCGCGGCGTCGTAGCTCGCTTCCATGCAGCACGGCGCGCTGTCCAGGTTGGAGACGGCGACGCACTGGTAGGTCTTGGCGACGGGGTCGTAGCCGAGCAGCCAGATGCCTTGCGAGTCCTTGCCGTTGCAGACGCCTTCACCGGTGACCTTCAGCCACAGGCCGTTGCAGATCAGTTCGGCGCGTTCGGTGCCGGTCGTCTCGCTCGCCTGCTCCATGCCCGGCACACCCGGCATCGCCGCCATCTTGGTCTCGACGCGCCAGGTGCCGACGAACGTGGCGAGCACTTCGTGAGCCGGCGTCTTCGGGTTGGGGACCGCAGCGGCGCCCTGCTCCTGGGCGACGAGGGCCGCGGTCAACGGCAGCGAGAGCAACAGCGGCAACAGGTGGTGTTTCATCATTGGACTCCGGCGTGGTCGCGGCGCGCGCCATGCGCGTCGGCGGCGGGACCTTACGCGGCGCGACGACCGGTCGGCCAGCATTCGCGACGGACGCGGGGAACCGCCACGGCGACCTGCCCTCGTCCTGGCCGGCTCGCATCACCCCGGCACGGCCGGGCCACCAACCCGTCGCCACGCCCGCGGGCCACCGCAGCGCGCACGCCGCTCACGGCCCGAGGGTGATCTGCAAGCCCGCCGTCAACGCGAGCCCCTGCGCAGCGCCGGCATCGAACACAGCGCCCTGCACGAACAACGAGGCGCCGACGGCACTCGGCGCCGAGAACACCAACGGCAGCTCGGCGACGCCGGAACCGCCGACCCCGACCGGGCCGTTCAGCACGACTGGCACCAGCAGGTCGACCTGACCGAGCAGCACCGTGCCGCCGAACAGCGGCACCGACGCCGACGTCAGGCCGAACGCGAACACGGCGAGGCCACCGCCGAGGCCCTTGCTCAGCAACAGCTCGAAGCCCTGCCCGACGTCGGGACAACCGGTCGCGCCGAGCTGCGGCACGTTGCCGCCGGTGCCGCCGAGGCCGGTGCCGTAGCTCGTGAACGCGCCATCGCAGGGCGCTGCATGCGTGGGGATCTCGACGAGCTGCACGCTGTTCAGGCTGGCGCTGATCGGCACGACCGCGCCGGCACCGACGCCACCCTGCGGGTAGACGTGCAGACGGTCGTTCATCACGTCGATCACGCACGCCCCCCCAGCCGCACTCGACCAGGTGCCGGCGGCGATCGTGTGCGCACCGGCGAAGTCCGGCGCGGCCCACGCGGTCGCCGTGAACGCGACCGGGTCGATCTCCAGCAGCGCCGCGTTGACCGGGTTCGTCGTGACGACGTTCGTGGTCAGCAGCAGGTTGCCGTTGGGCAGACGCGAGAAGCCGACCGGATCCGGCACCGGCCCCCAATAGGTCGAGAACGGCTCCAGGCACGTCACCGGGCCGACGACGCGCACCCCGTCGGCCGCGAGCGGCACCTTGTGCAGGATCAGCGCCGCCGGGTTGCCGCCGCAACCGGCGCTGACGTTGCCGCGCATGGCCAGGATCAACGCGTTGCTGGTGGCGTCGTAGGCCATGCCCGAGGTGCTGCCGCCGAACAGGAAGCCGGGCACCCACG
>JAEUHT010000001.1 GCA_016793265.1 Planctomycetota bacterium
TGAAGCGCGCCGGCCTGCCCGCCGACGCCATCCACGGCGACAAGAGCGCCGAGGCCCGCTACGCCTGCCTGCAGGCCTTCGCGCGCGGCAAGACGCGCTTCCTGGTCGCCACCGACGTCGCCGCGCGCGGCATCGACGTCGACGACATCGAGCTCGTCGTCAACTACGACTTCCCGCTCGGGCTCGAGGACTACATCCACCGCACCGGCCGCACCGGCCGCGCCGGCAAGACCGGCCGCGCGCTGTCGCTGGTGGCGCCGATGGAGAAGCGGCTCTACGAGGTGGTCAAGGCCCACCTGCAGGGCAAAGAAGTGACCAACGCGCCGAAGGCGCCCGGCCGCGGCTACGGCATGCCCAAGCGCCGCGAAGGTGGCCGCAGCGGCGCCGGTGGGCGCGGTGGTGGCCGTGGTCGCAGCCGCGATCGCCGCGCCGCCGGCGCCGGCGCCTGAGCGCGTCGGCGGCGGGTGCAGACGGCGCCGCGTTCAGCGGTCGCCGAGGATCGACCGCGCGACCGCCTGCGGGTCGCTCGCCTTGACCAGCGAACGGAAGACGTGGTCGAGGTGCGTGTCGGCGCGGGCGCCGACCTGCGTGCGCAGCTCGGCCGAGGTGCCGCACGCGAGCAGCTGGCCCCGATCGAGCACGGCGATGCGATCGGCGGTGGTCTCGACGACGTCGAGCAGGTGGCTGCAGTGCAGCACGGCGCCGCCGCGGCGCGCGAACTCGTGCATGAGCTCCTTGACCACCAGCGTCGAGGTGACGTCGAGGCCGGACAGCGGCTCGTCGAACACCAACAGCTTCGGTTCGGTCAGCAGCGCCCCGGCGATCGACACCTTCTGCAGCATGCCCTTGCTGAAGCCGGCCATGCTCTGATCGCCGCGCTCGCTGAGGCCGAAGCCGTCGAGCAGGCGTTCGCCGCGCGCGCGCACGGTGCCGTCGTCGAGGTCGAACAGGCGCCCCTTCAGCAGCAGGAACTCCCACGGCGTCAGCGCCTCGTGCAGCCGCGCCACCTCGGGCAGGTAGCCGATACGGCGCCGCGCCGCCGCCGGATCCCGCTGCGCGTCGATGCCGTCGACGGTGACGCTGCCGGCGTCGGGCCGCAACAGGCCGACCAGGCACTTGACGGTGGTCGACTTGCCGGCGCCGTTGGGCCCGAGCAGGGCCAGGATCTCGCCGGCGGCGATCGTGAGGTCGAGGCCGTGCAGGGCCACGAACGAGCCGTAGGACTTGCGCAGGCCGGCGATCCGCAGCATCGGCGCATCTTGGCGGGGCCTTGCCGCGAAGGCCAGCCCGCGATCGGCCCTTGTGCGGCACGGCGCCGCATGCCGTAATCCCGCGCGATGCACCCGTTCGCCCGCCTCACCCTGTTCCCGCTGCTGCTCGCGTCCGCCTGTGCGCAGGACGAGGACCCCGACCTGCCCTCCGGCCCGGCCATCACCTACGAGCCCGCGTTCCCGGCGCAGCCGGGCTTCGACCGGCCGCTGTTCGTCGCCTTCGACGCGCACTTCCCGGGCGAGGCGTTCGTCGTCACGCAGCCGGGCAAGGTGTTCGTGGTGCCGCGTGATGGCAGCAAGAGCGACCGCCGCGTCTTCCTCGACCTCGCCGGCCGGGTGTTCACCGACAACTGGGAGGAAGGCCTGCTCGGCTTCGCCTTCGACCCCGCGTTCGCGCAGAACGGCTTCGTCTACGCCTGTTGGAGCGAGAAGGTGCCGAACCGCGAGCAGGTGATGAGCGACGGCAGCAAGGCCGGCAGCAACCGCCAGTCGGTGATCTCGCGCTTCGGCACGGTGCTGAGCCCCGATGGCTGTGTGGCCGACCCCGACAGCGAGCTGCGCGTGCTGGAGGTGTTCCAGCCGTTCGGCAACCACAACGGCGGCACCATCGTGTTCGGCCCCGACGGCATGCTCTACGTCGCGCTCGGCGACGGCGGCGCCGCCAACGACCCGTTCGGCGCCGGCCAGGCGAAGACGACCCTGCTCGGCAAGGTGCTGCGCCTCGACGTGCGCGCGGCGAGCAAGGACCAGCCCTATGCGATCCCGGCCGACAACCCGTTCGTGAACGAGGCCGGCGCGCGCGGCGAGATCTGGTGCTACGGCATGCGCAACCCGTGGCGCATCAGCTTCGACCGCGAGACCGGTGAGCTGTGGTGCGGCGACGTCGGACAGAACGAGATCGAGGAGGTCGACCGCCTCGTCAAGGGCGGCAACTACGGCTGGAACGTGATGGAAGGCGCGCAGCCGTTCCGGTTGCGGCAGCCGAAGGGCGAGGTGCCCGCGGACGTCATCGCGCCGATCGCGAGCTACGAGCACGCAGCGGGCCTGTCGGTCACCGGCGGCTACGTGTATCGCGGCAAGGCCATCCCCGAGCTCGTCGGCTGCTACGTCTACGGCGACTTCATGACCTCGCGCATGTGGGCCGTCAAGGAGGACCGCGCCGGTGGCAAGCACCAGGTCGTCACGCTGCCGCGCGCGCCGCAGCAGGTGTCGAGCTTCGCCGAGACGCCGGCAGGGGAACTGCTGATCACCGGCTTCGAAGGCAGGAAGGGCAAGGTCTGGCGGCTGGTGCCGGCCAAGGCCCCGGCCGAGGCGCCGAGGTAGCGGCGGGCGGGACACCGCGGCGCCCGTGCCGCCGCCTACGGCAGCGGCACACCGAGTCCGGCGAGCATCTGGTCGAAGCGCTCGTACATACGCTCCCAGCGCCATTCGCGCCGGACCCAGGCCGCCGCGGCGAGGCCGACCTGGCGTGCGCGCCCCGCATCGGCGAACAGCTCGGCGACCCCTGCGATCGTCGTCGCGGCGTCGCCGGCGATGGTCAGCGTGCCGGTTGGCACCGTGCCGAGGCCCTGCGCGGCCTGCGGCGTCGACACCACCGGCAGCCCCATGCTCATCGCCTCGAGCACCTTGTTCTGCACCCCGCGGGCGAGCCGCAGCGGCGCGATGGCGACGGCGGCGCGGTCGAAGAACGGCGGCGTCGTCGGCACCCGGCCGGTCACCTCGACGCCCGGCTGCTGCGCCAGCGCCAGCACCTTCGGCACCGGCTTGCTGCCGACGACGAGCAGGCGCGCGTCCGGGAAGCGCCGCCGCAGCTCGGGCCAGCACTCGGCGACGAACCAACACACGCCGTCGATGTTGGGTTCGTAGTCCATGACGCCGGTGAACACCGCCGTGTGGGCGTGGCGCGCCGCGTCGCCGGCGCTGGCGAAGTGCTCGACGTCGACCCCGTTCGGCAGCACCTCGGGCACCACCCCGGGGATGCGCTGCATGAACAGCTGCTTCTCCACCTCGCTGACCACGAGCGAACGCGAGAACGTGCGCGCCACGCCGGCCTCGAAGTCGAGCAGCCGGCGCGCCTCGCGGCCGTAGATCCAGCGACCGAGCGGCCCGCTGACCGCGGCGTACTGCCGCCACTTGTCGGAGTCGAGTTCGGCGAACTGCATGACCCGGGCCGGCGCCGTCGAGGTCATCGCGTACTGCGCCATCGACGACGAGTAGACGTAGACCAGGTCGGGTGGCCGTTCGTGGTGCCAGCGGCGCACGGCGGCGGTCAGCCGGTGGTGGCGGAAGAATGGCAGCGTCAGCGCTTCGCCGGTCACGAGGCCACGCAGGCTGGTCAGCTTGGCGCGCCGCCGCGACAGCCGCGGCGCCACGATCTCGCGACAGCGGCTGGCGAGGAAGTCGACACCTTCCCGATCGCGGTCTTCTTCCTGGAAGCAGCCGATGCGCACCTCGGCGCCACGCTGCAGCAGATGCTGCAGGAAGTGCCAGGTCGTGATGCGGTCGCCGCGGTCCGGCGGCCACGGCACACGCTGGCACAAGAAGACGACGGACGGCGGGTTGGCGGCGGTCACGGGATCGGCGTCAAGCTTGCTGCGGCGGGGCCCCGATACAAGGCCCGAGGTTCTGCGCATGACCCACTCCACCGGCTCGTCGACCAACATCCTGGCGATCGTCAACAGCACGATCGAACTGCCGACGATGCCCGAGGTGCTGCTGAAGCTGAACGAGGTGATGGCCAACCCCGACAGCTCGGCGGCCGACGTCGCCAAGGTGATCTCGGCGGATCCGGCGGTGGCCACCAACATCCTGCGCATCGTCAACTCGGCCTACTACGGCCTGCAGGTGCGCGTCTCGTCGGTGAGCCTCGCCATCTCGGTGATGGGCTTCAACATGACGAAGAAGCTCGCCCTCAAGGCGGCGGTGTTCTCGGCGTTCGGCAAGCGCCGCGAGAAGATCCAGCACTTCGATCCGCTGGCGTTCTGGCGGCACGCGGTCTTCACCGGCATCGCCGCCCGCACCATCGCCTCGGTGTCGGCGGTGTTCGCCGACATGCACCCGGAGGACGCCTACATCACCGGGCTCCTGCACGACATCGGCAAGATCATCCTGTTCGAGAAGTGCGCCCCGAAGTACCTGGCGGTGTTGCGCAAGGCCGCGGGCGAACGGCGCGCCGACGTCGAGGTGGAGGGGGAGGACCTCGGCTTCACGCACGCGGACGTCGGCTCGGTGCTGGCGATCAAGTGGTCGCTGCCGGAGGACCTGGCGATCGCGATCCGCTACCACCACGCGCCGGCCAAGGACCCGTTCCATCGTTCGCTGTCGTCGTTGATCCACGTCGCCGACCACCTGGCCTGGAGCGCATCGCATCCGTCGACGGTCGGCACGCCGCCGCCGACCCTCGACACCGACGTCTACGGGCACATCGGCCTCACGCCGGACATGGTGGAGGAGCTGCTGCCGCAGGTGCTCGAGGACTTCAATGCCTCCGAGTTGCCGTGGTGACGCGGTGGTGACGAGGCGCGCATGAACTTCCGCCGGCAGGTGGTGTACCGCTACATTGGCGGGATCGCCGCCGCCGTGTCCGGCCCGCTGCGACTCGAGCGCTCATGAGTCCGATTGCTCCGGTGACGGTGATCGTGCCCGCGTTCAACGCGGCGCCCTACCTGCAGGTGACCCTGCGGTCGCTGCAGCAGCAGACCGTGCGGCCCGAGGCCGTGGTGGTCATCGACGACGGCTCGACCGACGACAGCGCCGCCATCGCCGCGCGCGAAGGCGCCACCGTGGTGCGACAGGCGCACAAGGGGCCGGCGGCGGCGCGCAACCGCGGCCTCGAGCTGGCGACGACCGAGTTCGTGGCCTTCCTCGACGCCGACGACTGGTACGGTCCGGACAAGCTCGAACGTTCGCTCACCAGCCTCGACGAGCTGCAGGCGCAGTGCATCGCCACCGAGTCCTGGAGCGTGCGCGGCGACTGCATCGAGGGCCGCCGGAACCAGCGGCGCGTGGTGCCCGGCGTCGTCACGCTCGAACTGCTGCTGCGCGGCAACCCGGTCGTCACCAGCTCGGTCGTGGCCCGCCGCAAGGCCGTGCTCGACGTCGGCCGCTTCGACGAAGACCCGGAGCTGATCGCCAGCGAGGACTACGACCTCTGGCTGCGGCTGGCGCAGAAGGAGCCGATCGCCTACCTGACGCAGCCGCTGACCTTCTGCCGCACGCACACCGCGAGCATGACGGAGAAGACGCTCTTCCTGCGGGGTGTCGACCGCATCCTCGAACGCGTGGCGCACCAGTACGAAGGCGAGGCCCACTTCCAGAACCTCGTGCGCCGGCGGCGGGCCGACGTGCGCCTCGACCTCGCCAGCGACCTGCTCGCCGACGGCGGCCATGCCCAAGCGCGCCAACTGATCGACGAGGCGGCGGGGCTCGCTCGCACCTGGAGGGGCGTCAAGCTGCGCATGCGCACGCTGCTGCACCGATGACGCCGCCGCGGCCACTGCTCGGGGTCGTACACCTGCCGGCGCTGCCGTCGGCCAGGGCCCACCGCTCGATGGCGCACGTGCTCGAACGGGCGCTGCACGATGCCCGGGCCTACGCCGAGGGCGGCTGCGACGGGCTCGTCGTCGAGAACTTCGGCGACGCGCCGTTCCACAAGGGAACGCACGACGACCCGGTGCCGCCCGACGTGACCGCGGCGCTGGCGGTGGTCGCCGATCGGGTGGTCGTCGCCACCGGCCTGCCGGTCGCCATCAACTGTCTACGCAACGACGGCCTGGCGGCGCTCGGGGTCGCCGCCGCGGTCGGCGCCCGTTGGGTGCGCGTCAACGTGCTGGCCGGCGCCTACGTGACCGACCAAGGGCTGATCGAGGGCGAGGCGGCCCGCTTGTTCGCCTACCGCCGCCGGCTCGCCAGCGACGTCGCCGTGTTGGCCGACTTCCTGGTCAAGCACGCATCGCCGCTGGCGCCGATGGACGTCGCCGCCGCCGCCAAGGACCTGGCCGAACGGTCTGGTGCCGGCGGCCTCGTGCTGTCGGGCGCGCGCACCGGCGAACCGGTCGACGTCGCGCTGCTCGACAGTGTGCGGGCGGCGGTGGGGGAGTTCCCGATCTGGCTCGGTTCGGGGCTCGCGGTCGACAACGCCGCGCTGCTGTGGCCGCGTTGTGATGGCGCCATCGTCGGCACCGCCTGCAAACGCGGCGGCCGGGTCGGCGAGCCGGTCGACGTCGATCGGGTGCGCGCGCTGCGGGCGGCCTGCCCGGCCACGGCGCGGCGCGCGCGCGGCGGCTAAATCAGCCCGGCGGCAACGGCCGAAGAAGGGCCGGTGAAGGTGCTGCTGATGACCCCGTCGCCGACCCATCTGCACCTGGGCGGCATCGCGACCGTGACCCGCTTCCGCGAGGGGTTGCAGCGCCGTGGCCATCTCTGCGAGCTGTTCGGCGGCACCAGCGAAGGTGGCCTCAAGCAGTCGTTCGAGGGCACCGTCGGCCGCTTCAAGCCCGACATCGTGCACGCGCACGACGCCTGGCGCACCGGCGTGCAGATGCTCGGGCTGCGCACGCCCTGGGTGGTGTCGCTGAGCGGCGAGGACCTGCACGAGGACATGTGCGAAGGGGAGCGCGGCCCGCTCGTCTGCGAGGTCGTCAAGCGCGCCAACCGCGTGCTGGTGCCGAGCGCCGAGGCCGCGGCGCTGGTGGAAGAACGGGTGCCCGACGCGGTCGCCAAGATCGACGTCGTGCCGCGTTCGGCGCTGCGCCTGCCGACGCACGGCACCGACCTGCGCCGTTCGCTCGGCATCCCGCGGCAGCGCTTCCTGGTGTTCCTGCCCGGCGGGTTGCGCCCGATCAAGGCCCAGCACCGCGCCATCTCGGTGGTCGGCCTGCTGCGCGCCGCCGGCGCCGACGTCGAGCTGATCCTGGCCGGTCCCGACCAGGATCCGACCTACGCCCGCGAACTGCGCGAGCTCTGCGGCCAACAACCGGGGGTGCGCGTGCTGCCGGCGCTGGCGCACGATCGGATGGGCGCCGCCTACACCGACGCCGACGTCGTGCTCAGCACCTCGCTCAGCGAAGGTGCGTCGCCGACCATCCTCGAGGCGGGCATGCTCGGGCGCCCGGTGATCGCCTCCGACGTGCCCGGCAACCGCGAGCTGATCCGCCACAAGGAGACCGGCCTGCTCTACGACAACGAAGAGGACATGGCCAAGCAGATCATGGCCCTCTATCGCAATCGTTCGGCGGCCGGCGCGCTCGGCGTGCGCATCCGCGAGGACTTCCAGCGCCGCTTCGACGTCGAGCAGGAGATCACCGGCGTGCTGTCGGCCTACGCTGCCGCCTGAGGCGGCTCACTCGTCCTTCGGCAGCGGCAACGGCTTCGGCAGCGGCTTGCTGCTGACCTTTACCGGCGCCTTCGCCTTCGGCGCCTTGACCTCGACCTCGGCGAACTTGCGGTAGAGGTCGAACAGCCGTTCGCTGCTCCAGGTCAGACCGGCGAGGATCTCGGCGCCGAGCTTCTCCTTGGTCGCGGCGCGCACACGCGGCGCGCAGGCCTTGGCGAGCCACTGCCGCAGCTGCTCCTCGCCGAACACCGGCAGCTCGGCGCCGGTGTTGTCCTCGAGCAGAGCGGCGACGCTCTGCCGCAGGTCGTGGTGATCACGCAGCTCCGGGTGGAAGACCGATGCCTCGAACAGGTGCATCATGTCGAGGTGCGGCCGGCCGGTGATGCCGCGCACCTGGGCCTTCGCCGCCGGCAGGTCCTCGAGCAGGTCGCGCAGGCCGTCGAGGCTCTCGTCGTTCCAGCACAGGATGGTGCCGCCGCAGTCGAGGTGCTTGGCCAGCGAGGTGACGAAGCCCGGGCGCGGGTCGTCGCGGTCGACGTGCACGAACGAGGCCCGCTCGGTGCGACCGTCGGCGTGCACCGTCACCGCCGCCCACGCGTACGGCAGCTGCCGCCAGGGCCGTTGTTCGTCGAAGCGGGGCAGCGCGTCGGTGATCGCGGCGAGGCTGAGGAAGTGCAGCGGCTGCGTGCATTGCCGCAGCTCGGTGCGGGCGAACGGCTCGACGATCGCCTTGCCTTCGCGCAAGCAGGCCAGCGTGCGGCGCTGGCGGAAGGTCAGCCCTTCACGCGCCGGGTCGATCGTGGTCAGCTCCTCGATGCCCTCCTTGTGCAGTTCGACCTCCTGCGCGTGCGTCAGCTCGGGCAGTTCCCGCAGCGGCAGCTTCGGCGCCTGCTGCGAGCAGCGCTCGAGGTGCGGGCAAGGGAACGGTGCCGTGCAGAAGGTGCCCATCGGCAGCTGCAGCACGTTCTCGTCGGCGACGACGCCGCGGAACTGGTGCAGCCGGCGGCTGACGTGCAGCAGCTGCTTCTTGACCTTGGCGGTGACGTCGTTGCTGCGCAGCAGCTGCATCGGCGGGTAGTCGGCGCCCTCCTTGTGCACGTACTTGAGGTTGACGTGCAGCAGGAACGCCGCGCGCAGCTGGTGGCCGCACTTCTCGGCGACGTGGGCCTGCAGGGCCAGGTCGTTGACGTAGCGGTGTTTGATCTTGGTGCCCGACTTGATCTCGAACAGGTCGAAGGCGCCATCCTTGTGGGCGACGAGGATGTCGCAACGCGCCTCGACACCATCGGCGACGAAGGCGGCGTCGAACAGCACCGGCACGCCCGCCTCGAGCTGGCTCTTGGTCTCGGCCGCGGCCTTGGTGATGTCGGTCTCGGCGATCAACACACCCTTCGGGAAGGCGGTGCGCGCCAACGTGCGCAGCGTGGCGCCGGCCTCGGACATCGCCTGTCGCGACGGCAGCGGTGGCTCGGCGGTGGGCTCGTGGTAGTCGAGCCACAGGCGCTTGTGGCACTGCTGCCCGGCTTCGAACAGGTACTTGTCGAGGTTGCGGGGGCCCTTCGGCGCGGATTTCTTCTTCAAGGCAATGTGCTCGGGGTCGGTCGCGGCGCGCCGGACAGCGGCGCCGCAGGCTCGGGGGCTGTGGTGAGCCGCCGGCAGTGTATCGCCGTGCCCGCCTCGCTCAACGACGACGGCGCGTGTAGCGGTAGAGGAAGAACAGGGCGAGGCCGATCAGGCCGCCGGTCAACAGCGGCCCCTGCAGCCGTTCGGTCAGGGTGAGGTTCTGGCGGCGGACGCGGGCGAACACGACGGTGCCGAGCCAGCGCCGGAACTCCGGTTGCCACCGGTCGAACGCCTCGCTGCGGCAGGTGAAGGACAGCGTCACCTGCTGGCCGCCCGACGGCGCGTGCACGTCGAGGCTCGTGGTCGCCGGTGCGTCCTTGGGCGTGCTCGTGCGCACGGCGACCACGGCTTCGAGCTGCTGGCCGCCGATCTTCTCGCGGCGGATCTCGGCCAGTTCGTGCCTGACGCCGGTCTTCTCACCTTCCTGCTGCCACATCCTACGCAGCTCGTCGGCGAAGTCGTCGCCGACGTACCACTCTTCGTCGGCCTCGACGACCTGCAGCCACGGGCCCGAGAAATCACCCCGCCGCCAGTCGTCGACCGGACCGACCGCGTAGTAGCGGCGCGGTTGTGAGAAGCGCAGCGGCAGCGGCGACGCCGGATCGGCGGCGAGGCCGCTGGCCTCGTTGGGCGCGAGCTGGCGCCAGCCCGCCGGCAGCTCGAGGTGGAACGAGTCGTTCAGGTTGCGGAACGTGGCCTGCGGCGGGGATTGCGGCAACAGCAGCGCGAGCGTCAGAGCAAAGCAGCGGGAGGCCATGTGGCCGCATCATCGAGTCGCGGCGGGGGGTGGTGCAATGCTGCGCTGCGGCCGCGCCGCCGGGGCGCGCGGCAGTTCGAACCAGAACACCGAACCACCACCATCGCCTGGTTCGTAGCCGAGCTGGCCGCCGAGCTGGGTGAGCAGCCGTCGGGTGATGAACAGGCCGAGTCCGGTGCCCTCGGCGCGGCGGTCGCTCGGCGCCTGGCCGAAGGCGGTGAACAGCACGCGCCGCGCCGGCTCGGGCACGCCGGGGCCCCGGTCGACGACGGCGAAGCGCACCCGGTCGGGCGTCGCCGTGACCCGCACCTCGACGGCGGCGCCCGGCGGCGAGAACTTCACCGCGTTGACGACCAGGTTCAGCAGCACCTGCTGGCAGCGGCGGTGGTCGGTGTCGACGTCGAGCCCCGTCGTCGCGGCCGGGAACTGCAGGCCGATGCCGCGCCGCGCCGCCGTCGGCGCCAGCAGTCGGTGGGCGTCGGTCAACAGCGTGGCCACGGCATGGCGCCGGCGATCGAGGTGCAGGCGACCTTCGCGCAACGCCTGGTCGTCGAGCAGGTCGTTGACGAGGTGGGCGAGATGCTGGGCGGCGAGGTCCGCTTCCTCGAGGAACTCAGCGATCTCGGCGGCGGTGGTGGCGTGGCCTTCGCGCACGAGCTCGAGCGCGCTCAGCACCGAGGTCAGCGGCGTGCGCAGCTCGTGTGCGGTCTGCGCGAGATGGCGGTCGCGCTGCGCCAGGGCCTCGGCGGCGCGTGCGGTGAGCTGCCGCGCGACGGCGGTGGCGGCGACCGCGGCGGCGGCACAGCCCGCCCACGGATGCACGAGGGCCGACGCGCCGGCGGCAGCCGCGGCGACGACGAGCCCGATGGTGATCGACTTCATGACTCCTTCCCCTTGCTGTGCGGCGCTATCGACGCGATGCCGTCGGGCGTGAACCGCAGGCGGCACGGGAGTCCCGGAATGAGGCGTTCAGCGCGTCTCGCCGCCGTCGCTGCCGTCGCTGGCCGCAGGCGCAGGCAGCAACTGCACGGCATAGACCACGTCGCCGAGGCCGCCGCGGCCGAGTTCCCGGTAGGCGGCGACACCGTCACCGGCCTGGATGCGCGCCAGCAGGCGATCGAACTCGGGCGGCGTCAGGTCGATCTGCTGTGGCGCGAACATCACGTGGAACGGCGGGTGGATGTACGGCACCAGGGTGACCCATGGCAGGCAGATGCCCGCCACGGCGCCGAACGGACCGCCGCGCACTTCGAGCTTGGCGTCGAACGGGGCGCGCACCGCGACCATGGTGCTGAGCAGCACGTCGAGTGGGTACAGCACGAGGGCGGCGGCGGCCTCGGCGATCGGCGCGTCCCCGTCGGCCAACACGCTGTGCGGTGCGCGGCACCAGAGGCCGAGCACCGCCGTGCGGTCGTCGGCGCCCAGACGCTGGTCGACGCGCACGCCGGCGAGCGAGTGGCAGCTGGCGAGCAGCAGCGTCGCGACGATCGTGGCGCGGGACCCGGGGTTCTGCTTCGTTGGGTGCATCGGGCGCCCACCGTACCGGCTGGCGGCACCAAGAGCCGCAGGCCTGCGGCAATCCCGCCGTAGAGCCGCCCCGCACCTCAGGCGGCGCCGAGCAGGGGCACCGGGCAATCCCACAGGTCGGCGAGCGCGCGCAGCAGGTCGAGTTCGTCGGGCGCGATGTGGCCGTCGGCGGCCACCGTCTCGGCGCAGGCGGCGATCAGGTTGCGCTTGCCGAGCGGCGACACGCGGGCGAGGTCGTCGACGGCGCGTTCGAGCTCGGTCAGCGCACAACGAGCGGCCGGCAGCAGCGACAGCTCGGCGCCGGGCGTCAGGTGGGCGCGGCCGCGCGCGAACGCCAGCCCGGCCGCCGTCTCGTCGTCGGGGGCGCCGACGCGCGCCAGCACCGACAGCACGATCGACGTCGCGGCGGCGTTCTGCACCAGGCTCTCGGGGGCCCCGTGTGGCCGCCGCACCGGCGCCGCTTCGTCGACCGGCAGGTGGTGTTCGAGTGCGCGCAGCAGCGCGAACTCGAACGGCGCCAGCACGCCGTCGGCCAGCGCCAGCGAACGGGCGTCGCGGCGCAGGGCCTGGCGCGCGGCGGCGGGCATTCGGCGCAGCGCCGGCAACGACAGTTCGAGCAGCGGCAGCCGCACCGAGCGGTCGAGGGCGGTGATCTCGCGGAACATCACGTGCACGTCGTGGCTGGCGCCGGCGTCGCCGCCGAGCGCCTTGATCTGGGCGTCGCGGCGCGCCGGTTGGGCGTCGAGCAGCAGCGCGATGACGATGGCGCGGGCGCGGCCCGGCTCGCGGCTGGCGGCGACGACGTCGAGCGGCAGCGAATCGAGCAGGCGGCGGGCGGCGTCGACGTGTTCCTGGCGCGGATCCCCGACGGCGGCGGCGACCTGGTCGGGTCGCACGGCG
>JAEUHT010000013.1 GCA_016793265.1 Planctomycetota bacterium
ATCGTCCCAAGGACTTCCTATCACACGCCGGCCGGCAAAATCTGCCCCTATGCCCCCCATGCGACGCGCGCTCCCCTGCTTGGCTGCGGCCTTGTTCGTAGGCGCAGCAGTGTGGTTCGCTTACGGCGGAGGCGACGTCCCCGCCGCGCCGCCAACAGCCGGTGCCAGCACCGCCTCCGTGTCGCCGGCGCCGGACACGAACGTGCTCATGACGGCGATCGCACCGGTGGTGCGCGAGTCGGCACCGCCGGACGCCGCCTGGTGGCTCGAAGGGCTGATCGCACCCGCGGTGCAACCCCTGGTTCCCACGACCGACGCCGAAGGTGGCACCGTGAGCGGCCGGCTGACCGTGCGCGAACAGCCGTGGCTGCATCCACAGGGCCTCGAGGTGCGCATCACGAGGTGCTGGCTCGACACCGTGCTGCCGCTGACCGACGAGACGGCGCCGGGCGCGCCGCAGCGCGACGAGCCGGTGACGCACAGCGACGCCGAGGGCCGCTTCACCCTGCGGCTGGTGCCCCGCGCCGGCGAGCTGTTCTTCCTGATCGGGCGCGGCAGCGACTCCTTGGACTTCCAACGCATACCGCGTTTGCCGCGGCGCGGCGAACACGTCGAACTCGGCGACGTCTGGCTCGACCAGCGCGGCGGTAGCACCGGCACCGTGGTCGATGGTGACGGCAAGCCGCTGGCGAACGTGCTCGTACGCGCGGTCGACGACCCGCTGCTCGACGCCGACTGCGGCCTCGACGACCTGCGCGCCGAACGCACACGCGGCCTCGAGCTGTTCCAGGCGCGCGGCACCGCCACCACTGGCGCGCTGCCGCCTTGGGTCGTGCGGCGCGACGCCTTCTTGCCGTTCCCGAGCACGCGCACCGACGCCGCTGGCCGCTTCCACTTGCGCGGGCAACGCCCTGGCACGCACCGGCTCTGCTTCACCGAGACCCGCGCCGAGCAGATCGTGCACCACGGCGCGGTGAACGACGTGCTCGTCGCCGGCGGTCGCGATACCGACGTCGGCACCGTGACCCTGCGCCACACCACCGCCGTCACGCTGCGTTTCGTCGACGAGCGCGACCAACCGTGGCAGGGTGCCGAGGTCGCCTTCGTGCAGCGGCAACCCGGCATCGGCAGCGTCGCCACCACCACCGACCGCCAGGGGCGCGTCGACCTGCGGGTGCCCCAGGTCAGCGAAGCGCGGCTGGTATTCGCATACCCCGGCGGCGGGCCGTGGCTCGAACTGCCGGGCTGGCGCACCACGGCCAAGAGCACGATCCTGGTCCGACGGCCACCGGTGTTGTCGATCCACCTCGTCGACCTCGACGGCAAGGCCGTGCTCGGCGGTCAGGTGCGCGCCTACGTCGTCGGCGGCGTGTTCCGGCCGGTCGATCGCCTGCTGCCCGCCGCGATGCAGCCGGTGCCGAAGCCGGGGGGCGAACACGTCGGCGCGCTGCCGTGTCCGATCGTGCTCGTCGCCGTCGTTCCCGGCTTCGCGCCGGCGATCCAGCACGTAGACGGTGCCGGTCGTGTGGTGCTGACCATGCTGCCGCTGGCCACGATGACGGTGGCGACCCACGACCTCGACGGCAAACCGGTCGCGGACGCGGCGATTCGTATCCAGGTGCACGAAGACCCGACCCGCACCCTGCCGGGCATGCAGTGGACGGCGCTGGTCGAAGACCGGGTGCTGGTCGGCCACACCGACGACCGCGGCGAACTGCAGGTGCCGTGTTGGTCGACGATCTTCTCGCTGCAGGCAAGCCACCCTGACTACGCGCCGAGCGCCGGCGCCAGGCTGCCGGTGGCGCCCCGCGAGCGCCGCACGATCCTGCTGCGCCAACGCGCGCAGCTCTTCGGCACGGTGACCGTCGCCGGCGAGCCGGCACCACGAGGCCTGCGTGTGCGGGTGCAGCAGCGACCACCGGCGGCGCACGAACTGGCCAACAGCGGTTTCCTCGGCGAGCAGATCGCCGTGGTCGACGCCGCCGGCGCCTTCGCCTGCCGCGACCTCAGCGCCGGCTTCTGGAAGCTGACCCCGGAGCTGCCGCCCACCGACGCGGCGGGTGCCACCGCGGCGACGACGTTCCGCAGCATCGAGGTGCTGCTCAGCGACGGCCAGGAACTGCATTGCGTGGTCGAGGCGCAGGGCGACCCGTCGGCGCCGCCGAGCCTGCGCGGCCAGGTGCGCCGCGATGGGGTGCCGTTGGCCGGGGTGCTGGTGCGGCTGCGCGCGGCGACCGACCCCACCGCGAAGCAGCGCAATGAGCATCGCCAACGCCTTCGCCAACGCATCGGCGAAGACCTCGCGCGACTGGCGCTCGGCGACGAGGAGGTGTCGCCGTGGCTGCAGCGCGCGACCACGGATCTCGCCGGCGGCTTCGCCTTCGCCCACCTCGAGCCGGGCCGCGACTACGAGCTGCGCTTCGACGTGGCCGCGGCCGGCCGCCTGCAGTTCCTGGCGCGGCGGGTCGTCCGCGCCGGCTCCGACACGCGGCCCGCGATCGGCGACTTCACCTTCGCGACGGGCAGCCTGCACCTGACCTGCGTCCACGGCGTGGCGCCGTTCGCCAATCGCATGGTGCGCCTGCGACAAGTGCTCGAGGACGGCCAGGAAGGGGCGCGCTTCGAGGTGCTGCTCGACGCCATGGGCGAAGTCGTGCTCGACGATCTGCCGGCCGGCTCGTGGACTGTGGCGCCGACCCACGGTGGCACTTGCCAGCCGGCGCGGATCACCATCGAACCGCGTGTCGTGCGCGCCGCGATGCTGCAGGTCACCGACTGACGGCGGCGGTTGCGGCGCTGCCCGCGGGCTCGCCAGTGGTCGTGGTGATGGCCTCGGCAGAGGCCTTGCCGGCGACGGCCAGACGCAGCAGCAGCAGGTCGCGATAGTCCTTGCCCAGGTCGACGCCGCGAGCGCGGCGGTAGCAGCGGCGGGCACGGCCAGCTTGGCCGAGTTCGGCGCAGACATCACCGAGCGCGAGCCAGCTCGCGGCATCCCAAGGGTCGTTGCGCACCAGCCGACGGAAGGTGGTGAAGGCGGTGGCGTGGTCGCTGCGCATGAACGCGACCAGCCCATCGCCGAACAAGCGCGACCGCTGCCGCGAGGTCGCCGAGCGCCGCCGCCGCCACTGGGCAGCGCACTGGGCGACGACGGCGAACAGCGCCAGGAACTGCATCGACAGCAGCGGCACCGACGCCGCCACCCCCTGTCCGCCGAACACGTAGCGCTGCAACAACCACCAATCGGCGAGCAGCCACAGCAGCACCGAGGTGACGCCGCCGACGAACAACCGCCCCGTGCGCAGGTTCCACCACGCCGCCACCTGGCCGGCCAGGAACACGACGAGGTTCGGCGCGAAGCTGTCGACGATCACTCGGGCAGCGTAGGAGCAGGCCCACGAATCACAAGCGAGGCGGCCGGCGCGTTCGTGATCGGCGCCAAACCGTGCTACGCTGCCGCCGCCGAATGCAGCTCGTTGGCCGCCTCTACCTCCTGTTCACGCCCGCCCTGTGTCGCCACGACCCATGGCGCACCCTGACCGCCGCCCTCGACGCCGGGGTCGACATGGTGCAATGGCGCAGCAAGCAAGACGATCGCGACGGCCTGCACCGTTGCCGCGAGATCTGCCGGCGCTTCGACGTGCCGATGCTGATCAACGACGACGTCATGCTGGCCGTGCGCAGTTGCGCCTACGGGGCCCACGTCGGCCAGGACGACATGCCGGCGGACGCCGCCAGGAAGCTGCTCGGCACCGCCTGCCTCGGCATCAGCACCCACGACCCAGAGCAGATCGGGCGCGCCGCCGCCGCCGGCGCCGACTACATCGGTTTCGGACCCTGCCACGCCACGGCGACCAAGGGCTACGAACACGGCCTCGCGCCGGCCGCCATCGAGGCCGCCGTCGCCGAAGCTGCCCGCCGGCGCCTGCCGCTGTTCGCGATCGGCGGCATCCGCCCCGACAACCTGTTGCCGCTGCGCCTGCTCGGTGTCGACCGCATCGCCGTCAGCAGCTGCGTACTCGACAGCGACGACCCGGCCGGCGTAGTCACCCGACTGCGCAGCATGGTGTGAGCCGGAGCGCCGCGGTGGCGGCGTCGCGGCGGCCTGGTCACAGGATCAGCATGGCATCGCCGAACGAGAAGAAGCGGTACTCGCGCGCCACGGCCTCGCGGTAGACCTCGAGCACGCGGTCGCGGCCGGCGAACGCCGAGACCAGCATCAGCAGCGTCGACTGCGGCAGGTGGAAGTTCGTCAGCAGCACATCGACGACGCGGAACGGCCGCCCCGGATACAGGAACAGGTCCGACGCGCCGCGGCCGGCGGTGACGGTGCGGTCGTCGCGGGCACAGGTCTCCAGCGTGCGGCAGCTGGTGGTGCCGACGGCGATGACGCGACCGCCGCGCGCGCGCGCCGCGGCCACGGCCACAGCCGTCGCCGGCGGCAGTTCATAGGCCTCGGCGTGCATACGGTGCTGCTCGACGACGTCGGTGCGCAGCGGCGCGAAGGTGCCTTCACCGACGTGCAGCGTCACCGTCGCCACCTCGACACCGGCCTGCCGCAGGCGTGCCAGCAGTTCGGGAGTGAAGTGCAGACCCGCGGTCGGCGCGGCGACGGCGCCGGGTTCACGCGCGAATACGGTCTGGTAGCGCTCGCGATCCTGGCCGACGTCCTCGGCGCCATCGCGGGCGATGTACGGCGGCAAGGGGGCGCGCCCGCAGCGATCGAGCGCCGCCGCGACGTCGCCGCCGGCCGCAGCCAGCGTCACGCGCCAGCGGCCGCCGCCGAGCGCCTCGTCGAGCCGGAGCTGGATGACGCCCCCCTCCATCGGCAGCTCGTCGCCGGGGCGCAGC
>JAEUHT010000022.1 GCA_016793265.1 Planctomycetota bacterium
CCGGATCCTGCTCCGGCACGACGAACACGAGCAGCGGCCGCCCCTCCTCGTGCGCGCGCGCCACCGCCGCCCGCAGTTGCTGCTCGCGCGACGGAGCGGCCGGCGCCGCCGGGTCCTGCGGCTGAAACCAGCGGGCCAGCCAGGCCGGTGCGGCACCGAGGCCCGCGGTGGTGACGGCGGCAGCGAACAGGGAACGGCGATCGAAGGTGTCCATGAGGGCGGGCGGCGAACGGCGAGCCGCAGCGCGAGTTCCAAAGCCGGCAAGGCGCCCATGCTACCGGCCGGCGTGCGAGCCCGCCGCTCACCTCCCGTCCGCCAGCCCCTTCGCCACCCGTTCCTGCTGCTCCCACTGCCCGTAGAGCTGCCCCTTCGAAGCGAGGTGACGCAGCCGCCGCCGCTGCTCCGGCCCCAGCACCCCGGGGGCCGCCTTGCGCAGCGGCGTGCCCGGCAGCGGCATGAACGTGTGCCCGTGCACCTTGGCCCCGCGCGCGACCAGGCGGTCCATCAGACCGAGCGTCGCTTCGACGTCGGTGGCCTCTTCGCCGGGCAGCCCGAACAGGAAGTCGACGTGCGGCACGAAGCCGTGCTCGATCGCGAGCGCCGCGGCGCGTTCGATCGTGGCGCTGTCGTGGCCGCGCGCGCTGGCGGCGAGCACGCGGTCGCTGCCGGACTGACCGCCGAGGATCACCGTCTTGTTGCTCACCCAACGCCGCAGCAGCTGCAGGCTCGCCGCATCGACGTGCTCGGGCCGCAGCTCGCTCGGGAACGTGCCGAACCACAGCCGCCGCGACGGCCCGATCTCCTCGCGCACCCCGGCGAGCAGCGCTTCGACCGCGCCCAGGTCCGGCGCCGGCCCGTTGCTGCCGTAGCTCAGCGACGTCGGCGTCAGGAAGCGGAAGTCGCGGAAGCCGCGGCCGACCAGGTAACGCACCCAATGCCGCACGTTGGCGACCGAACGGTGCCGGAACGCGGCGCCGGCGAAGTACGGCGTCTGGCAGAAGCGGCAGGCGTAGATGCAGCCGCGCGTGATCTCGATCGGACCGAAGCGGTCGTGCGCGGGCCCGAACGGCGGGAAGTCGTCGAGTACGATGCGTTCGGCGCGGCCGCGGCGACGCAGGTGCCCGTCGCTGCCGAGCGAGGCGATGCCCGGTACCGAGCGCAGATCACCGCCATCGTCGAGACAGCGCACGAGGTCGCGCACGAGCCGTTCGCCTTCGCCGATCGCCACCAGGTCCCAGCCGGCGCGCAGCGTCGCTTCGGGTTCGGCGGACGCGTGCACGCCACCGGCGACGTGCACGACGCGCGCATCCACGACCTGCTCGCGCACCTGGCGCAGCTCTGCCGTCATCAGCCCGAAGTCCGGCGAGTAGCACGACCAGCCGACCAGCACGCGGGCGGCGCCTCGGGCCAGCGCCTGCTGCACCGCCGTCACCACCGCGTCGACGCCGTTGGCGAACGTGATCGGCACCGCGGCCGTGCGCGCATCCGTCTCGAGCGCTCCGGTCAGCGTGTGCAACGCGAACTTGCCGGTGCGGCGGTAGGCCCAGACGACGTTCACCATCGCCGGCAGCCACGTTCGGTGACGACGGCGTCGAGGCGTTGGTCGTGCGCGTCGGCCGGCAGCTCGGCGACCTCCTGGCAGGAGAACGCGACGCCGACCACGAACGGCCGCGGCGACCGGGCGGCGAGGTAGCGGTCGTAGCAGCCCTTGCCCCAGCCGAGCCGCACGCCGCGGCGGTCGAAGCCGAGCAGCGGCGCCAGTACGAGCGTCGGCACGACCGGCGCGGCATCGGCGCGCGGTTCGAAGGTCGAGAAGCCGGCGGCGACCAGCTCGTCGGCGGGCGACCAGGCGCGGAACAGCATGTCGTCGCCGACGAACGCCGGCAGACACAACGAGGCGCCGGCCCCGGCGAGCGCCATCGCCAGCGGCCGCGGATCGACTTCGCTGCGCATCGGCCAGAACGCGGCGACCACGGCGCCGGCGGCGCGTTCGCGCAGCGCCTCGAGGCCGTGGCCGGCGAGCTGCAGCGACCATTCGGCGCGCAAGGTGGGCGACAGCGCGTCGCGGCGGGCGCGCAGGTGCGTGCGCCAGGTGCGCTTGTCGGTGCCGGGAGGGAGGTCGTGCGTCACGGTGGCAGCAGGGTAGCGTGGTCAGTCGGCGGTGATCTCGGTCAGCTTGCCGTGCTCGACGTGCCAGCGGCGCGTCAGCCGCACGGTGTCGAGCATGCGGCGGTCGTGCGTGACCAGCAGCAGCGTGCCGTCGAAGGCCTCGAGGGCCAGCTCGAGCTGTTCGATCGCCTCGAGGTCGAGGTGGTTGGTCGGTTCGTCGAGCACGAGCAGATTGACGCCGCGTGCCTGCAGCAGCGCCATCGCCGCTCGGGTGCGTTCGCCCGGCGACAACGAAGCCGCTGAACGGTCGAGGAACGTGGTGCCGAGGCCGAACTTGGCCAGCAGCGTGCGCACGTCGGCCGTGGCCCAGGCCGGCAGGTTGCGGCCGAACGCCGTCAGTGTCGGTTCGTCGGCGACGAAGGCCAGCCGCGCCTGGTCGATCTCGCCGATGACGACGCCGGTGCCGAGCGATGCGCTGCCGCTGGTCGCCGGCAGCTGGCCGAGCAGCAGCGCGAGCAGGGTGCTCTTGCCGCCGCCGTTGGGGCCGGTGATGGCGACGCGGTCCTTGACCATCAGCTTGGTGTCGATCGGCCCGAGCTCGAACGTGCCGCGCCGCGCCACCGCCTCGCGCAACGACGCCACCAGGTCGCCCGGCCGCCCCGCCGTCGCGATCGTGAACTGCAGCTTCCACTCCTTGCGCGGCGCCTCGACGGCCTCGAGACGTTCGAGCATGCGTTCGCTCTGCCGGACCTTCGCCGCCTGCTGCTCGGTCGTCTCGGCGCGCACCGCGCGGCCCATCTTGTCGTTGTCCTTCGCCTTGCGCCGCGCGTTGCGCACGCCCTTCGCCAGCCACGCGCGCTGCCGCCGCGCCCGCGCTTCGAGCTCGCCGCGCCGCTGCGCATAGGCCTCGTAGGCCTCGGCCGCGTGGCGCCTCGTCACCGAACGCTCTTCGAGGTAAGCCGCGTAGCCGCCGCCGTAGGTGACGACGCGCAAGAGGCTGCGGTCGATCTCGACGACCTTGGTCACCGTGCGGGTGAGGAACTCGCGGTCGTGGCTGACCAGCACCGCCGGCGCCTGCAGCTCCTGCACGAACTGCTCCAGCCGATCGAGGCCGTCGAGGTCGAGGTCGTTGGTCGGCTCGTCGAGCAGGTAGACTTCGTAGCGCGACAACAGCAGCGCGGCGAGGCCGGCGCGCGCCGCCTGCCCACCCGACAACGCCGTCGTCGGCAGCGCGAGGTCGACGTCGAGGCCGAGGTCGGCGAGCACCGCGGCGGTGCGTTCTTCGAAGTCGGCGCCGCCGAGCCCGAGCCAGTGCTCGAGCGCGTCGGCGTAACGATCGTCGGCGCCGGCCTGGCCTTCGGCCATGTCGTGCGCCGCCTGCTGCATCGCCGCGTCCGCCGCGGTCACACCCGTGCGGCGCATCAGGAACGCATGCACCGACTCGCCGATCAAGCGCTCGGGCTCCTGCGCCAGGAAGCCGACGCTCGCCGTCTTCGGCGCCAGGTGGATCGAGCCGGCGTCCGGCGTGCGCAAGCCGGCCAGCATGCGCAACAGGGTCGACTTGCCGGAGCCGTTGGGGCCGACGAGGCCGACGACCTCACCCGGGGAGACGACGAGGTCGAGGCCGGAGAACAGCTGGCGGCTGCCGTAGCTGGCGGCGAGGCCGCGCGCGTGCAAGGTTGCAGTCACGAGTGCAGTCTGGCCGACGCTTCGCTGCGCCGCCACCACGGAGCGGCGGGTCGCTGGCATGCCCAGGCGCCGTCTGCCAGATTTCCTGAACACGGCCGGGGCCCCGATCGTGTGCAAGGCACCGTGCTCGCCGACACCTTCACCGCCTGGCGCCACCGGCTGCTGCGCTTCTGCACGCAGCTGCTGCGCAACGCGCACGACGCGGAGGAGGTCGTGCAGGACGTGTTCGCCACGCTCGTCGCGCGCGACGGTGCGTTCGATCTCGCCGGCGATCCCGGTGTGCTGCTGTTCCGGCTGGCGCGCAACCGCTGCATCGACGTGCGGCGCAAGCGGGCGGCGGTGGCGAGCGACAGCCTCGATCCGCCGGCGCGCGACGACCGCCCGCAGCTCGAACTGCTCGAGGCGATCGCGGCGCTGCCCTATGCGCAACGCGAGGTGCTGCTGCTGACCGCGGTCGACGGCCTCGGCTACCGCGACGTCGCCGCGATCCTCGGCCGTTCGTTGGGCACCGTCGCCAGCGAACGTGCCGCGGCGATCCTGACCCTGCGGCGGAGGCTCGCACCATGAAGAAGAACGAGGCGCCGATCCCCGTGCGCAGCGTGTGCATCCTGCCGCGCTGGATGATGCTGACGGCCGTCGGCGGGTGCGTCGCGCTGCTGCTGCTCTGCCTCGGCTTCGTCGTCTACGGCATCGGCTGGGTCGACGACCAGGGGCGGCGCTGGGGCGCCATCGGCGGCGGGCTCGGCGGCGCCATCGGCTGCCTCGGCGGCCTCTTCGGCGCGCTCAACGACTGGCGCCGACGGCTGCCGGCGTCGTGGCTGTTCACCTACCTCCGGCACGACCACCCGCTGCCGTTCTACCGGCGCGTGTTCTGGCCCGCGGCCGTCGCCTGCGGCATCGGCCTCTGCCTGCTGCCATGGTGCGGACGCTTCGTCTGGCAGCCGTTCCTGCACGTCGGCGGCATGCTCGCCTTCATGAGCGGGAGCATGGAGCTGATCCGCCGCCACACCGCGAAGCAGGCGCGCGCCCTGTTCGCGCTCTACGCCGACGGCGCGCTCGCCGCCGACGATGCCGCGGCGATCGACGATGCCCGCCGGAAGGATGCGGCGTTCGACGCCGAGGTGCAGGCGTTCCAGGCCCTCGGCGAACGGCTGCGGCAACTGACGGGCGAGCCATGACCGGGCCAGGCGGATCCCCGATCCGCCTGGCCCCACAGCCGCCGCCGCGACCGTTCGTGGGGTGATCCGGCAATCTCCGCCGGCCGGGCCGTAGTCTGCGCCCATGCCCCTCGCGCGCCGCCGGCTGCTGTTCCTGACGATCGGTGCCACCCTGCTGCTCGCCGCCTGGTTCGTGCTGCCCAGATTGCGCATGGCGAAGGTCGACTTCGTGCCGCACGGCGACCCGCAGCGGGCCGCCGTCGCCGGCCGCGTGCTGGATGGCGAAGGCAAGCCGGTCGGGGGCGTGGCGGTGAAGTGGTTCGCGCAGCAAGGCGACGCGAGCCTGCTCGGTTTCCGCACCTTCCGCGGTGGCGACCTGCAGGCGATCACCGGCGCGGATGGCGCCTTCCGCTTCGATTCGGTGCCGCTGGCCGAAGGGTATGCCGCGCTCGACCCGGCATCGGGCTACGAAGGGGGGAGTGGCCACGTGCTGCCGCAGGCCGGGCACGCTGCCGAAGGCCTGCGCATCGCCGCGGAGCCGATCGGCGAGGACCGCTGGCTGCGCGGGCGGTTGCTGCATCGCGACGGCACGCCGGCCGCGGGCGTGGTGGTGCAGGTGAAGGTCGAACGGCTGCTGCGTTCGTGGCAGGGCATCGCCAGGACCGACGCCGAGGGCCGGTTCGCCGCGATGGGGCCGTGGGCCGGCGTGGCGGTCGATCTGTTGCTGCTGCCGGACCAAGGCGAAGCGAAGCCGCTCGGCACGCATCGCTTCGGCGAGCCCGTGCAGGTCACCCTGCCCGACTGATCGCAGCCGGGCGCACAAGCCCTCTCCACGTCCCCGAGGTCCGTGATCACATTCAGTGGATCACGCCGCGCACCACGTTGCTCAGGTGGAACTGGAACCAGTCCCACAGCAGGACCTGACCGCGCAGCGGTTGCCCGACGAGCGCCGGCGAGGCGGGGATCGCAAGGTCGACCTCGCAGCCGCCGTCGATCACATACATGGTGTAGGCCGCGCAGGCGGTTGGATCGACGTAGACGGTGCCGACTCCAGGCCAGGGCGCGGCGGCCTCCTCATGACTGACCATCAACATGCCCAACATCACCGGCGTGACCACATCACGCCGGTCGAACCGCAGCGTCCAGCTGCCGAGCATCGGCGGTGCCGGTGACCACAGCAGATTGTCGCGGTTCCACAGGATCCGGCTGCCGGAGAACAGGTCGAGGCGGCCATCGTGGTCGAGGTCGACCAGCGCGCCGGCTGGGCCGACGTCGGGCACCAGGGTGAACGTGGTGCCCGAGTTCATCAGCAGGTGGCTCTGGGTGCCGATCACGATCAGCAGATCGTCGGCGCCGTTGTGGTCGATGTCCTGGACGATGCCGTTGGTCACGGCGCCGAGGCCGGCGGGCAGCCACGCGTTGGTGTCGTTGGAAAACCCGGTCCCCGTGTTCTTGATCATGCGACTGGCGCCGGCGGCAGCACCGAAGAACAGGTCCATGTCGCCGTCACCATCACAGTCGATCGCCGCGATGCAGGTCGCCGAGGCCGGCACGTAGGCAGCAAACGAGCTCATCACCGTCCAGGTACCGCCGTCGTTCCGCAGCCAGCGACTCTCGTGGATGATGTCGTCGTCACCATCCCCATCGACGTCGGCCAGCAGGATCTCCTCATGCAACGGCGGAGTGCTCGCCGTCGCCGACACCACCGGTGACACGTCGACCCAGCCCGCGCCACTGCGGGTGAAGATCATCGGGCCGGTCCGCAGCGTCGAGCTGAACACCAACTCGTCCCCCGGCTGCCCGTCGAGGTCTCCAGCCCGCACCCGGTATGCCGGGACAGGCAGCACCGGCGCCGTGGCCGGCACCGGCACGCCGTTGACGAAGTCGAAGTACGACAGCCACGGCACGGTGATGAGTCCGAGCACGCCACCTGGCGCCGGTGTGACGAAGGCCGCATCACTTCCGGTCAACGAGCCGAACCGCCACGTGCGCTCGACCTCGCCGGGCAGTGGCGCGTCGGAACCGAGCCTCAGCCCATAGCTGCCGATGACCAGGACGTCGTCGATCGGCGGCGAGGCGCTGCGTTGCCGCGCTTCGATCCGCCTTGGCGTCAGGGGAGACGACAACAGGCCGACCGAAGCGACCCAGGGATTCTCGGTGTAGAGCGGACCCGTCGCGAGGTTGCGGACGAAGCCGATCTTGTTGCCCGCGATGATGTCGAGGCGACCATTGCCGTCGAGGTCGATCAGCAGCGGGTTGCCCTGCAGATTGCCACCCGGAAGCGGCTGGAACACGAACTGCATCGGGCCGGTCTGCAGGTATATGCCGGTGCGGCTCACCCAATCGGCACGTCCGTCGCCGTCCCAATCTCCTGCTTCCGCAGTGAACAGGTCCTGGATCTCTGGCGTCGTGAGGTCGACCGGCGTCACCGTCCAAGAGCCCGTGCCTCCGGTCACCAGCCAGGCGCCGAAACCGCCGGCCGCTGACATGCCGATGACGTGGATATCGAGCGAACCATCGCCATCGAAGTCCGCGACCTGCACCTGCGAGATGAACCCGAACCCTCCCGTCGACGGCAGTGTCTCTTCGGTGAAGGCCCCGCCCCCCTGATTGCGCCAGACGCGCAACGTCATCGGACCCAAGCCACCGCCGTTCTTGACGACGTCCTGGTCGCCGTCGTGGTCGAGGTCCACGACGAAGAAGCCATGCTGTTGGCGGTCGAGCCCCGCAAGGACAGTGGAGGTCACATCGGTGAACGCACCGGCCCCGTCGTTGGCGAACAGCAGCAGCGAACCGTTGTTGGCCAACCAGTCGAGGTCGCCGTCGCCGTCATAGTCGATGAACGCTCCCGGCAAGGGGGCAAGGGCGTAGACATAGATCGACGGATCGACCGCGAACGCACCACCACCTACGTTGCGCACCAAGGAAGTGCCGGTGCAGACGTCGGGCAGTCCATCGCCGTCGTAGTCGCCCATCGCCTGCGACACCACCCATGTGGCGGTGGCCGTGGTGAGCCCGGACGCCATGAGCGTGAACCGCCCACGGCCATCATTGCGATAGTAGTTCGTGCTGTTCGCGCCCGAACCACCGGCGAGCACGTCGGGATGGCCATCCCCGTCGACGTCGATCACCATGCGGTTGCTACCGCCATAAGCCGAGCCCGGCGACGGTGGACTACCGGGGTACATGCTGCGCTCGTGCTCGACGAAGTACTGGGCGCACAACCCGGACGCGAAGGCGGCGAACGTGAAGACTCTCGGTGCAAAACGCATGACGGTCCCTCAGCGATGGAACGATCAGGTCGGAGGGGGTTCCCGACCCACTGCCCCGATGGGATCGCAGCTTCGTCAGGGAGTCAACCCGCACGACGCATGCAGCGGCGTCGCGACAGCCGCTCTTCGACAGAGCTCACCGGGTCGTGAGCCAGGCGCGCGGGGCCGACACGGTATGGCTCACTTGGCCAATCGCTGCCACGCTGGGCAGTAGTTCGTAGCCGAACCGCGCGGAGCCCCATGCCATCGGGCGCGGCGCCAACCGCCGGGAATGCGCACTGCGGCTGGAATCCGCCGCAGCAGGCGAGCACTAGACTGCCGGGCCTGCCGCCATGCCTATCACCGCCCTGTTCAACCGACTGTCGGTTCGTTCCAGGCGCATCAAGATGGAGATGCTGCAGCGCTACGTGCCGCTGCGTGGGGACGAACGTATCCTCGACATCGGCAGCCAGGTGGACCCGCAGTCGCGGCAGCTGCTCGAACGCTGCGAAGACCCGTCGCGCATCACCGCGATCAACATCCGCGACGAGCACCTGGCGGCGATCCGCGCCGCCTTTCCGGGTGCGCGCACGATGGCCTGCGACGCCCGCAAGCTGCCGTTCGCCGATCAGAGCTTCGACCTCGTCTACAGCAACGCGGTGCTCGAGCACGTCGGTGACTTCGCCGATCAGGCGCGCATGGCGGCGGAGGTGCGCCGCGTCGGCCGGCGTTGGTTCCTGACCACGCCGAACCGCTGGTATCCGTTCGAGTTCCACGCCCGCATGCCGTTCCTGTCGTGGCTGCCGCCGCGCTGGATGCACCGCGTGGCGCGCTTGTGGGCCTACAACCACGTGCACCGCCGCTACCAGTCCGGCAACGACTACTCCGACGTGCACCTGCTCAGCGCGCGGCAACTGCGGCGCCTGTTCCCCGACTCGCTGGTGCTGAAGCCGCGCGTCACGTTCTGGCCGGAGACGCTGGTCGTGGTCGGGCCGGTCGACGCAAGTGGCAGGCTGCTCGACCCGCCGGCGAACGAGCCCACCGGCGCCTGACCGCGAGCGACGCCAGCGACCGGCTGAAGCGCCCGGCGCAGCAGCGATCCGGCAGGGTCGACCAGCATCCCTTTGCCAAGCCAAGCTCGGCCGCGCAAACTCTCCGCCCAACCGCCAACCCGCAGGAGATCCCGCCCGATGTTCGCCCAGCGCATGCGCCAGAAGGAGTCGGAGTTCTACTTCGTCAGCTACCCGGCCGAGGACCTGTTGCGCAAGGTGCGCTTCGTCACGCGCTTCTATGGCGAGAAGGGGCAGGTGATCGGCGGTGAGGAGCCGAAGGGCAAGCACAAGGACGTCGACGACGTCGAGCGCTACGTGCAGGCGATCGAGAAGAACTCGAAGTCGTTCCAGCGCGACCTCAACCGGCGAAAGATCCGCCAGATCAAGGACTTCTACCGCAACGAAGCGCGGCAGCCGGTGATCCCGGGCGCGGTGCTGCTGTTCACCACCGAGAAGCTCGAGTTCCAGCCGCTCAAGGGCATGGAGCGCGCCGGCAACCTGATCGAGCCGCGCAGCGACTTCCTGATCATCGACGGCCAGCACCGCCTCGCCGGCCTGCACTTCTACCTGCAGGAGAAGGACGCCGACCGCCGCGTCGAGGTGCCGGTGGTGATCTTCGACGGCAAGACCGCCGACTTCGCGACCGAGATGTTCGTGGTCATCAACAGCACCCACACGCGCATCAACCGCTCGCACCTGATCGACCTCTACGAGCGTATCGAGTGGGGCACCGACCCGGAGAAGAAGTACGCGGCGGTGTTGGTGCGCGCGCTCTACGAAGAGGACGACTCGCCGCTGCAGTACCACATCAACATGCTCGGTGGCCGTTCGCACCAGGAGATGTGGATCAACCAGGCGCAGATCTTCGGCGAGGCCTTCCGGCTGATCCGCCGCAAGGAGGCACAGCATCGCTTCAAGGACGGCCGTGGTTGGAGCAAGGAGCGTGGTTATGGCCTCGTGCGCGACACCCTCAAGGCGCTGCGCACGACGTTCGGGCCGGCCTGGAGCGACAACAAGAACCACATGATCACGCGCGACGTGACGATCTGCGCCATGCTGCGCCTGTGTGGTGACATCGCCGCCAAGATCGATGCCACGCTGATGCCCGGGCCGGACCTGGTGAAGCTGCTCGAGAAGCGCTTCGAGCCGGTGCGCGACATGACGCCGGAGTTCCGCCGCGAGGGCTTCTACGAGCGCTTCCCGGCGCGCGGCCAGATGGAGCGCATCGACATCATCAGGAAGCGCCTGGCACGGCAAGCGCGCTTCGAGTGACCCTGGCGGGTGGCGCCGCGCCCGTCACGGCGCCGCCGGGCCGCCGCCCTCGCCACCACCTTCGATCAACCGCTGCGTGTGCGCGGCGCGGTCCTGCCAGGTGCCGAGGCTGTCGCCTTCGCGCGAGGGACACAGCTCGAACAGCGGGCAGTCGGCGCAGCGCGGCCCCTTGGCGAGGCACACGTAGCGGCCGAGCAGCAGCAGGCGGTGGCCGATCGTGATCCACTGCTCGCGCGGGAACTTCAGACACAGCTCCGCCTCGACCTTGTCGGCCCCGTCCGCCGTGCTCAGACCCAGGCGCCGGCTGACGCGGCCGACGTGGGTGTCGACGACGATGCCGGCGGCGATGCCGTAGGCGACCCCGAGCACGACGTTGGCGGTCTTGCGGGCGACGCCGGGCAACATCACCAGCGTCGCCATCTCGCGCGGCACCTCACCGCCGTGCTGGGTGTGGATGGCGAGGCTGGTGCCCTGGATCGCCTTCGCCTTGTTGCGGAAGAAGCCGGTGCGGTGCACCACGCCCTCGACCTCCTCGCGGGGCGCCGCGGCGAGCGCCTCGGGCGTCGGCCACTTCTGGAACAGCAGCGGCGTCACCGAGTTGACCGTGCGGTCGGTGCTCTGCGCGCTGAGGATCGTCGCGATCAACAGCGTCCAGGCGTCGACGTGGTCGAGTTCGCAGCGCGGGTCGGGGATCGCGACGGCCAATCGTCGACCGACTTCACCTGCATCTGGCGCGGATCCCGACCGGGTCGGTTCGGCTGGCTTCTTGCGGACGGCCACGGGCCGGGATTAGAGCGCCTGGCCGGCGCGGCTCAATCTCGGGCCCCGAACACCGCGGTGCCGACGCGAACGAGCGTCGACCCGGCCGCGACCGCCGCGGCGAGATCCCCCGACATGCCGAGGCTCAGCACGGACAGCGGCAGGCCGGTCGCGGCGCGCAGCTCGTCGCGCAGCCCGACCACGCGGCGGAACACCGGCAGCGGGTCGCCTGCGAGCGGCCCCATCGCCATCAGGCCGCGCACGCCCAGCGCCGGGCAGTGGGCGAGCACGTGCTCCAGCAGCGCCGCCGCAGCCGCCTGTTCGCAGCCGTGCTTCGTCGGTTCGCCGGTGGCGTGGATCTGCAGCAGCACGTCGAGACGGGCGCCGCGGCGAACGAGCTCCCGCTGCAGCTCGTCGGCGAGCCGTTGTCGATCGAGGCTGTGCACGAGCACGAGCCCGGGCACGGCGAGCAGGTCGCGCACCTTGTTGGTCTGCAACGAACCGATCAGGTGCCACTGCAGGCCGGTCAGGTCGCCGAGGGCCGCGGCCTTGGTGACCAGCTCCTGCACGCGGTTCTCGCCGAACGCGCGCTGGCCCGCGGCCCAGGCCTCGCGCACGGCGGCGGCCGGGTGCGTCTTGCTGACCGCGAGCAGCTGCACCGCATCGGCAGCGCGGCCGTGGGCACGGCAGGCATCGGCGATCGCCGCCCGCACGGCCTCGAGGCCCCGCCGGATGCGGTCGCCGGTCACGGCTCGTCCCAGTGGCGCGTCAGCGGCCCCGGGAACAGCACGCGCCCACGCCGCACCAGCGCCTCGCGGCCTTCGACCTGGAAGCCGGTCAGCAGCGCGTCCCACGCTTCGTAGTGATCGCTGCTGCGAACCCACTGCCGCAGCGCGTGGCCGACGCGCGCATCCCCGGGATGGCGATCGCCGAGGTGCCGCGCCAGCTTGCGCATGAACGCCGCCACTTCGCTGCGGAAGGTGTCGGGCGTGACCTCCTCGGGCCGGAAACCGAAGTCCTTGATGAGCTCGGCCCGACAGCCGGCGGCGACCTGCTCGAGCGAGGCGCCGAGCAGCACGTCCTCGACCGCGGCGGCGATGTCCATGGTGATCAGTGGCGGAAGTGGCGCTGGCCGGTGAAGGTCATCGCCATGCCGTGGTCATCCGCGGCAGCCACCACCTCGGCGTCGCGCTTGCTGCCGCCGGGCTGCACCACCGCGGTGGCCCCGGCCGTGGCACAGACGAGCAGGCCGTCGGCGAACGGGAAGAACGCGTCGCTGGCGACGACGGCGCCCTTGGCGCGCGGCCCGGCCTTGTCGACCGCGATCTTCGACGAATCGACCCGGCTCATCTGGCCGGCGCCGACGCCGACGGTGCAGCAGGCGCCGTCAGCTTCGACCTGCGCCAGCACGATGGCATTGGACTTCACGTGTTTGGCGACCAACCACGCGAAGGTGAGGCCGAGCTGCTCCCGGTCGTTCGGCGCACGCCGCGTCGCGACCTCCTGCTTCGGCGCCTCGGCCGGGAAGTCGGCGGTCTGCAGCAGAAAGCCGCCGAGCACCTGCCGGGCCACGAAGCGCCGCCGCTGCATCGCATCCGGCACGCCGCCGAGGTCGAGCACGCGCACGTTGGCGCCCCAGCGCGCCTGCAGCAGCACGTCGAGCGCGGCCGGGTCGACGTGCGGCGCCACCACGACCTCGAGGAAGGTGCCGCTCTGCACGATGGCCGCTGCGGTGGCGGCATCGAAGGTGCGGTTGGTGGCGAGGATGCCGCCGAAGGCCGACACCGGGTCACTGGCCAGCGCCAGCTCGAACGCGCGCGGCAGGTCGCCGGCGACCGCGGCGCCGCACGGGTTGTTGTGCTTGACGATCACACACGCCGTGCGCTCGAACTCGAGCGCCAGCGCCAGCGCGGCATCGGCGTCGAGGATGTTGTTGTAGCTGAGTTCCTTGCCACCGAGCTGCTTCGACGCGGCGAGGCTCGGCAGCGATTCGCCGAGCGCGTAGAAGGCGGCGCGCTGGTGCGGGTTCTCGCCGTAACGCAGGTCCTGCAGCTTCTCGCCGGCGAAGGCGACCCGGCTGGCGAAGAACGGCTCTTCGGGCATGGCGCGCCGTTCGCAATCGAACCACTGCGCGATCGCGGCGTCGTAGGCAGCCGTGTGGGCGAAGGCCTTGGCGGCGAGCTTGCGCAGGAACTCCGGCGGCAGCGTGCCGCCGTTCTCCCGCAGGGCACGCAGCACGTCGGCATAGTCGTTCGGGTCGACGACGACGGCGACACTCTGGTGGTTCTTGGCGGCGCTGCGGATCATCGCCGGCCCGCCGATGTCGATCTGCTCGACGATCTCGGCGCGCGAGATGCCGGGCTTGCGCACCGTCTCGCGGAAGCGATAGAGGTTGACGCAGAGCACGTCGATGCGGTCGATGCCGTGCGCCTGCATCGCCGCCAGATGGCTCGGGTCGTCGCGGCGCGCCAGCAGGCCGCCGTGCACCTTCGGGTGCAGCGTCTTCAGGCGCCCGTCCATCAGCTCGGGGAAGCCGGTGTAGTCGGCGACCTCCTGCACTTCGACCGCGGCGTCGGTGAGCGCGCGGCGCGTGCCGCCGGTCGACAGCAGCGCGAAGCCGAGCTCCTGCAGCCCGCGGGCGAACTCGACGATGCCGTGCTTGTCGGTGACGGACAGCAGCGCGCGTCTCATTTCTTGACCTCGTCCTTCTTCATCTTCAGGTAGCCGTTGATGAACGGGTCGAGATGCCCATCCAAGACGCCGTGCACGTCCGAGGTCTCGACGTCGGTGCGCAGGTCCTTGCACATCTGGTAGGGCTGCAGCACGTAGCTGCGGATCTGGTTGCCCCAGCTGATCGAGCCGCGGTCGCCGTAGAACTTCGCCAGCTCCGCCTCACGCTTGGCCTGTTCGAGCTGGAACAGCTTCGATCGCAGCGTGCGCATCGCCGAGTCGCGATTCTTGTGCTGGCTGCGTTCGGCCTGGCAGGCGACGACGATGCCCGACGGGATGTGGGTGATGCGGATCGCCGACTCGGTCTTGTTGACGTGCTGGCCACCGGCGCCGGAGCTGCGGAAGGTGTCGACCTTGAGGTCTTCCTTGCGGATCTCGACCGAGATGTCGTCGTCGAGCTCGGGCACCACTTCGACCGAGGCGAACGACGTCTGCCGGCGCGCCTGGCCGTCGAACGGCGAGATGCGCACGAGCCGGTGCACGCCCTGCTCCGCCTTCAGCTTGCCGTAGGCGTAGGGGCCGCGGATCGAGATCGTGGCGCTCTTGATGCCGGCTTCCTCGGCCTTCTGGAAGTCCGTCTCCTCGACCACGAAGTCCTGCCGCGCCGCCCACTTGATGTACATGCGCAGCAGCATCTCGGCCCAATCCGAGGCATCGACGCCGCCGGCGCCGGCCTGCAGCGTGACGATGGCGTTCTTCGGGTCGTGCTCGCCGCCGAGCATGAGTTGGAATTCCAGCTCGTCGAGCTTGCTGTGGATCTTGCCGGCGGTGTCGGCCAGGTCGGCCTCGACCGCGGCCGGATCGTCGGCGCCGAGCTCGAGCAGCACACGGCCGTCTTCGATCAGCCGCAGCAGGCTCTCGATCGGCTCGACGACCTGGAAGCAGGTCTTCTTCTTGGTGACGACGACCTGGGCGCGTTCTGGTTCTTCCCAGAACCCAGGCTGGGTCATCTGGTGTTCGATGTCGGCGAGTTCACGATGGCGGCGAAGGTAGTCAAAGACTCACCTTGAGCGAGTCGACGCGCTCCTCGGCCGCCCTGAGGGCGTCACGGTGCTCTTGCAGTCCCATGGGATCGGTTCGGGCGGCTCGACTGGAGCCGCGTTCGAGGGCGGCCATAGGAGCATCGCCGCGCGGCGATTTCCAGGAACGAACCGGAGCGATCGGCAACCGCGGGAGGACAAGAAGGGCTCGCGACAGGCACTGCAGGCAAAGGATCGAAGTCGGCGAATCATGGCCCGTCGCGAGCCCCGTGTTCGTTCGGGCAGCGCCAGGCGCTGCGGGCTCATTCTCGGCGGTCGCCAAGGGCGCATGAGCACTGCGTTTCTGGCGCCGCCCGCGCGCCGGCGGCGCGGCCGCGGCGGCGGCACGATCGTATGGGCGGCTCGGCTGCCCGCGGCGCGGCGATGGCCGCACAGGACTTCTCGCAGTGGGACTTCGGGCGGCGGCGGCCGGCTCGCGTCGACGAAGTCGGCAGGCGGAACGATGCCGGCGCTGGCAGCGCGGCGGCGCGCGCGTCAGAGGCCGAGCAGGCGCTGCAGGCGCGCCATGAACTGGCTCCACGCCTGGCGCGCCCGCTGCAGGTCCTCGCGGATCTGCACGTCGCGCTCGAAGGTCTCGGCGAGCATCTCCAAGAGCGGCACGCGAGCATGCTCGGGCGTCCCTGGATCGAGGATGCCGACGACCATCGGCCGCACCGCCGCGAGGAAGGCCGGATCGGCGTTGCGATGACGCGAGGAGAGTTCGCTGAGCAGGGAGTCGACGCGGTCCATCAAGGTTGCTTCCCGGCGGCCATCTGGAGCACAGGCCAGCCGGAACAGCCTACCACGCCATTTCGGTGCGGCGCGTGCAGGCCATCGGCGCGCAGCGGCAACCGGCCATGCCAGCGCCGGCGCCGCCCCCTCAAATCGTCATCGAGTTCGAGCCCTGGGTGCGCTTCCGCGCGAGGGCCTCGGACGAGCGGTAGCTCTTGAGCTTGTTGTAGAGCGTCTTGGTGTCGATGCCGAGGCTGCGCGCCGCTCGGGTCTTGTTGCCGTTGTGGGCGGCGAGTACGCGCTGGATGTGGCGCTTCTCGACCTCGGCCAGCGTGAGCTTGAGGTTCTCCTCGAGGTTGTTCTCCCCGACCAACCGCTTCAACGAAGCCGAGGGTTCGACCAGCACGAGGTCGAACTCCGAGCCTTCCAAGCGGCCGCGCAGCTCGTCGAGCGACGAGCAGGTGGAAGTAAGGCAACCCCACTCCGCTACTGGTTTGGCCAGCACGGCGCCGGTGGGGTCATTCGAGGAGTAGAGCAGGAGGCGTTTGCCGAGGGTCATGTTGTCGTGCGCTTGCCTGCGATCCTGGGCCGTGAGAGACGGGCTCCTGGGAGAGAATCGGAGGACTTGGGTCAGAGGGGAGAGGGTCCGGGGGGCGTCCTGGTTTGCTACGGCACGTTGACGAGGACGCGAGCGCCCCGTCGACATTTCCACGGCAGAGAAGGGCGCACGGGAGACGATCCTGAGAGCAGCGAAGGCCGCTTCGATCGGGACCGCCCAGGGCGTCGATCCACGTCGTGGGGAAAGCCGCCGCCCTTGGGACGGGCCACAAGTGGCCACAACCCCCAGCAACCAGGGAACTGCGACCCAGTCTTCAGTCGAAGCGTTGGCTGCTGAAGGAGATGTTGCCCGAGGCCGAGCGCAACACCACCTTCAGGCGGCCATCGCCGATGCTACCCACCATGGCGGCCGAGTAGGGACCCACCTTTTCCGCTAGCAGCCCGAAGCCGTTGCCGACGCGTCCAACCTCGGCGCGGGCATCGACTTCGAACGTCGTCGCCGGCGGCACCAGCAGCTGTACGTTGCCGCGCCCGGTGACGAGGCGGATCTGGTCCGCCGGGCGACGCACCAGCGCCTGCATGTCGCCCGCCTTGGCGTGCAGATCGAGGTTGCCCTCGTGACCGTAGGCAATCACATTGCCGCGGCCAGTGACGCCAATGACGTCAGCATGACAATTCGCGAACATGAGGTCGCCGCGCCCGGTGGACACCTTCGTCGCCGCGGCACGATTGGCGACGGTGACCACACCACTGCCCGCGACGACGATCTCGATCGGTAGATTGGCCGGTACGCGGAACCCCGCCTCGATGCCGAGCACCCCCTGCACACCTTCTGGCAGGCTCGGGCCACGCAACACCAGCAGGCTTGGGTTTGCCGGGTCCGGCACCGCGGCGAACCCGAACGGCACCTTCTCGATCGCCGCGAGGGCCTCGGCGGTGTCGGCGGCGCGGCGCATGCCGCCGGCGATGTGCACCTGGCCGGCGTCGCCGCTGTCGAACTGGATGGTGCCGTTGTCGACCTCGATGCGCAGGCTCACGGAGCCAGGTGGGATGACGACGTCGGCCTGACCCTCGAACACGGAGCGGTGCCCCAGGGCCCCGCCACAACCAGCCAGCAAGCCCGCGGCCAGCAACAGGCAACCCGGACCGACGCAGCGCCGGCGGCCGTTGGCACTGGTTCTTGCGGCGTCGGGCCCTGGCACACGGGGGTCGCGGATCACGGCACTGCAACCGGGCCGGGACCGGGGATTTTCGTCGGGTCGGAGTTTCGTCATGGGGACGGCGTCGAGCGCGCCCGCGCGCCGCCAGCTCGCCGGCCGGCGCACGGTTGCCGATATTCTGCCCTCGCGATGGCCACTCCCAGCCACGAATACCAACCCGACCCGGTGACGATGGTCGCGTACCACCGGGCGTTGGCAGAGCACGCCGACAGCCTCAAGGCCTACGCCACCCGGTTGCTCAACGACCCGAGCGCGGCCGAGGACGTCGCGCAGGACTCGTTCCTGGCCCTCTACCGACACCTCAACCAGGTGCCGACCGCCGCCTTCCGGCCCTGGCTGTTCCGCGTCGCCCGCAACCTGTGCCTCGACCAGCTGCGCCGGCGCAAGTTCAAGCTGAGCCTGTTCCGCGACCTGCAGAAGGACGAGGAGCAGCCGTTCGTGCCCGCCGACCAGAACGCCGAGCAACCGGACGAGATCGCGGCGACGCGCGAGTCGCGGCAGGCCATCGAGCAGGCGATCGCCGAGCTGCCGCTCAAGTTCCGGGAGGCATTCCTGCTGTGTGAAGTCGAGGGGCTCAGCTACGAGGACGCCGCCGCCGTGATGGGCTGTCCGGTCAAGACGGTCTCGACCCGCCTGTTCCGCGCGCGCCAGCGCTTCAAATCCCTCGTCAGCCGCCTGATCAAGGTCTGAACCACGTGCGCGAGATCGCATCCCGATGAACTGCTCCACCTGCCGCTTCGAACTCTCGCAGTGCCTCGACGGCCGCCTGGCCTCGGGACGGCGAGCGATCGTCCTGCAGCACGCGGAGACCTGCGCGGCCTGCGGCGCCTTCTGGAAGGAACTGCAGGCGGCGCAGCGCCTGACGCTGCAGCTGCAACACCCGAAGGTCGGTGACGACTTCCGCGACGGCCTCTGGGCCCGCATCCGCGCCGGCGAGGGCACGCCCGAAGGTGTGTTCCACGACGGCGTGCCGCTGTTGACCAAGCTGCGTTACGGGCTGACCGGCGCTGCCGCGGCGGCGGTGGCGCTGCTGTTCGTGACCTGGTCGCGCTCGCCGGTGGAACCCGCGCGCCACCAGGATGTCGCCAACATCGAAGCGTCCGGCAACAGCGCCCACGACGCGAGCTCCGTCGACGTCGGCCCGGACGGTGTGGGCTCGCGGCCGCGTGGCGCAGCCCGCCACGAAGAGCACGCCGGCCCGGCGATGCCGGTGTCGAGCGGCAGCCTGCCCGTCGACCAGAGCCCGATGATCTCGGCGACCCAGCCGCTGACGTTCAACCTGGTCGCGATCGAGACCGCCAAGCAGCTCGAGCAGCGCTACCTGACGGCCAGCTTCGCCGTGCAGCAGCTCGAGTCCGGCGACAACGGCGCCGCCGTGGTGCGGCAGGCGCTCGACAACGCCAACGAACTGCACGCCTTCGGCCAGGTGCTGCTCGACCTGCGCGACCACCAGCGACTGTTCTTCCAGAGCAACGAAGCCGACGCCGAGCTGCGTTTCGCGGTCAACATGCTGGCCCAGTGCCGCCGCGAACAGCGCAACGAGCAGACCGTGCGGCGCATCGTCGCGCCGGCGCTGCGCAGCAAGCTGCTCGGCAACCTGGCGCGCGTGATCACGGTGCGACCGGCGCTCGACCAGCGAGAAGACCAGGACGTGCTGCTGCAGTTGAACCTGACGCGGCCCGACATCTTCCAGAAGCTGTTCTTCGTGTTCGGCCCCGACGAGGTGGGCGGCCACGACCTGACCCTGATCCGCAGCGGCCGCGCCTTCTTCGTCGGCGACATCTGCGGCCCGAGCTGGGTGGCGCCGCGCAGCGCGGTCGAGCCGCGCGAGGGCTTCCTGCGCGTGATCGAGGCCGGCGGCCGCTGAACGGGCCGCCGCTGGCGGTGGCGATGGGAGTTCGACGCCGGCGGGCAACCCGGCGCCATCGCGGGGGTAGCATACGCGCCCCTGCGGCGCGGCCCGCGGTCGCGAACCCACATGCTCCCCTGGCTCCTGCTCCCGGCTTGTCTGTCCTGGCTCCCCGCGACGCTGCCGCCGCAGCCCGCCGCAGCCGCCGCCGCGATCGCCGTTCGGCTGCCCGGTGACGACAAGGCCCTGAAGGCGCTCGACGCCTGGCTCAAGCTCTATCGCGCCGGCAAGATCGACTACCGCTCGCAGCAGAACATCGCCAAGGACTCGTTGGTCACCAAGTTCGGCCTGCCCAAGGACTCGCTCGGCTCGCCGACCTGGGCCGGCGACCTCGACGCGATCCTCGGCGAGGTGGCGAAGCTCGACACCGCCGAGGCCGCCGACGCGGTGCTCGAGGTCGCGGCGATCGGGCTCGAACAGGGCAGGGCCCAATACAAGACGTTCATGGCGCCGTTCGACGTGCGCGCCGCCGCCGAGAAGGTGATCCCGAAGTTCACCAGCGCCGCGGCCAAGGAGGCCTTCGCCCGCGCGACGCGCGGTGAGACGAAGTTCGATCGCGACAAGGCGCCGGCGATGCGGGCGGCGGCGGTGCGCTGCCTCGGCCTGCTCGGCGACGGTGCGTTGCGACCGACGATCGAGAACGCGCTCGGCGACGGCGAGGAGATCGTGCGCATCCAGGCCGCGGAGGCGCTGGCCCGGCTCGGCGCCGACGAAGGCGCCCTGGCCCTGATCGCCGAGCTGCAGCGGGAGACCTCGGACGCAGCGTTGGTCAGCGTCGCGCAGGCGCTGCGTTCGATCTACAGCAAGTACCTGCCGAAGCCGGCAGCCCCGCCCGACGACCCGGCGAAGTCCCCCGCGGACGCCCCGACGACGCCGACCGAAGGCGACCCCGGCAGGCCGAAGGTGCCGGCCGAGGCAGCGCCCGCCGAGGCGAAGCCGACCGCCCCGCCAGAGAGCGTGCGGCTCGCCGTTCGCGCCGCGATCGCCGCCCTCGGCCGCACCACCTGGCGCGCCGACATGGCGTTGATCCGGCTGCTCGACGACTTCCGTTCGCAGGAGACGGTGCCGGCCCTGATCGGGGTGCTCGAGCGCTTCCAGGCCAACCCCGACGACGTCAAGACCGGCAAGACCTCGGGGCTGTTGCTCTACCAGGCGCACGAACTGCTCGTGGCGATGACCGGCGCGGTGATCCCGGCCGACCAGCCGGCGAAGTGGCGCGAGCTGTGGGACCGCGAGAAGGACAAGATCGTCGTCACCCAGAAGCGCGAGCCCAAGGTCGCCGGCGCCACGGTCTCCGGCGGCTTCTGCGGCATCCCCGTGCAGGGCACGCGCGTCATCTTCGTGCTCGACCTGTCCGGCAGCATGGAATGGCCGATGGAGGAGGAGGGCACCGGCGGCAAGAAGTCGAAGTCGATCCGGCTCGACTTCGCCAAGCGCGAGCTCAACAAGGCCATCGACGCGCTGGCGCCGAACGCGATGTTCACGCTGGTGACGTTCAACGGCGACGACAAGGCCGACGTCTGGAGCAAGGAGCTGGTGCCGGCGACGTCGGCCACGCGCGAGCGGTTCCGCCGCCACGTTGCCCGGCTCGAGGCCAAGGGCGGCACCAACCTGTGGAGCGCGCTCGAGGCCGCGCTGCGCATCAAGTCGCTGCTGTACGGCAACCGCTACGAGACGAACGTCGACGAGGTCTTCCTGCTCTCCGACGGCGCACCGACCGTCGGCGACGTCACCGACGGCATCGAGATCCTGCGGCTGGTGCAGGAGTGCAACCGCTTCGCCGGCGTGCACATCAACACGTTCTACATCAGCTCGGCGACGCCACCCGAGTACCGCCGCATGGAAGAGCAGCTCAGCATCTCGCCGAAGGAGCTGATGCGGCGCCTCGCCGCCGAGAACCAGGGCCAGTTCCGCGAGCTGTGACCGCGCCGCCGGTCAGCGGCCCTTGGCGGCCTTGCCGCCGGTCTTGCCCTGATGGTGCCGCAGCAGCGGTCCGGTCAGCGCGATGAGCCCGCCGACGATGACGAGCACCCACGCCGCACGGTCACTCTCCCTGAGCGCCTCCGGCGGCACTTCCTTCATCGCCAGCGCCATCTTCACGTCGCCGCTCTGGAAGGCGAACGTGGCGCGGCCGACCGCGCGCCACAAGAAGAAGGTGTCGTCGACCTGGCTCTGCATGTGGCGCGCCACCGCCACCTGACCGTGCAGCACGAGGCCGCCGCCGAGCAGCACGCCACCGAGGAAGGTGAAGAACCAGCGCGCGACGCCGAGCATGCCCGCATCGTCGCGCGCCGGGCGCGGCGATGCGAGCGGCGGCGGCGGTTCACTTTTTCGCCGGTTCGGCCTCGGCCTTCGGCGCCGGCGTGATGCGCACGATGCGGGCGCCGTCGCGGAATGCCCATCACCCTGCGACGTCCGCCCTGACTCTGCTTGTCCCAACAACGCTGGCGAGGACGCCACCGATACTCGCCACGATCAATCGCCAGGTCCTGTCCAGCCTCAACAGGCCCCCGCCACATCCGCACGGCCCTGGGTGGACCAGGGCGACCGCGCAGCCGACCAGGAAGAACACGACCAACGCGAGCGCCGCCCCCCTCCAGTACCTCGTCAGCAGCGCACTCCCGAGTCCGATCTCCATCGTCGCAACCGAGTAGTAGACCCAGGAGGCCATTGCCCCCGGCTCTGGAGAGAGGACCTTGGCGCACCCAAAGAACAAGACTAGCAACACCAGTGCACTCTTCATGAACACTAACTCCCACCTATTCCACCAAGATCGCGCCACCAGCTCGGACCCTCCAATCACTCCAGGCATACCGCCTCGACAGCACCTCACGCCCGGCAACCGTCACCCGGATCGTCAAGTCCTCCTCAGGCAATGTCATCCAACCAAGGCTCGCAAGGGGTTCGACAATCTTCTTGTCGCCACACGCAATGGCAGCAACGTGAGCATCCGGGTCCCTCCGCCCAATAGGGATATCCAGCTTCACCAAGTGGTATCCAGGAGCCACCGTGCCGACAGTCTCCGCGTGCGCTCCATCCGCGAGAACGACCTCCGATGGCTCGAACGCAATGTCCTCGACATACCCATCGCCAAACGCACTGTACGTCCCCGCCATCAGCTTCTTCCTTTCACCGGCCATGGCAACTGCTGGTGGCCGCTTGCTTCCTCCCATCCTATTGACCAGGATTCGCACGCCGTCAATCTGCCGACCCTCCTCAACTACCGTGACGAGAAGGTCTCCGGGAATGCCGACGAACTCCCTCGCGATCAAGCGCGGTCGCTCGGCCACAAGACGATCTAGTGGCTGCAGGCGACCTGCTACCACCATCCGATGGCCAGACTTCGTGCCCGTATATGTCAACTCTACCGTCTCTTGCTCCACTCCAGGAGGAAGGAACCCGCCAATGCAGTAGTCGGCCGTTGGGAAGTAGGGCATGGCCTGGTTCAGCGTGTGTGCAGACACAACCAGACTATTGGGTCGCAGCAGGCAGTCCATCGGCAGCTCTTCCAGATCCATAGCCACGCCCCAACCCCGCACGAGATTCACTGTCACCTCACTCACCTCAGGCACGTCGAAGGATCTCGTAGCCTCCCGGCTCAAGTATCCGGACCGTGGCGCCCGAACCCAGTAGGCCCCATCTGGAAGCCCGGAGAACTCCGTCTTGCCAGACTCTCCTGTCACGCCCCACCTTATCAGCCCTCCGAACTCCACCGGCAGCACTTGGTCTCGCTTCTCCGGAACATCGCTGCGCCCCTTGCCGCTCGCTATCACGACATCAACTCCGGGGGCAGGCCGCCCATCAACGGTCACCTGAACGGTGACGCCCGCCCCCCGAGACAGAACCACCTCATGGTCCAATCCATCGGTAGGAATGCACAGAAACTCGGGACCGAAGCCCGCGTGAGTGACTACAACGGCATTTCCGCACAAGGCAGCCTGGACCACAATCCTACCAGCATTGTCGGAGCGTCCCAGAACCTCCCCGTGATTCGCTTGATCTGCACGTTGCATGGTCGCACCAGTCAAGACGGTGCCGTCGTCCGAACGCACAACCAGTACGAACTCAGGGGTCGCGCGTCGGAGCGGCGCGCCGACATCAGCCTTCTCCTGGAGGCGCTCCACCACTCCCGATTGGGCAGGCGCAGCGTGGATACTCTTGGTAGTCGGGGTGGCCGGTTGTGCTCCACCAACCCGACTACACTCCGTCCATGCCAAAGCAATCACACCCACGGCAAGCAATGCCACAGTGACCCGCCCAATCGCGCTCGTGCGTAGCGTGCGAATGCCCATGTCAAAGGCACCCGCAGACATCCTGCCAGAATTGGGTGACAGCCGAGGGTCGACAAGTCTTCCCCCCTGCACAGGCCGCCCTGTCGCACTTACCCTCAATGATCTCAACTGGCTCGAAGTACCAGAATACGTAGCCGTTGCAGATGCAGATGTCGTTTGTCCAGTGGTCTCCGCAATAGCACATCATCACGAACGGATCCGTTGGCCCGCCACTACCGGCGATGGGTCCCTGTGGGCTACTGGGGCAACCAGTATCGCACACCGTGGACACACACCTGTAGGCCTTACCCCCCGGCCAGGACGCGTCGAGCCGCCACTGGGTCGTACACTTGCATGAATCGGGCAGAGTGAGCAATGCAGCGCCGAGACAGAGAGAGAACAACAAGACCAGGAGGGCTCGCATGTGCTTCGAGTGCGGAGAATGGGGGAACCCGAACCACATGGCCCCCCCCCCGGACAAGAATGCAAGGTGCTTCCTATTCCTTGCAAGTTCCCGGGACCGCCAGGACCGCCTGCCAAAGCGCGTCGTTCGCCAACCGCCAAGGTGTCGAACATGGCGACTCGGTAGCGCCACCGCCACCTGACCGTGCAGCACGAGGCCGCCGCCGAGCAGCACGCCACCGAGGAAGGTGAAGAACCAGCGCGCGACGCCGAGCATGCCCGCATCGTCGCGCGCCGGGCGCGGCGATGCGAGCGGCGACGGCGGTTCACTTTTTCGCCGGTTCGGCCTCGGCCTTCGGCGCCGGCGTGATGCGCACGATGCGGGCGCCGTCGCGGAACACGATGCGCTCGCCGAGCGCGAGCACCTCGCTCAGCTTCTTGTCCTTGCGCTGCAGCTCGAACCAGGCGTCCGAGAACGCCTCGATGCTCACCGCCAACGTCGCCCAATCGGCCGGCAGCCCCTGTTCGACGAGGTCGTCGCCGACCGCGACGAAGACCCGGCCGCCGGCGCGGCGCACGAGGGCGTTGTCGCGGGCCTTGCCGGCGTTCTTGGCTTCTTCGTCCTTGGCTTCACCGCCGGCGACCTCGAGGCTCTCCCGGATCGCCTCGGCGCCGGTGCGCGTCTTGCCGAGGTCCTGCAGCCGGGACGGGCTGGCCGACGACGGCGCCGATGGCCCGGCCGGGCCACCGGTGGCCGGCCCAGAGGGTCCGGCCCCACCACCACGCCCCCCACCCGCCGGCGGCACCGCCCCGTCACCGCGTTGCCGCCGCGCCAGCCGGTCCTGTTCTTCGAGGATCAACTGCGACGTGTACGGCGTGACGATGCCGTACTGCGTGGCCAGCCGCCGCACCTCGTCGATGAGCTCCTGCTTCGGCCCGCTGCGGCGGATCGCGTCGAGCATGGCCGCGACGTGCTGCCGCGCCCACAGCGTCTTGACGAACGCGTATTGCGCCATCGCCGCCGGGAACTCGACCGTGAACACGTACTCGCGCTCGACGCCGTTCTGCTTGCCGCGCACGCGCACGGTCTGCTTGCCGGCACCGCGGTAGCGGCCGACGATCTGGATCTGCTCGCCGCAGAACAGGTCGGGCAGGTGGCCCGGGTGCACGTCGAAGGCGTCGAGGGTGTCGCACCGCAGTTCGACGTCGGTCAACGCTGGTTCGGCGAGCTTCTGGCACAGGGCGTCGACCTTGACCTCGATCTTCTCGTTCTGCCGCACAAAATCGCGCGCCCCGTGGTGCTGGATCACGAGGTCGTCGAGCAAGCGCACGTCGATGTCGTCGCCGACGCCGAACGCGAAAACGCGCATCGCCTGCTTGTCGACCTGCTTGGTCAGTTCGAGGATGCGGCCCGGATCGGTGACGCCGACGGTCGGCATGCCATCGGTGACGAAGACGATCTGCGGCAGCAACGCGGGCCCGTCGTTGGTCGGCAGCGGCACTTCGAGCGCCTGCTTCAGCGCATCCGCGATGTTGGTGCCACCCATCGCCTGCACGGCGTCGATGCGGGCCAGCGCCGTGGCCACGTTCTCGGCCGACGCCAGCACCGGCGAGGCGAAGAACGTCTGCACGCCGGACGCGAACGTCACCACCTGGAACAGGTCCTGCTCGCGCAGGCGGCCGACGAACGCGCGCAGCGCCGCCTTGGCCTGCACCAGCTTCACGCCCTGCATCGAGCCCGAGGTGTCGAGCACGAATTGCACGCAGCGGCGCGGCGGCTCCTTGCCGGCCAACGAACGCGGCGGCGACACCAGCATGGTGAAGTAGCCCGCCTCGTCGCCGCCGCGGTAGGGCAGCAGGTGCAGGCCGAACTCCTGCTCGCTGAGGCCATAGACGACGCGCAGGTCGTCGAGCTGGTCGATGCGGCCTTCGAGCGAGACCGTCGCCTCGTGCTCACCGAGGCGGCGGATCTCGGCGTTCGCCTGCGGCGTCAGCACCGATCGGATCGCCGTCTGCGACTTGATGCGCACGCTGAGGCCGATCGGCCCGACCGCGGCGTCACCACGCTGCGCCGCGCGCAGCGGCCAGGCCCACTCGTAGAGCCCGCCGGTCGGCGCCAGCACCTGCCGCAGCCGCACCGTCACGCCGACCTCACCGTTGGCAGGGATCGGGTAGATGCGCGCCCGCAGCAGCCCTTCGCCCGCGTATTCGAGCAGCCCCGGATCACGCCGCTGCCGCACGATCGCCTCATAGATGCCGCGCGCCTGGTTGGCGTCCAGCACCTCCCCTTGCACCTCCTTGCCGCCCACCGTCATCGTGAACCCGTCGGCGAAGGCACCGGCCGGCAGCGGCAGGAACCAGGTGCCTTCGGCGTCGCGTGAACCGTCGTTGCGGAACACCTGGTCGATCGTCGTGGTGGCGATGCCATCGACGATCTCGGCGTTGACCGCGGTGCGCGTGATCGAGACCCCGCCGGTGCGCGGCGCCAGGGCACCGGGCGGTCGCGGGGCCTCGCCGGGCGACGGGCCGATCAGCAGGCCCTGGGCGAGCAACGGCGCAGAGAAGACGAACGGCAACAGACGCAGCAGCGGTTTCATCATCATCCTCGGGTCCAGGCCGGGCGAGGCGCAGCGCGGCGGGGGGCGCGCGCAACGCTACCGCCGTGCCGGGGTTCCCGGACATTCCCGGCGCCCGCTGCGCGCCGTGGCACCGCCTCAACGCAGAGGCAGCTTGCAGTCGCGAGCGTCGAAAACGACCTCGAAGCGCGGCGCCAGCCGTCGCACGAGCTCCTGCGGCGTCTTGATCTGGGCGGCGGTGACGCGGGCGACGACCTCCCGCGGCCCGGTCTGGTCCATGTTGTTGGTGCACAACAGCACGTCGCCCGGCAGCTTGAAGCGCAGCGTGACGTCGAGCCCGGCCAGGCTCTGCTGCCGCTTCTGGAAGAAGCCCTCGGCGACCGGGTCGGTCTCACCCTGCATCTTCTCGGCGCGGGCCCGCGCCTCGACCCACGCCGCCTTGCCTTGCGGATAGAGCGTCAGCCGGGCCGTGCCCGGCTGTGGCCCCGCCGCCAGCACCCATTCCGCGGCGCTGCCGCACAGGGGGCTCTGCTGCAACGTGCCGAAGTCCGGGAATGCCGCCACGAGCTCGACCGAACGCTGGCCAGGGTCCTTGGTCACCTTGTGGGTCTTCACCTCGAGGCCGGCGTCGCGCAGCTCCTGCGCCACCAGCTTCTCGTCGAACGCCGCCGCCGGCCCGCCCGCCGACGCCGCCGGCAGGGTCGCCGCCTTGGCCCGTTCGAGCTCCTTCAGCGTCGCCTCCTTCATCACCAGCCGCACCGCCTGGATGCCGCTGCCGTCGGCGGCGAGTTCGATGGTCTGCTCCATCTCGAGACAGGCCGTCAGCGACAGCAGGAACGGCAACCACACGACGATCCGGGGCAAGCGCATGGAACTCTGATCGACCGTTGCCATCGGCCGGCTGGAGCGCCGGTGCGGTGTCGCGAACGCCGACAAGAACCTCGCGGCCGCCGGCCGGAACCTGCGGCAATCGCGAGCGGCTTCCGTAGCATCGCCGCATGCTCGCCGCGTTGCCCGCCGGTGCCTCCTGGGCCCACGACCTGCCCGCCCTCGCCATCCTCGCCGGCCTCGCCGTGCTGGTGGTCGGCGCCGACGTGCTCGTGCGCGGCGCCGTCTGGATCGCGCTTGCGCTCGGCATCAGCCGAATGGCCGTAGGTCTGACCCTGGTCGCGATGGGCACGTCGATGCCGGAGCTGCTCGTCAGCTTCACGGCCGCGCATTCCGGGCACAGCGACATCGCCATGGCGAACGTGCTCGGCAGCAACGTCGCCAACATCCTGCTGATCATCGGCGTCTCGGCGGCGATTCGCGCGATCCACCTGAAGACCGACAAGCTCGAGTTCGCCTACATGCTGGTGGCGACGGCGATGGCCGGGCTGCCGTTCGTGTTCAGCGGCCGGCTCGACCGCCCGCTGGCTGGCGCGATGGTCGGCATGCTGGTCGTGTTCTGCACGCACCTGATGCGGCGCGAACAGCGACGGCCGCGGCCGCCGGAGCACCACGAACGGCCGAAGGGTGGCCCGGTCGGGTGGCTGCAGCACCTCGCCTTCCTCGGCGCCGGCCTCGTCATGCTGGCCTACGGCGCCGAGTGGCTCGTCGACGGCTCCGTCGCGGTGGCCAAGTCGATGGGGCTCAGCGACGCCATCGTCGGCATGACCATCGTCGCCGTCGGCACCAGCCTGCCCGAACTCGCCACTTCCGCGGTGGCCGCGGCCAAGGGCCACTCCGAGATCGCGATCGGCAACGTCGTCGGCAGCAACATCTTCAACGTCGGCGCCGTGCTCGGCATCGCCGGTCTGCTGCAGCCGTTCGCGGTCGACGTCGCGGCCCTCGACTGGCTGATGATCGCCACCGTGGTGTCGGCGGTGCTGCTGACGCTGGTGATGAAGACGCTGCACGGCGTGCCGCGGCTGGTCGGGGTGGCCTTCCTGGTCTCCTACGCTTGCTACCTCGCCGCCGAGGTGGCGCGCATGCCGGGCTGAGCCGGCGGCATGGCGCTACGATGCGCCGATGCTCGCGGTCCTGCTCGTCCCCGTTCTGCTCTGGCAAGAGCCGGAGCCGCCGCCGGAGCCGTCCCCGGCGCCCAAGGTCGAGGCCCCGGCACCGGCGGCGCCCACCGCACCCGTTGTGGTGATCGACGACGCCAAGGCGAAGGTGCTGGTCGCCGAGTTCACCAAGTCGCTGAAGGGCACGCCGTCGATGGCGCAGAAGACGCAGGCGCTGCAGAAGCTCGCCGGCAGCGCCAACAAGTTGCTGGTCAAACCGCTCGCGCAGGTCGTCGAGACCGACAAGTCGATCGTCGTGCGCAAACACGCGGCGCAGCTGCTGGTCGAGCAACCGGCGGTGGAAGCCAACCCGACGGTGCGCAAGCTGCTGCGATCGGCGCGCGTCGGTACCGCGCCGGCGGTGATGGCCGAGCTCGTGCGCGGCCTCGTACGCTGCGGCTACGAGCAGAAGCAGTGGCCCGACCTCGCCGACCTGTTCGAACAGACCTGGCACCCGGACCGCGTACCGCTGCAGGAGGCCCTGCTCGACCTCGTCATCGCCACCAAGGAGAAGCAGGCGATCCCGCTGCTGTTGCGCAACCTCGACGCACCGGAGCCGAAGGACCCGCACGCTCCGGACAACCCCCCGGCCGAGTACTGGAAGGCGCGCTGGGAGTCGTGGGCGGTGTGGAAGGGCAAGGTGAAGGACGCCCTGTTCGCGCTGACCGGGCAGCGCTTCAGCACCGCCGCGGAAGCCGAGGCCTGGTTGAAGAAGAACCCGGGGTGAGCCGGGCCGGGTTCACTGGGGCGCCAGCTGCAGGTCGACCGTGACGGTCTCGCCGGCCTTCACCTCGACCTCGCGCCACGCCGAGAACCTCGACTCCCCGTCGCCGACCGACTGCGCGCGCACTTCGTGTCTGCCGGCTTCGAGGCCGCCGATGCGGTAGCTGCCGCCCATCGCCATCTCGCTGTTCTCGTCGGTGGTGCCCAGCTTGCGGTGCGCCACCAGCGCCATGCCGACCGCCTTGCCGTCGCTGCCGGTGACCTTGCCGCGCACGGTGCCGGCGCCGGTGAGCTCGACGCGGCCGGCGTCACTGACCTGACGTTCGACGACCACGATCTGCCGCAGCGATGCCTTGGCGTAGCGGCGGTGGCTGATCTCGATCGCATAGGTGCCGACCGGCACGTTCTCGATCACCGCTTGGCCGGCGGCGTCGGTGCGCACGCGTTGGGCGCCGAGCGTCATCGTCGTCGCCTCGGGGCCGCCGCTGCCGTCGAACGTGGTCATGGCGACCATCATCACGCGGCGCTCGGCCGGGGCCGCGTCGCCTTCGACAGAGGGCTCGATCTCGATCTCGGCGCCGGCCACCGGCTCGCCGCTGTCCTTGGCGACGACGAGGACGCGCAGCGAACCGACGTGCAGCTGCAGGTCCTGGCGCAGCTCGCGCACGTTCGGCGGCACCACGATCGCCTGCTTGGCCTTGACCACCTGGTCGCCGGTGCCGAATCGCAGCACGTAGTTGCCTGCCTCGACACCTTCGATCACGTAACCACCGTCGGCCGCGGTGAGGACGCGCTGGGCGCCGCCGAAGCCCGGCATGCCGGGCAGGTCGAGGCCCGGTTCGTGCTCACCTTCGAGCGCGACGCTCGCCGCCGCCAGCGGGCCGTCGGCGCCGGTGACGATGCCGCGGATCGTGGCCAGCAGCGGCTGCCGCAGCTGCACGGCGACGGTGCGCCCGGCCACCACGGTGACCGGCTGCGCCGAGCTGGCGAGCGTCGGCGAGTCGCCGGCGAACGAGATCATCATGTCGCCCATCGCTGCCGCCTTGGCCGGCCGCGCCAGCGCGGCGGTGTATTGGCCGGCGATGAGGCCGCCGAGCACGGCCCTGCCCCGCTCGTCGCAGCGCCGGTTGGTCGGTTCCGCCGCGGCGGTGCCATCGGCCGGCGTCAGCCAGACCTCAGCGCCGGGCACCGGTTGGCCTTCGTTGTCGGCGACGGTGATCTCGACCTTGCCGGGCAACCGCAGCCGCAGCGTGGCATCGGCCGTGCCCGCGCGCGGCAGCACGATCGGCACCGCCGCCGCCTTCGCCCATTCGGCGTGGGTGGCGACGACCTCGAAGTCCCCGGCCGGCAGGCCGCGCACGAGCGCGATGCCGTCCTGGTCGGTCTTGCCGCTGCCGACGTCGGCATCCGCGCCGTGGATCGCGACCCCACCATCGCCGTCCTCGACGGCGACGCGCCGGGCACGGAACATGCCGCCCGGGGCTTCGTCCCCACTCTGCGGCCGCCGCACCAACACGCTGGCGCCGGCGACCGGCTTGCCGTCGTCGTCGAGCACCGTCACCTTGGCGGTGGCGCCGAGATCGGCCACCAGCCGCACGCCCTTGATGGTCTGGCCCGGCAGCACACGCACACCATCCTGCTGGGCGGGGCGGTGGCCATCGCCGCGCGCGGCGACGACGACGTCACCGGGCTTGACGTTCTCGACGCGGAAGCTGCCATCGGCTGCCGTCGTCGCGCGGGCGCGGCCGTCGCCGAGATCGCCGAAGTCCATCTCGTCGAAGGTGGCACCGCCGAGGCCCTTGCGCGGCGCAACCGCGTTGACACGGCTGCCGGCGATCGCCGCGCCGCCGGCGTCGACGAGCACGCCTTCGACCGCGCCGAGGCGATCGACCCGCAGCAGCAAGTTGCCGGTGCCGACCTGGACCTCCGGCAACGTCAGCGAAGCGTGCCCTGGCCCGAAGACGCGGATCGTCGCCGCTTCCTCGTTGAGGCCGGCCAGCGTGAAGAAGCCGTGCGCATCGGTCGTGGTCGCCTCGTCGGCGGTGAAGCGCTCGACGTCGACGCCGCCGCGCGACTCCTTGCGCTTGCTCGCCACCTTCATGCCGGCGACGCCGACGCCGCGGTCGTCGACGACCTGGCCGGCGATCGTATTGCCCGGCTTGACCACCAGCACGAGGTCGGTGCGCTGCTGCTCGGGCGCCAGCACGAAGTCCTCGACGGTCGGCGCGAACCGCCCCGACAGGGTACGCAGGGTCCACTTGCCCGGCCGCAACTTGCCGATCGAGAACGTGCCGTCGGCCGCGGTCTTGCTCTCGCTGGTGCCACCGATCAGGCCGACCGCCGCCGCCACCTTGACGTCGGCCACGGGCTGGCCGTTCTGGTCTTGCACGACGCCGGCGAGCACGCTGGCGCGCAGCACCGTCAGCGCGCCGAGGTCCTGGTCGCCCTGGCCGCCGCGGAAGTTCGTCACCGGCGCCTCGAACACGAACTCCGCCGCCGCCAGGTCGAGCGCGCCGCTGCGATCGCGCGCGAACTCGAAGCGGAAGCTGCCATCGGCGGCGCTGGTCACCGTCGCCGGTTGCTCGCGGCCGGCCGCCGGACGCACGGGCAGGTCGACGAAGTCGACACCGTCGAGCGTGGGCCAGGTCCTGGCCTCGAGCAGGATGCCGGCGCGCGCGGCGCCGTCGGGGCCGACCAGGCGTCCACGCACGACGTAGCGTGCGTCCGCCGGCGGCAGCACCTCGGGCCGCGCTTCGACGCGTTCGCCGACGTTGGCGGCGGCATTGGCAGGAACGGCGGCCGCCCCCCCCGCGCGCTCGGCGGCGGCGGCCTGTTGGTCGGCGGCGACGGCGACGGGCGCCGGTCCCTGCGGGGCAGCACCCGGATCCCGATCGAAGAAGAACCAGGCGGCAGCCGCCAGCAGGGCGACGCCAGCGACGAGTATGGCTTTGACGTTCATGAGAGAGCTGGTGAGAGGCGCGCGAAGACGGCGCCCGGTCGATGGGAACTCCCAACCCCGGCGGCACGGGGCCGATCGCCCGGAGACTACGAGGTTCAGCGCATGACCGGAACGGCGCCGGCTCCTACGCTGCCAGGGTCATGCCCAATCCCGCCCACTACAAGCGTCGTCGTGCCGAGTTCCTCGCCGCCATCGACACCCCGGTCCTGCTGATGGCGGGCGGTTGGATCTCGCGCAACTACCCGGCGAACTGGAACCCGTTCCGCGCCGACAGCAACTTCCTGTTCTTCTTCCCCGAGCCGGAGGCGAACGCCGCGGCTTTGTTCGACCCCAAGGACGGCTCGGTGGTGCTGTTCCTCGACGAACGCACGCAGGCCGACGCGCTGTGGCACGGCGCCGTGCCGAGCTTCACCGACATGAAGCGCGCGCTCGGCGTCACCGCCGTCGAGCAGCGGGCCGAGCTCGCCAAGGTCGTGCGCAAGAAGATCGGTCGCCGCCGGCTGCGTTGCCTCGCCATCGCCGACGCCCGCGCCACGGCGGAGGCCGCCGCGCTCAGCGGCGAAGCGCTCGACTTCTACAGCAGCGCGCGCATCGGCGACGAGGACCTGCTGCGCGTGATCGCGCACCTGCGCCTGCACAAGGACGAGGCGGAGCTCGCCGAGATGCGCATCGCCGCCGGCGTCACGCGCGAGGCGCATACGCTGGCGATGGCCCGCACGCGGCCTGGCATCTACGAGCAGGAGCTCGTCGGCCACGTCGAGGGCACGTTCGCCCGGCACGGCTGCGTGCCGGCCTACAACACGATCCTGTCGGTGCGCGGCGAGGTGCTGCACAACCATGCCCACGGCAACCTGATGCTGGAGACGGACCAGGTGTTGCTCGACGCCGGCGCCGAACGCCCGTCCGGCTACTGCGCCGACGTCACCCGCACCTGGCCCGTGAACGGTCACTTCTCACCCGAGGCGCGCGACGTCTACGACATCGTGCTCGCCGCCGAGAAGGCCGCGATCGACGCCGTCCGGCCGGGGGCGCGTTACCGCGACGTGCACATGACGGCCGCGCGCGTGCTCGCCGACGGCCTCGTGCAGCTCGGCCTGCTGAAGGGCGACCCTGGCGCCCTGGTCGAGAGCGGCGCCCACGCGCTGTTCTTCCCACACGGCACAGGCCACCTGCTCGGCCTCGACGTGCACGACATGGAGGCGTTCGGCGACCTGATCGCCTATGGCAAGGACCGCCAGCGCAGCAAGCAGTTCGGCACCGCCTACCTGCGCCTCGACCTCGACCTGGCGCCGGGCATGTGCGTCACCATCGAGCCCGGCATCTACTTCGTGCCGGCCATCCTGCGTGATGCGGCGTTCAAGAAGCAGTTCAAGGGCCAGGTCGACTTCCGCCGCGCGGAGGAGTTCTTGACCATGAACTCGCTGCGTGGTTTCGGCGGCATCCGCATCGAAGACGACGTCGTCTGCACGGCGGCCGGCCGCGAAGTGCTCACCGCGGCGATCCCGAAGGAACGGCTCGCGGTCGAAGCGCTGGTCGGCAGCGGCGTGGCGTGACGGGTCAGGCCGCCGGCGGATACAGCAGCAGCGGCACGTGCGCCTGCCGCACGATCTGCTCGGCGACCGAACCGAGCAAGAGCCGCCGCAGGCCGCTGCGGCCGTGCGTCGCCATGGCGATGTAATCGGCCTTCTCCTTGGCCGCAAAGTCGACGATTGCGCGCGACACGTCGGCGGCTTCGAGCAGCACGACCTTGGTGCAGACGTCGCGGCCGAATTTGTCGGCCAGGTCGTCGAGCGACTTCTGCCAGTCGCGGCGCACCTGCTCGGGGTCGGGGTAGACGGCCATCAGGCCGCCCGCGGTGGGCTCGAACGGCAGGTCTTCGATCACCGTGAACAGGGTCACGGTGAGGCCGAGCTTCTGCGCCAGGGCCTTCACCGGCGCGAACGCTCGCTGCGATTCCTGGGACAGATCGGTGGTCAGCACGATGCCGGGCATTGCAGGCTCCTGCAGGTCTGTGGGGCACCCGGCACCGTGCACCGGCACGCCACCGTCTGTCCCGATACGGGGAGCATGCGTCGCGAAGGGCGCAGCCGCCATGCGTAGATGTGCCACCGGCGGCCCGAAAGCGAAACTTCTGCCAACTCGCGAACTTGCACGGGTGAGTAGGTCCTCTCATGCCACCCACCACTCCGACACCATCCACATCCCCGAGCCTGGCCGCGGCGACGCTGCTGGCGCGGGACATCATGCAGCGCGACCTCATCACCGTGCAGGCCAGCGACACGGTCAAGGAGGTCGAGCGTGTGCTCGTCGACGCCCGCATCAGCGGCGCGCCGGTGCTCGACGACGACGGCCAGCTGCTCGGCATCGTCTCGATGCACGACATCATGCGACATCACGCCGACTGTGACGACCTGCCGACGACCGTGGACTCGCACGTCTTCGACGACCTCGTCGACGAGACCGAGACGGTCGCCTTCGAACGTGATGGTGACGCCGCCTGCGCCGGCGACCTGATGACGACCGAAGTGGTCGGCGTGCGTCCGGACGCGCTGCTGACCGAGGTCGCAGCGGTGATGGTCAAGGCCGGCGTGCACCGCGTGATCGTGCGCAGCGGCCGCCGCCTGCTCGGCATCGTCAGCAGCATGGACCTGATGCGCGCGTTCTCCGGCGCGGTGCGCCCGAAGACCTGAGCGCGCAACGCGCCGCCACCGACCGGCGCGACCTCAGGCCTGGTTCTGGCCGCGGAAGCGCGCCAGATCCCCGACACCGAGCGCCTTCTCCACGTCCGTGAGACCAGCCGTCGCCAGCGCGGCGAGGCGCCGTTCGTAGTCGGCGCGCAGCTCGGAGGTCTGGAACGCGGCGCCCTGGCTCTGGCCATACGCGAGCAGCGCCAGCGTCAGGTCGCTGATGGCAACCATCGTCAGCAGGATGCCGCCGGCGGCTTCCAGCAGCAGGTGGATGGCGGTAGTCCAGCTCATCGATTGCAGGCTGAACAGGTAGTAGACGAACAGGATCACGCCGCCGAGCTGCGCGAGCCCGGCCTGCTGCCGCAGCCGACCCACGACCGGGCCGACCTCCTCCGGCGAGTGCGCCCGCACCAGGTCCTTCGCGCGGCGCACGTAGAGCAGCGGACCGATGGCGAGCAGCACGAGCGCGCCGATCAGCACCATGCTGCCCTCGACCTGGCTGAGCACGCTGAGGATCAGCATCAGGAAGCCGACGAAGATCGGTGCGAACAACACCGTCAACCAGCCCGGCGCGGCCGCCTGCGGCAGCAGCGTCTTGATGAGCAGCGAGCTGCGGATGATGCCGGGGAACAGCGCCAGCAGCTTCGGCAGGATCGTGCTGACCAGCGCCGTCGCGATCGCGATGCTGATCGCCATCTTCACCTGCGCGCCGCCGGCCGCCTGCCCGAACTGACCGAACGCCCCCTGCTGGTCGAGGTGCGAGAAGTCGAGCGAATGCGACCACGGCCACGACGCCACCAGCAGCGGCAGCACCAGCGACGTGATCCAGGCCCAACGCGCGAAGCCGCGCGAGCGCGACACCCGCCACCACTGCGTCGCCGCGAACAGGGTCAGCCCCGCCATCGCCAGCTTGACGAACAGCAGGAACTCCTGCAGCCCGTCGAGCACCTCGATGTTCTGCTGGCCGAAGTTGGCCGCGTTCTCGCCGAGCTCCTCGCGGATCGGCTTGTGCTCGATGATGGCGATGAGCCCGGCGATGCACAGCAACACCGCCGACACCCACAAGGCGCCGCGCCGCCACGCCACGTAGTCCTGCGCCAGCGGCTCGTTGATGTTGGACCGAGTACTCAGCTCCTGGCGTTCGGCGGCATCGGCCTGGCTCTTCGAGAAGTCCGCCGTCAGTGCGCGGCGCAGCAGGCGAACCGGAAGCGATTGGAGCACGGGAGGCAGCTGGCTGGTCTCGGTCATGGGAGCTGGTAGTTTCGGGGACGGCCCACAGTGTGACCGCAGACCCGCTGCAGTCCAAATCAGTGCCGCTGCGGCAGCCAGGCGAAGTCGGTGTTGCCGCCGCTGAGCACCATGCCGATGCGGCGGCCAGCCAGCTCTGGCTCGATCGACCGCAAGGCCGCGAGCACGGTGGCGCCGCTCGGTTCGACGACGATCTTCATGCGCTGCAGGAAGAAGGTCGCCGCGGCCACGATCGCGTCTTCACCCACGGTCACCACCCGCACATGGTGCTGCCGCAGCAGGTGGAAGTTCGGTTCGCCGAGGCCGGTCATCAGCCCATCGCCCCAGGAGCGCGCGCCGTCGACGCGCGGCTGCCGGACGCCGGTCGCCAGCGAACGCGCGGCGTCGTCGACCGCCTGCGGTTCGGCCGCCAGCACCGCCGCCTGCGGCCGCAGCGCCGCCACCGTCACCGCGGTTCCCGCACACAGGCCGCCGCCGCCGACCGGCGTGATGACGAGGTCGAGTTCGGGCACCTCTTCGAGCAGCTCGAGCGCCGCCGTGCCCTGGCCCGCGACCACCAACGGATCCTCGAACGGGTGCACCAACGTCATGCCACGCTCGCGTTGCAACCGCGCGCTGACCGCGTCCCGTTCGGCCGCGTTGCACAGCACCACCTCGGCGCCGTAGCCGCGCACCGCCGCGACCTTCACCGCCGGCGCCGAATCGGGCATCACGACGAGGCACGGCACGCCGCGCTTCCTCGCCGCATAGGCGAGGGCCGCCCCGTGATTGCCGCTGCTGTGGGTCAGCACCCCGCGCGCCGCCGCCGCCGCCTCGAGGCCGAACACCGCGTTGCAGGCCCCGCGCGCCTTGAAGGCGCCGACCTTCTGCAGGTTCTCACACTTGGCGAACACCCGCGCGCCGAGCTCGTGGTCCAGCGTCTGGCAGGTCAGCACCGGCGTGCGGTGCACATGGCCCCGGATGCGCGCGGCGGCGGCCCGCACGTCGGCGAAGGTGATCACGACGGCCTCGCCTGGTTCGCGAGGTCATCGACGACGGCAGACAGCGATCCCATCCGCATCCGGCTCCCTCGGCTGCTCAGTGCGCCTGGATGCGCAGCCGGCCGTTCTTGCGGTCGACGTCGAGCAGCTTGTTGCCGAGCGGCATGCCCTGCAGCTTGAAGTCGATCGGGTCGCCGATCGGGTCGTCCTGCACCTCGCCGTAGCGGATCGCGAAGCCGCAGGCGATGCGGAAGATGTTGTCGAGCACGAACGCGTTGAGGTGCATGTCGACGCCGCGGTAACGCGAGCCGACACCCGTCTCCGGGTGGTAGTGCTCGAACGAACTCGCGGAGCCGCTGCCCTCGGCGGTGCCCGACAGCATGTTCACGGTCTTCTTGAGCAGCTCGGTGGCGAGCTTCTGCGCGCGCTTGTTGCCGCGTTCGGCCCAGTAGGTCAGGCCTTCGAGGATGTGCGTGTTGACGACCGGCCAGACGCGGCCGTTCCACGGGCAGCCCTTGCGCGTGCCCTTCCAGCGCCCGGTCGGGTCGAAGGTCGAGTCGCTGACCGAGATGCTCGGCACCGGGTACTTGGTCCAGAACTCCTCGCGGCTCGACAACAGGTCGAGCATGCGATCGACCTGCTTCTGGTTCGGGATGTCGGTCGCCAGCGGGTAGAAGCCGACCGCCGCCTTGACGTTGGTCTTGCGGCGATTGTCGGGATCGAGGTCCATGAAGATGCCGGCCTTCTCGTCCCACATCTTCTTGCGGATGGTGTCGAGGATGACCTCGGCCTCCGCCTGGAAGCGGTTGGCCATGGCCTTCTCCTGGATCTCCTCGGCGACCTTGTAGAGCCACTTGACCATCCGGTAGCGGAACACCGACGCGTCGATGCCCTTGAGCCGGAACTGCTCGGTGAACTCGATGGCGCGGTCGGCCTTGTCGTCGATCACCGTGTAGCGGCGCGAGAACTCCTGGCCGGCCTCGAAGTGGTTGACGATGTCGGTGAGGCCACTGCCCTCGGGGTCGCGGTTGTTGGCGAGCCACTTCACGTAGCGCTGCATCGCCATCAGCACGGCCTTCTTGGTCGCCTTGTCCGGGTGGATCGCGTCGAGCGCTTCGAAGCCACCGCCCCAGTCGGCGTGATAGAAGTCGGCCGAGTCGAGGCCGCTCATGAAGACGCGGCCCGGCACCTGCCCGTTGTGCAGGATGTTCTCGAAGAACACCTTGAGGCAGCCGCGCGCCAGCGTCGGATCCTGCAGCCAGCGCGCCTCGCGCATGATCGCCGGCGTGCTGAAGCTGGTCGGCTGGTGGAAGACGCCGTTGCCCTCACAGACCGAGGCCGAACTGAACAGGCCGGCGCCGTGCGGCTGCCGCAGCAGGTTGAGCAGCTCGAAGCGGTGGCGCACCACCCGCTCGATCTCCTTGTTCTCGCAGTGGAAGCGCGGCACCTTCTCCCAGAACGACGCCCAGCCGTTCTCGTCCTTGGCGTCGGGCCGGCGGGCGCGGAAGTTGACGCCCTTGCCCTTGAACACCACGTTGGCCTCGAAGCGGTGCGCGAGCTTGGCGCCGGCCTTCAGCGACACCGGCCGGAACAGGCCGGCGTAGACGCGCGAGCCGGCGACGATCGGGCTCGGCTTCTCCATCGGCCGCTTGGCGCGCGGCGTCGGCAGCCCGTCCATGTCGAACCAGGGCGTCTCCTCGAAGTCCGGCCGATCGCTGCCGCCCTCGGCGAAGAACGCCTGCAGGCAGCGCGCGCCTTTGCTGTCGGGGCTCGAGTAGTGGATGTCGGTCGGCACCTCGGGCTTGCCGAGCATGCGGCGGATGCGGAAGCTGTCGCCTTCGAGCGAGACCGGTTCGCCTTCGGGGTCGGTCGTCGTCCACATCACGACGGTGACCTCGCGGTCGGCCTTGCCGGCGTTGTGGAACTCGATCTCGCTGACGAAGCGGTCGTCGGTGGTGACGAAGCGGCGCTCGACGAGCTTGATGCCGCCCTCCTCATCGAAGTGCAGCACCGCCTTGCCGTCCTCGACTTGCACCTGCCGGCAGTGCATGGCCAGCGGGCGCTCGTTCTCGAGGATCGCCAGGAAGAAGACGGATGGCACTACCGCGCTGCTGATGCACGCCTCGTCGGCGAACCCCAGGGCGTCCGCGAATCGCGGGTAGCGGGGCGCATACAGGCAGTAACCACCACCAGCCAGGGCGTACTTTTTCTTCTGATTCATTCCGAGTTCCGTGGCGAAGGGCGCGACCCTTCCTCGGCTATTGGATTGTCATTGCGCCCAACAGGAACTCCGGACAGTCGGACCTGGCCTCTCAAGTTGCTGATTCAGAAGTGCTTGCGACTGCGCGTTCGCACCGTCCGGCTCCTGCCAGCATCCGGTATTGCCGGATAATGGGAGGGCTTTGGTTCGCATCTTGATGCCTGCAGAAGCACAGTCAAGGGCTTTCCAGCCACGGCACCGACACTTCGGCAGCGACTGCCAACCGGAGCAGCCCTGGCGGGCTCAGCCGAGCGCCCGCCAAGGGTCGACGACCTCGACGGTGCGGCGGCCGCCGGCTGCCGCAGAGAGCACCTGGGCCAAGAGGCCGGTCAGCCGGCGCCGCGAGAACCCGACCAGCCTTTCGCGCGCACAACCGCGGTGGGCGGCGCCCCGTTGCCAGGCCGTGAACAACGTGCCGAGCGCGGCCGCGATCGCCGCCGCATCGGTGGCGCCGGCGACCAGGCCGGCGTCGAGCCGGCGCACGAGATCGGCCCCGTCCCCCTCCGGCAGCGCGGCGAGCACGGGCCGTTCGCTGGCGAGCGCTTCGTAGAGCTTGCCGGGCACCACGAGCGCACGTTCGCCGGCCGGCAGCCCGTGCAGCGGCACGAACACCGCGTCGGCCGCGGCCAGCGCCGCGATCGACTCGCGGTGCGGCAGGTAGCCCTCGGTGCGCACGACGTCGCCGATGCCGAGCGCGTGGATCAACCGTTCGTGCGATGCATCGGCGCGCCCGAACAACCGCACCGCCAGCCGCGCGCGCGCCGCCGGGTTGGCGCCGAGCCACGCCGCCACCGCGTGCAGCAGGTAGTAGCCGGTGCGCCCCAGCGGCTCGATCTGGCGATGGCGCACGCGGCGCCAGCGGTTGCGCGTCAGCCCCGGCGGCAGGTCCGCCGGATGGAACGTGCCCATGTGCACGAGCGTGAACGGCCGCGCCGGGTCCGCGCCGGGCGCCGCGGCGCCGGCGAAGTCCTCCTCGTCGTAGCCGTTCGGGATCAC
>JAEUHT010000047.1 GCA_016793265.1 Planctomycetota bacterium
GGAGCCGCGCCACCACGCGTCGATCCGGCGCGGTCGGGTGGCGCGCGACGGCGCCGACGAGGCCGCCACACAGCATCGTCGCGGCGCGCGGTTCGACGACGAGCAGGTCGGCGAACAGCGCCTGCGCCCCGTTCACGTCGAGGTCGATCGAATGCACGCGCACGGGCCGGCCGCTGGCGGCGGCGAGCGGGGGCAGGAAGCTGCGCGGCTGTTCCACCGTGCTGCGCACGACGACCTTGACGCCGAGGTGGCCAGCGATCGAGAGCAGGCTCGGCCGGTCGACGACCAGGAACAGCAGCTCCTGCAGCGTCGGTTCGCTGTTGGCGAGGTTCTGCAGGCTCATCGTCAGCACGGTGGCGAGGTCGCTGTCGCGTCGCGCCGCGCCCGGCGCCGTGTCCGGCCACCAGCCCGCGCGCAGCGCTTCGACGAACAACGTCGCCGTCGCGTCGGCGAGCGGCTGGCCGTCGGCGGTGAAACGGCGGAAGCGCACGTCGACGTCGCGCAGCTGGTACTCGCGCACGCTCGTGGTGCCGTCGCTGGAGGTGGTCGTCAGCTTGACGTCGTGCACCTTCGCGGCAGGGTGCTGCTGGTCGCCGACCTGCACGGTGGCGACCGGCAGGGCGTGCACTTCGAGCAGCAGCAACTGCCGCGCGATGGTGGTGCCGCGCGTGAACTCGAGCGCGAACAGGGCGGCATCGCCGGGCCGCATGGCCGCGTCGTCGTCGAGCGCGTCGACGCCGTGCAGCAGCGATGGCGCGCCAGGGAAGTCGGCGGCGGCGAGCGCCAGCACGGGGTCGGTGGCGGGCTGTGGCCGGGGCACCGGCGCCGTGGCGCAGGCCGTGAGCAGCAGCGGGAGCAGGCGGAGCAGGGGCTCGGTCATGGGCGCTGGCGGGCCTCAGCGCTTCGCCAGCGCCTGGTCGAAGCAGGCGAACACCTCGGGCAGCGCGAACTGCACCACGGTCAGGTGTTCGACGTCGGGGTAGTCGCGGAACGTCGTCGGCACGCCGCGGCGTTCGAGGGTGTCGCGCAGCGACCTGGCGCCGGCGGCCAGGAAGTCGCGGGAACCGGTGGCGACGAAGAACGGCAGCTGCTGCAGCTCCGCCCCACGAGCGAGCGTGCCGCCGCCGCCGAGCGCGGCGACGGCGCGGAAACGCGAAGGCGCGCGCGACGCCGAGCCGACCACGAGCGCCGCCCCCATCGAGTGGCCGACCAGCACCACCCGCCGCGTATCGATCGGCCAGCGCGCCGCGAGCGCATCGATCAGCGCCGGCAGGTCGGGGCCGCCGAGGTTGCCGCAGCGAGGCGCCGCCAGATACCAGCCGCGCGCCGCACACAGCGGCACGATGGCGCCGTCGCCGTAGCCGTCGAAGAACAGGTTCTCCGAGCCACCAGCGCCGTGCAGCGCGAGCACGAGCGGGCGCGGCTCGGCCGTGGTGGTGCCCTCGGGCACCAGGAGGCGCAGCGTGACGTTGCCCTGCGTGGTCGGCGCGACGAGCCAGTGCTGGCCGCTGCGGGCGGGGCCGTGCAGCGGCGTCCCGGCCGCGACCGCCGTCGCGAGCGCTTCGGCCTCGGCGAGCAGGTGATCGCCCGGCAGCACCGTCTCTTCGCCGCGCTGCTTCGTCATCGTGCGCAGCGTGCGCCACAGGTGTGGCAGCGAACGGCTCTCGATGCTCGCCGGCGCCGTCTCGGCCGCGGCCCCGGCGGCGGCGGCGATCTTGCCCAGGCGCGCCTCGAGCTCGTCGCTGAGCGAGAGGCCTTGCGTACGGTCGTTGAGCACCTGGTCGCCGCGACACACACGCCAGCGCACGGTGAAGTCGCCGGCGCCGAGGTCCGGCAGCGGCAGCTCGAAGGCGAACGGCAGCGTGTTGATCGTCTGCTGCCAGCCGACGTCGCGGCCGACGAGGTCGACGCGCAGCGTGAGCCCGTCGGGCGGGCTCGGTTCGCCGCGCTCGTCATCCGCTGCGTCCCGGTAGGCGCGGCACAGCGTGAAGGCCGCCCGCCCGGCCGCGGTGTCGACGAGCCGCCGCGCCGCCACCAGTTGCAGGCTCGCCGCGAAGCGCGCTTCGGGCGCGGCGTCGGCGCCGAGCGCGCGGTCGGCGGCGTCGAGCGCCCGCGCCACGCCACCGAGATCGAGTCGGAAGAACGCCTGCACCGCGCGGTCGAACTCGACGAGCGCGGCGCTGCGTGGTGGCCCCGCCGGCGCCGCCGCGAGCCGCCGTTCGCTCGCGCGCAGCCGCAGGCCGAGTTCGTAACGGTCGATCTGGGCCAGGAGCGGGGTGGCGAACAGCAGGCAGAACGGGAGCAGCAGGGATCGTCGCATGGGCCTTCGCGGCGGCATGGTAGCGACCGTCGGGCCGCGCGACGGCGCGACCTTCAGGAACCCTTGTGCTGCGGGTCGAAGGCCATCGGTTGCCACAGCTCCAGCTTGTTGCCGTCCGGGTCCATGATCCACGCGAACTTGCCGTTCTCGTGCGACTCGGGGCCGCCGACGATCGTCACGCCGTCGGCGCGCAGCTGCGCCAGCAGCGCGTCGAGATCGTCGACGCGGTAGTTGATCATGAAGTTGGACTCGCTCGGGTGGAACCACTGCGTGTCCTTCTCGGCGACGCTCCACACGGTCAAACCCCGATCGGTGCCGTGGTCGTCCGGCCAGCGCAGGATCGAGCCGCCCCAGCTCTCCAACCGCATGCCGAGGTGCTTCTCGTACCAGGCGGCGAGTGCGCTGTGGTCCGTACGGCTCTTGAAGAAGACTCCACCGATTCCGGTCACCTTGGCCATCGTGCGTGCTCCGTGGTTGCTGCGGCTGCCGTCGCCAGGGTCGGCGGTGCCGACGTGTGTGTCAACGCACGGGCAACGACGGCTGGCAAGTGCTGGCGAATCGCCCGAACGGGCCGTTGCCGCGGATTCGGGCCGGGCCGGCGCCGCCTCGTCGGTATCGTCGCGCCCGGCCGCGCGCCATCGGGCGCCGGCGAACGTCGCCCGGAGCCTCACCATGACGGCCAAGCAGCCAAAGCAGCCAAAGCAGGCCAAACCGCCCAAGCAACCCAGTACCTCCAAGTCACCGTCGTCACCGTCGCGCCGGGCGCCCAAGCCGGAGCGGTCGCGCGGGTCACCTGCGCCCGACCTGCTGGCGACGCTGCAGACCCGCTTCGAAGCGCACCCGCAGCGCCACCCCGGCATCCCCTGGGCCATGGTCGCGGCGCGGCTCCAGGCGAAGCCCGCGGCGCTGCGCTCGCTCGCCGAGATGGAGCGCACCGGCGGCGAACCCGATGTCGTCGCCCAGGACGAATCGACCGGCGAGGTGATCTTCTTCGACTGTTCGCCGGAGACGCCCGCGGGCCGCGTCAGCCTCTGCTACGACGAAGCAGCGCTCGCCGCCCGCAAGCTGCACAAGCCGCGCGGCAGCGCCACGGAGCTGGCCGCTGCCATCGGCATCGAACTGCTCACCGAAGCGCAGTACCTGCACCTGCAGCAGCTCGGCGAGTTCGACACCAGGACGTCGAGCTGGCTCTGTACGCCGGCGCCGATGCGGGCGCTCGGCGGCGCGCTGTTCGGCGACCGTCGCTTCGGCCGCGTCTTCCTCTACCACAACGGCGCCGAGTCCTACTACGCCGCGCGCGGCTGCCGCGGGGCGCTGCGGGTCTGAGCGGCCGCTGCGCGCTTCACCACGCCGGCGGCGGCTCGCCGCGCCGCACCGCCGCCAGCCGCGCCGCCAGCAGCCGCTGCTCGGGCTCCGTGCACGGCAGCGCCTGCGCGCGTTCGAGGGCGGCGGCGGCGGCGGCGTGCTCGCCGAGCGCCCAGTGCATCTGGGCGCGGACGGCGGACAACAGGAAGTAGCCGTCGAGCGCACGTTCGGCGGCGAGGGCGTCGAGTTCGGTTCGTGCGGCCAACGGCCCGTGCACCTTGCCGACGGCGACGGCGCGGTTGAGGCGCACGATCGGCGACGGCGCCAGTGCCAGCAGCTGGTCGTAGTGGCCGAGGATGCGCGGCCAGTCGGTGGTGGCGTAGTCGGGCGCCGATGCGTGAGCGCACGCGATCGCGGCCTCGACGTGGTACGGCGTCAGGCGGTCGCCGCCGATCGAACGTTCGAAGTGGACGAAGCCGCTGCTGAGCCAGCGGCGGTCCCAGCGGGCACGGTCCTGCTGCGCCAGCGGCACCAGGTTGCCGTCGCTGTCCGTTCGCGCCGGCGATCGGGCGCCGAGCAGCAGCTCGAGCGCCAGCAGCGCGTGCACCTCGGGGCGGGCCGTCGCCGGCATCTCCAGCAGCAGCGCCGTCAGCCGCACGGCTTCGTCGACGAGGTCGCAACGCAGCAGCGTGTCGCCGGCGTGGGCGCGGTAGCCCTCGTTGAAGACGAGGTAGATCACCTGCAGCACGAGGTCGAGGCGCGCCGGCATCTCGGCCGCATCCGGCATCGCGAAGGTGACGTCGCCGGACTGCAGCTTCGCCTTCGCCCGCACCAGCCGCTGGGCGATGGTGGCGTCCTTCTGCAAGAGGGCCCGCGCGATCGCCGGCACGCCGAAGCCGCACACGGTCTTCAGCAGCAGCGGCACGCGCGCGTCGGCCGGCACCGCCGGGTGGCTGGCGAGGAACAGCATGCGCAGCGTGTCGTCGGCGATGCTGTCGGGCTCCGGCCCGGCGGTGCGGTCATCGGCGGTGGCCCAGGCGGCGAGCTCCTGTTCGACGCGGCGGCCGATGCGCTGCCGGCGCAGCGAGTCGAGCGCGAGGTTGCGGGCGACGCGGCAGAGCCACGCTTCGGGCTGGTCGGGCACGCCGTCGACCGGCCACGAGCGCAGCGCGCGCAGCATCGCCTCCTGCACCACGTCCTCGGCGAGGTCGAGGTTGCCTGGCCCGAGCACGCGGCACAAGCCGGCGACGAGGCGCGCGAAGCGGTGGCGGAACAGGTCCGCCACGAGGTCCGGAGGCAGGTCGGTCATCGTCGGCGTCGCCGCTCGCGGCGCGCTACTGCTCGGGGCCGCCCATGAAGTCGAGTTCGCGCACCTCGATGCTGCCGAAGCGCAGGTTCGGGTGGCCGTCGCAGAGCCGCACGGCGTGGTCGTAGTCGTCGGCCTGCAGGATGTAGACGCCGCCGACGACCTCCTTCGACTCGACGTAGGGGCCGTCCTTGATCTCGGGCTTGCCGCCGGCGCGCGGCACGATCACCTTGCCACCCTGGTCGGTCAGCTTGCGGCCGAGTTCGAGGCGGCCTTCGGCGGCGAGCTTCTGGCCCCAGGCCTCGTACTCGCCGAGGATGCGCTGGAAGTCGTCGGGGGTGAACTGGCTGTAGTCGACCGTGATGTCGCCGCGCAGCACGAGCATGAACTTGGGCATTCTGGGGTTCTCCGGGGATGCAGGCTGTCGCCGGCGACGTGCCGGCACCGGCAAGACGCATGATGGCCCGACGCTTCGACAGCGGGCGGCGAAAATCGGGCGGGGTGCGGTGGCCGGGCGCAAGCGCGCCGCGTCAGCCCGCCGGCAGCGTCGGCGGCGGCCGGCGGAACAGGCCGCGCAGCCGGTCGAGCAATGAGCCCTGGCTGCGCACCGCGTCGAGCGCCTGCACCCAGTCGAGCACGCCGAGCCCCGTATCCAGCAGCACGACCTCGGCCAGGGCCTGCGACTCGCGCCGGGCCTTTGCCCGCGCCTGCCGCGCGTCCGCCGCGGCGATGCGCCCGGCCCGCACCAACAGCGCCAGGGCGCGGTCGTCGAGCCGCCGTTCGTGGCGCGCCGTGGCCGCGTCGTGCACGAGGAACAGGGCCCGCACCTGGCCGAAGCCGAGCACGGAGTTGCGGCGCAGCGGCAGCTGGCTCTGTCGCAGGGCCACGCCGTCGGCGAACGTGCCGTTGGTGCTGCCGCAGTCGACCAGCGACCACAGGGTGCCGTCGAAGCGCAGCTCGGCGTGCTGCTCCGACACCGACTCGTGTGGCACCAGCACGTCTGCGGTCTCGGCGCGGCCGACCTTGTTGATCGCCTTCATCAGCCGGATGCGCCGCTGCAGGCCGTCCCCCTTGACCAAGAGGCGCGGCATGGTGACGTGCAGGCGCTGTTCGAGCAGGGGCGACGCCGCCAGCAGCGCCGCCATCTCCTGCGGCGGCACCTGCACGGTCTTCGGCTTGTCGCCGGCCGGCGGGGTGGGCCGCGGCTCGGGCCGCATCGGTGGCGTCGTCGTCGCCGGGCGCCCGGCCGGCAGCGGCGCGGTCTGGTCGAACGGCGGGGGCGTCTCGCGGCTGCGGTCGCCGGAGCCGCCGTCGTCGCGCACCTCGAACGTCGTATGGCCGACCTGGATCGTGGCGCCTGGGGAGACCACCGTTCGTTCGCCGGCGCCGAGCGGCACCCCGTCGACGTTGGTGCGGTTGGTGCGGCCGAGGCCCTCGATGACGACCAGGCCGTGCTCGACGCCGATGCGGAACTGCTCTCGGCCGACCTCCTCGTCGGCGACGATCACATCGGCGCGACGGGAGCGACCGACGACCACCGCCGCTGCCAGCGGTACTTCACGCGGGTTCTTGCCGTTCTCTCGGATGACGAGCTGCATGCCAGGGGCGCGGACGGGGCCGCGGGGTGCGGCACAACTCGCGAGCAGGCTACGCGTGGCAACGGATGCGGGGAAGCGTGCATCGCCGCGGGCCTGGGCTCGTCGCAGTTGCCTCGGCGTGGGCAGTTCCCAAGCGGCAGCTCTTGTGCGATCGTCCCCCGACATCGGCGCCGGCGCGAAGCCGGTCGCCCTGAACTCCATGCCCACGATCATGCGCCACCCTCTCACCAGCGCGCTCGCGCTGACCCTCGCGAGCTCCCTCGCCGCCCAGAACTGCATCGACCGCAACTACGGTACGGCGATCGGCCTCGGCGACGACACCATGTTCGCGATCCAGCCGATCGGCTTCGCCTTCCCATTGAACGGCACGACCTACACCGACGTGCACGTCTGCACGAACGGGTACGTGTTCTTGTCCAACGCCGGGGTGCCGCTGCCTGGGGCCGCCGACTACAGCGCCACGACCGCCGAGCTCGCCAGCGGCAGCCCGCGCCTGGCGCCGTTCTGGACCGACCTCGACGTGCGCGCCAGCAACGGCGGCCAGTGCTACGTCAACGCCACCGCCTCGATGTGCACGGTGACGTGGTCCAACGCGCAGTGTTACGCGCTGGCCGCCGACGGCTTGCCCGTGTTCACGTTCCAGCTGCAGATGTTGCCGTCCGGCCAGGTGCAGTTCTTCTATGAAGCGGGCATGACCAACCACGCGACGACGGGCGGCGCGACGCTGATCGGCGCCTGTTCGGGCGGTGGTGCGACGCTGCCGACGGCCTCGGACCTGTCGCTCGGCGGCGCCACCCCCGATCCGACCATCTTCGAGGAGCTGACCGTCGCCGACACCTTCGACCTCGCCGACAGCAGCGTGCTGCTGCTGCCAGGCGCCCCGGGCTGGAGCTTCGTGCGGGTGCCGTTCAGCGGTTGTGCCTCGACGCAGGACTACGGCACGGGCTGTGTCGACGCGAAGGACTCGCTCTACGAGTTCTTCGCCGCGTCGTCGTCGTTCGACCTCGCCGGCAAGACCATCTCGATGCTGCGCACGGGGACCGGCTACTTCGTGACCGACGCCATGCCGGGCTCCTTGTTCACCCACGTGTCGCCGACCGTCATCGCCGCCGGCGACGACATCGAGCAGACCGTCACGCTCTCATCGGCGATGCCCGTCGCCGGCGGCACCACGTCGGCGCTGACCGTCTGCTCGAACGGCCGCATCGCGCTGGCCAGCACCGGCAACGGCGTCGCCTACGCCCCGGTCGTCGCCAACTTCCTGGCCTTCGCGAACACGACGATCGCCCCGTTCTGGCACGACCTGAACCCGACCGCCGGCGGCAGCGGTTCGATCCTGTTCGAGCAGGCGGGCGGCTTCGCCTACGTGACCTGGAACGGCGTCTACTCGTACAACACGACGTCGCCGAACTACTGCCAGTGTCAGTTCGACCTCAGCACGGGGGACATCACCCTGATCTACGATGCGGCGATGGTGGGTTCGGGCGGCAGCTACCTGGTCGGCTACTCCGTCGGCGGGGCATCGCCGGACTCGGGCCCCGTCGATCTCAGCACCGCGCTGGCGGCGTCCTTGACGCTCGGCGACCTCTCGCAGGAGGGGCTCGCGCTGACCGGCGTCGGGCTGCCGACGCTCGGCAACTCCAGCTTCGCGTTCTCGACCACGAAGGTGCCGCCGGTGCTGCCGCTGGCCTTCTTGTTCTTCGGCACGGGGGCCCTGCCCGGCATCGACCTGGGCTTCCTCGGCATGCCGGGCTGCAACGTCTACACGACTTCCGACCTCGGTTCGTTCACCTTCCCGGTGGCAGGTGACACGGGTTCGCTCGTGCTGCCGATCCCGAACAGCGTGGGCCTGATCGGGCTGTCGTTTGCTGCGCAGTCGTTGGCGTTCTCGCTGATGACGCCGGCCAACCTGGTGGCTTCGAACGGCACCCAGATCACGATCGGCATGTGAACGCCCCCGGGCGTCGCGCCGGCTGCGGCCAGGGGCGCCGGGAAGCCGATGAGGGGGCTGATGCCCCCGGTCCTCCGCCTCGGCCTCGGCCTGCTGCGCGCGCCCGCGCTCGAACTCGGCTTCCTGCTGCGTTCCTGCCTCTGCTGGAGCCGCGGCGAGGCGCCCCTCGGCGATGAGGCCAAGCACGGCCTGTTCGACGCGGCGCCGGCGCAGGCGCTCGCGGCGCGGCTCGGGCGCGGTTTCGAACTCGGACCGCTGACGGCGCGGTCGACGCGCACGATCCTGCGCAGCAACCTGGCCCGGCTCGACGGCCTGTTGCGGCTCGCCGACGGGCTGCAGCTGCCGGCCGGAGCCGACGGCACCGTACGCGCGGCGGACTTCGGCAGCGGCGACTTCCACTACGCCACGGCGCTGCAGCGCTGGCTCGCGCACCACGGCGGGGGCCGCCGCCAGGTGGTGCTGCGCGGCTTCGAGCTCGACGGCCACGGCCTCTATCGCGACGGCCACTCGCGCGCCGACCACGCCCGCGCCCATGCCCGGCTGGCCGGCGACGGGGTGTCGTTCGCGGTGGCCGACTGCACCGCGCTGCGGCTGCCGCCGCAGGACGTGGTGAGCCTGTTCTTCCCGTTCCTCTCGGTCTACGCCTGCCTCGCCTGGGGCACGCCGCTGTCGCGCCTGCGTCCGCGGCGGCTGCTGCAGCGGGCGGTGGCCAGCCTGCGGCCGGGCGGCTGGTTGGTCGTCGTCGACCAGACCGCTGCCGAGTTCGCCAAGCTCGAACGGCTGCTCGGCGAACTGCCGGTGCGAAGGCAACGAACGGCGCCGTTCGCCAGCGACCTGGCGCCGGAGCCCGAGCGCACCACGGGCCAGGTCGCCTCGATCTGGGTGCGCTGCTAGGAGTCTGCGCCACGGGACGAGAGCCCGCGGCTGAAGATTGAGGGGCGAACAAAACCCTGCCGCACTGGCCTCTATCGTAGGGAGGCCATGGGATCGTTTCGCGAGCAAGAGGATCGTCGGCAGGGCTTCCTGCTACC
>JAEUHT010000231.1 GCA_016793265.1 Planctomycetota bacterium
GTCATCGTGCGCGCCAACTACCCCGGCGCCTCGGCCGCCGTGCTGGAGCAGACCGTCGCCGCGACGCTGGAGAACCAGATCAGCGGCATCGAGGGCCTGCTCTACATGGACTCGACGTCCGGCAGCAACGGCTACCTCGAATTGCACGTGACCTTCGAGACCGGCACCGACGTCGACCGCGCCGCGATCGACGTCAACAACCGCGTCAAGCAGGCCGAGGCCCGGCTGCCCGACGAGGTGCGGCGCCAGGGCGTCGTCGTCGAGAAGTTCTCGTCGTCGGTCCTGCAGGTCGTCGCCTTCACCTCGCCCGACGGGTCGCTCGACGACCTCTACACGAGCAACTACGTGACCCTGAACGTGCTCGACGAGCTCAAGCGCGTGCCGGGCACCACCAACGTGCAGATCTTCGGCGCCAAGGACTACGCGATGCGCGTCTGGCTCTTGCCCGACCGCATGGCGCAGCTCGGCATCACCGCCAGCGACGTGCGGCGCGCGATCGCCGGTCAGAACGCGCAGTTCGCGCCCGGCAAGATCGGCGAGGAGCCGATCGAGTCCGGCCAGGAGCTCGTCTACACGCTGACCACGCGTGGCCGGTTGAGCACGCCGCAGCAGTTCGCCGACATCGTCGTGCGCGCCACCGACGAGTTCGCGATGGTGCGGCTCGGCGACATCGCCCGCGTCGAGCTCGGCGCCCAGAAGAACGACTTCATCGGTCACGTCAACAACCGCGCAGCGACGCTGATCGGCATCTTCCTGCAGCCGGGCGCCAACGCGCTCGACGTCGGCCAGGCCGTGCGCGACCGGCTGCACGAGCTCGAACGGGACTTCCCGCCGGGCCTGGCGCAGTCGATCTCGTACGACACCACCCGGTTCGTCGAGGTGTCGATCCGCGAGGTCGTCAAGACGCTCGGCGAGGCGATGCTGCTGGTGTTCCTGGTCGTGGTCCTGTTCCTGCAGAGCTGGCGCGCGACGGTGATCCCGGCGCTGGCGGTGCCGGTGTCGCTGATCGGCACCTTCGCCGGCCTACTGCTGCTCGGCTACTCGATCAATACGCTGACGCTGTTCGGCATGGTGCTGGCGATCGGCATCGTCGTCGACGACGCCATCGTCGTGCTCGAGAACGTCGAGCGCCTGATGCACGAGAAGCACCTGTCGCCGCGCGCGGCGGCAGTGGCGGCGATGCGGGAGGTGTCGGGGCCGGTGGTCGCGATCGTCCTGGTGCTGGTCGCCGCCTTCATCCCGATCGCCTTCCTCGGTGGCCTCACCGGCGTGCTCTACCGCCAGTTCGCGGTGACGATCTCGATCGCCGTGGCGATCTCGGGCTTCGTCGCGCTGACGCTGACGCCGGCGCTCTGCGCGGTGTTCCTGAAGCCGCAGGAGAAGGGCAAGAACTGGTTCTTCCGCTGGTTCGACCGCGCCTTCCAGCGCACCGGCGACGGCTACGCCGCGGCGGTCGGCTGGCTGACCCGCCACGCCGTCGCCGGCCTCGTGCTGTTCCTGCTGATGGTCGGCGGCACCGTGCAGCTCTGGCGCCTGGTGCCGGGCTCCTTGGTGCCCGGGGAGGACCAGGGCTACTTCATCGCCGCCATCTACCTGCCCGACGGCGCCTCGCTGCAGCGCACCGACGCGGTGGTGAAGCAGGTCAGCGAGATCGTGTTGTCGAACCCCGCCAACCAGGACTGCACGGCCTTCGCCGGCTTCGACTTCCTCGGCGGCGGCTACAAGAACTCGGCGGCGACGATGTTCGTCTCGCAGAAGCACTGGGACGAACGTCCCGGCGTGACCACCGACATGCTGGTCGGTGAGCTGTTCGGCAAGGCCCAGGGGCTCAGCGAGGCGCTGGTGCTGGCGTTCAACCCGCCGGCGATCTTCGGCCTCGGCAACAGCGGCGGCTTCGAGGCCTGGATCCAGAACCGTGGCCCCGGCGGGCCCGCGCGCCTGGCCGAGGTCGTGCAGCAGTTCGTGGTGCGGTCGAGCCAGGAGGCGGCGCGGCTCGGCATGGTGCAGACGCTGTGGCGCGCCCACACGCCGCAGCTGCACGTCGACGTCGACCGCGATCGTGCGGCGGCGCTCGGCGTCGACGTCGACGAGGCGTTCGACACGCTGGCGGCCACGCTCGGCACCGTCTACGTCAACGACTTCACCAAGGCGGGGCGCAACTGGCAGGTGCTGCTGTCGGCGGTGGCCGAGCAGCGCCGCGCGCCGGCCGACGTCGAGGCGCTGCACGTGCGCTCGCGGCGCGGCGCCATGGTGCCGATGAGCGCGTTCGCCTCGGTGCGCTACACGGCCGGGCCCGACTCGCTGAGCCGCTTCAACAACCTGCCGGCGGTCAAGCTGTTCGGCAGCGGCGCGCGCGGCACCAGCTCCGGCCAGGCCATCCAGCTGGTCGAGCAGATCGCCAAGGAGGTGCTGCCGCCCGACTTCTCGCTGGCGTGGAGCGGCGCCTCGCTGCAGGAGAAGCGCAGCGGCGGCGCCAGCGGCTTCGCCCTGCTGATGGCCGGCCTGATGGTGTTCCTGATCCTGGCGGCGCAGTACGAACGCTGGTCGCTGCCGTTCGCGGTGCTGCTGGCGCTGCCGTTCGGCACCTTCGGCGCCCTGCTCGCCGTCAAGCTGCGCGACTTCACCAACGACGTCTACTTCCAGATCGGCCTCGTCACGCTGCTCGGGCTCGCCGCCAAGAACGCGATCCTGATCGTCGAGTTCGCCGTGCACAAGATGCGCGACGGCGAGCCGCTGCTGCAGGCGGTGGTGGAGGCGGCGCGGCAGCGCTTCCGGCCGATCCTGATGACGTCGTTGGCGTTCATCCTCGGCGTGCTGCCGTTGGCGTTCTCGGTCGGGGCCGGCGCGGGCGCCCGGCAGTCGGTCGGCACCGGCGTCATGGGCGGCATGCTGACGGCGACCTTCCTGGCGATCTTCTTCGTGCCGCTGTTCGTGCGGCTGACCACCCGCGACCACCATCACCACCCGAAGCCGGCGGCGGCGACGGAGGCCCCGTGAACCGACCTGCCCGCTCGCGGCACCTGCCGCTGTCCCTGTCGTGGTCGTTCGTGCTGGCCGCCTGCGCGGTCGGTCCCGACGCGCCGCCGCCGACGTTCGAGCTGCCAGCGGCCACGGCGCCGGCGCCGGCGATGCTGGCGCACTGGTGGCGCGAGTTCGGCGACGATCGGCTGGTGGCCCTGATCGAACGTGCGTTCGCCGCCAACCAGGACCTGCGGGCCGCCGCCGCCAACGTCGACGCCGCGGCCGCTGCGGCGCGCGCCGCCGACGACCTGCTGCCGCTGATCGACGCGCGGCTCGGCGCCGGCCGGTCGCAGACCAGCGACCGCAGCGCCTTCCCGCGCTTCCCGATCGTCGACCGCCGCAACTTCACGCACAGCGTCGGCCTCGACCTGACCTACGAGGTCGACCTGTGGGGCCGCATCCGCGCCGGAGAACGCGCCGTGCTGGCCGAACTCGCCGCCGACCAGCAGGCGATGGCCGCCGTGCGAGCTTCGCTGGCGGCGCAGGTCGCCGCGACCTACTGCCGGGTGATCGTGGCCGAGCAGCGGCTGCAGCTGCTGCAGCGCACGGTGCAGAACCGCCAGGATGCGCTCGCGGTCGTCACCGCCCGCCGCGGCGGCGGCACCAACACGGCGCTGCAGGTGCACCAGGCCGAGGCCGAGCTCGCCGACGTCGCCGTGCTGTTGCCGCGCGCCGCCGAGGCCGTGCTCGCCGGCGAACGCGCGCTGCTGCAGCTGGTCGGCGCCACGCCGCGCGAACTCGCCGCCGCCACCGTCGAGCGCGCCGCGGTGCTGCCGACGCCGCCCGCGGTGCCCGCCGAACTGCCGTCCGACCTGCTGCAGCGCCGCCCCGACGTGCGCGCGGCCGAGGCCCGCCTCGCCGCCAGCGCCGCCCGCGTCAGCGAGGCCCGGGCCCATTACTTCCCGACCATCCGGCTCACCGGTTCGGTGGGGCAGGAATCGAAGGCGCTGCACGACCTGTTCGTGAGTCCGTCGACGGTGTGGAACCTCGCCGCCGGCCTGACCCAGCCGCTGTTCGGCCTGCGCAAGATCGACGCCGCCGTCGACGGCGCCGAGGCGCGCCGGCTGGGTGCCGAGGCGACCTACGCGGCGACCGTGCAGACGGCGTTCCGCGAGGTGCTCGATGCGCTCGGCGCGCTGGCGGCGAGCCGCGCCACCGCCGTGGCGCAGCAGCACCGCCGCACCGCGTTGGCCGCGGCCGAACGCGCCGCCGCGGCGCGCCACGCCGCCGGCGCCGGCAACTACCTCGACCTGCTCGACGCGCGCCGTGGGCTCTTGGCCGCCGAGCACGCCCGGCTCGACGTCGAGCTCGATCTGCTGCTCGGCACCATCGACGTCTGCCACACGATGGGCGGCGGCTTCGACGCCGCCGTGGCCCCGCGCGCCACCGCCGTTCAGCCGCGCAGCGGCATGCAGAGCGGCAGCGCCAGCGTGGTGACCAGCCAGGTCAGCAGCGCGAACGGCGCGCCGAGCACGAGGTAGTCGCGGAAGCGGTAGCGGCCGGGGCCCATCACCAGCAGCGTCGACTCGTGCGCGACCGGCGTCACGAACGCGGCCGAGACGCAGATGGCGACGCCGAGCAGGAACGGCTCCGGATGGCAGCCGGCGGACCTCGCCACCTCGTAGGCGATCGGCGCCAGGATCGCGGCGACGGCGGCGTTCTCGATCAGCTGCGTCAGCAGGACCGCGAAGCCGAGCAGCGCGCCCAGCAGCAGCTGCGGCGAGCTGGCGGCGAACGCAGCGGCGACGCCGTTGGCGAGCCAGCCCGCGGCGCCGGTCTGCTGCAGCGCCTCACCGAACGGGATCAACGACCCGACGATGACCAGCGCCTGCAGGTCGATCGCCTCGTAGGCGGAGCGCATGCCGACCGAGCCGGTGAGCACGGCGATCATCGCCGCCGCCGGGATCGCGACCGCCGACGGCAACAGCCCGGTGGCGCTGACCAGCACCATCGACACCATGATCGCCAGCACCAAGAGGGCCGGGCCGCGGCCGGTGGTCGGCAGCAGCCGCGATTCGAGCAGCAGCAGGTTGGGGTTGAGGCGCAGGCGCTTGAGCTCGGCCTCGTGGCCGACCAGCAGCAGCGAGTCGCCGCTGCGCAGCGGCACCGCCAGCGGCCGTTCCCGCAGCGAGCGGCCGGCGCGGCTGATCGCCAGCGGGCTGACGCCGTAGCGGCGGTGGAAGTCGAGGTCGCGCAGGCTCTGGCCGAGCAGTTCGCTGTCCGGCGGCAGGATCGCCTCGACCATGCGCAGGTCGGCGGAGCGCAGCGTCTTGTCGTCGACGCGCAGCTCCTCCTTCACCTTGAGGCCCTGCTGCAGCGCGTCGGTGATGGCGGTGATGCGGCCCTGGATCACCAGCACGTCGTGCGGCAGCACCTTGAGCCACGGGCTCGGCGGCAGGAACTCGGCGCCGCGGATGACCTGCAGCACGGTGACCTCGCGGCCCGGCAGGTCGAGTTCGGCCAGGGTCCTGCCGACGAACTGCGAGCCCGGTTCGGCCATCGTCTCGGTCAGGAACTCGGCGACCTCGTAGCGGCTCTCCAGCGTCGGCTTCGGCGCCGCCGCCGGCAGGAAGCGCCGGCCGACCAAGAGGAACCACGCCGCGCAGGCCAGGAACACCAGCAGCGCCACCGGCGTGAAGGCGAAGAAGCCGAGGCCGTCGCCGCCGCGCGCGCGCAGGTAGTCGGACAGGATCACGTTGCTGCGGGTGCCGATCAGCGTCCACTGGCCGCCGAGCAAGGAGCCGAACGCGAGCAGGATCAAGACGCGCGACGGCGAGTAGCCGCGTTCGCGGCAGATCGCCATCACCGGCGGCATCCACACCAGCACGGTGGTGGTGTCGTTGACGACCGCCGAGAAGGTGGTGACGAGCACCAGCACGGTGGCCTGGAAGCGCAGCTCGCTGCCGGCCCCGGCGGCGAGCAGGCGGCCGCCGATCAGCTGCGCCGCGCCGGTGCGCACCATCGCCGCCGACAGCACGAACATCGCCGCCACCATCACCCGGGCGGGGCTGCCGAAGCCGTGGAACGCCTGCGTCGGCGTCAGGATCGCCGCCAGGCCGTCGGGCGTCGGCCGCCACGGCACCAGCAGCGCCAGCATCACCAGCAGCGCGGTGACGTCGGTGCACAGCCGTTGCAGGTAGAACGACACCAGGGCGGCGCCGAGCACGAGGGCGAGGTAGAGGGTCTCGGGGGTCACGCGGCCGGCCACGATCGCCCTCGGGCCCCGGCGGCGCAACGATCCCTTCGGCCCGGGGCGCGGATCGGGCGCGACCGGCGGCGCCAGCCGGGCGGGCCTTCCCTTGACGCTCGCGCCGACACCTTCGACGATCGCCCGGCCCTGAACGGCGCCGCCGAGCGGCGCGAGGTGTGTGGTGTCCCCGATGCGTTGTCTGCTCTCCGCCTGCCTCCTGCCGGCATTCTTGTGGGCGCAGGACGACCCTGCCGCCTTGCTGCAGCAGTTGCTGATGCAGAAGGACGACTGCGACGTCGCCGTGGTCGAGAAGATCGCCGCCGCGCGCACGCGCGAGGCCGCCACCGGCCTGGCCAAGGCCTACGACGGGCTCAGCACGCTGCTGCTGCGCCGCGAGGTCGTGCGCGCGATGGCGCACTTCGTCGGCGTCGCCGACGCCGAACAGCCGGCGCTCGACAAGGTCGCCGCGATCGCCACCGGCAGCGACGAGGAGGAGCTGCGCCTCGCCGCCATCGACGTGCTCGGCCGCTCGCCGACGATCGGCAAGGCCCTGCTGCGCAAGATCGTCGAGGCCGAGGCGCCGGACGCGCTGCGCGAACCGGCGCTCGCCGCCCACGCCCGCATGGCCAGCGCCGACGACGCCACGTTCTACCGCTTCTTGTGGAACGTCGAGATGAAGCAGCGCAAGAACACCAAGGGCGACATCGCGGCGCCCGAGCTCAACTCGGTGCGGTTGATCGCGTGCAAGGCGCTGCTGCCGTTCGCCGGCGAGGCCGAGCTGGTCGACGGCCTCAAGCGCGAGACCGACCCGAAGATCCGCCGCGCGGTGCTCGGCTGGATGCAGAAGCAGTCGATGCCGCGCGCCGCCGAGATGGCGGAGTGGATGTTGGGCCGCGAGGACTTCCCGGGCGCCGATCGCGCCGAGGCGGCGCGCATCCTGGTCGACCGCGAGCGCGCCAAGGCGGTGCCGAAGCTGCTGGCGCTGGCCAAGAAGCCGGACGCGCAGACGCCGGCGGACCTGCGCGCGGCGATGGCGGCGCTGATCGGCAACCTCGCCGACGACGCCACCGACAAGAAGCTGGTCAAGGCGATCGGCAAGGGCAAGCCGCACGAACGTGAGTTCGCGCTGCTCGCCGCCGGCCGCGCCGTCGACGACAAGGGCCTCGCCGCGGTGCGCAAGGAGCTCGCCGCCGAAGCGCTCGAGGTGCGCCGCGCCGCCGCGCAGGTGCTCGGCGAGCGCCGCGACCGCGATTCGCTGCCGGTGCTGCAGGCGATGCTCGACAAGCCGAAGCTGAGCGAGGACGGCCGGCTGGCGATCGAGGCGATGACCCGCATCCACGGCGGCAGCAGCGCCTGGCTCAAGCAGCTCGCCGCCTACACCCGCGCCGAGGACCGCGAGGTGCGCAACGCCGCCGTCGAGGCGCTCGGCGCGGCGCGCGACAAGCAGAAGCTCGAAGCCCTGCTGGTGGCGCTCGAGCACGTCGACTGGTCGACGCGGCTGCAGGCGATCGACGCGCTGGCGCCGCTCGCCGACAAGTCGGTGGTGGCGAAGTTCGTCGAGCGCATCGGGCTCGAGCAGGGCCGCCTGCAGAAGCGGCTCGGCGAGGTGTTGTGGCGGTTGACGGCGCAGCCGTTCGAGACCGACGCCGGCAAGTGGCAGGCGTGGTGGGCCGCGGCCGCCGAGCAGTTCACCGTCGTCACCGAGAAGGAGCTCGACCAGGCCGCGGCCGCGCGCGAGCGGCGCCGGCTGACGCAGCGCACGGTGGCGCAGTCGAAGTTCTTCGGCATCAAGGTCGAGTCGCAGCGGGTGATCTTCGTGCTCGACGTGTCGGGCTCGATGCTGGAGTCGATGTACGGCCGCACGGTCGGCAAGCGCCCGGCCTCGCGCATCGACGTCGCCAAGGAGGAGCTGGCGCTGGCGATCAAGAACCTCGAAGCGGGGGCGCTGTTCAACGTGCTGACCTTCTCCAACGGCGTCGCCCGCTGGCAGAAGGAGGGCATCGGCGTCAACACTCAGCAGAGCCGCAACGAGGCGTTGGCCTGGGTGGAACGGCTCGGCGCCGCCGGCGGCACCAACCTCTACGACGCCGTCAAGGAGGCGTTCGCCGACAAGGACGTCGACACCATCTTCGTCTTGTCCGACGGCGAGCCGACCGCCGGCGAGCAGATCGACCCGTATCGCATCCGCGAGGACATCGCGGCGTGGAACCGGCACCGCCGGGTCAAGATCCACACCATCGCCGTCGGCGGCAGCCTCGAGGTGCTGGAGTGGCTGGCGCTCGATTCCGGCGGCCGCTACCTGCAGATGCGGTGAAGCGGGCGGCGGTGGCGCCGCGGTTCCGGGGCTGTCGGCGCCGGCCGGGCGGGCTAAGCTCGTGCGCCCTGTCTCGCCCCGAGCCCGATACCCCATGCAACGACCCGCATCCCTGCTCGTGTTGGCGGCATGCCTCGCCGCCCTCTCCGCCACGGCCCAGGCGCCGACCGCCGCTGCGATCGGCACCAACCTGCGCCTGCAAGCCGGCACCTTCGATCCCCTCGTCGCGCCGCTGGCCGTGCCCTCGGCGCTGCAGAGTGGTGCCGAACAGCACCTGTGGATCGTGCAGTTCCGCGCGTTGCCGACGCAGGCCGACCGCGACGTGCTGCGCGAGCTCGGCGGCGAGATCGTCAGCTTCCTGCCCGACGTCAGCTACGTCGTGCGGTTGGCCGCGGCCGAGCTCTCCACCCTGCGGCAGTTGCCGGCGGTGCGCTGGGTCGGCGCCTACCACCCGTTCTATCGGCTCGATCCGCGCCTGCTCGCCGGCAACGCGCTCGCCGGCGAAGCCAAGGTGCGCTACCACCTCGTTGTCGCCGACAAGCACAAGGACAAGCCCGCGCTGAAGGCCAAGGTCCTCGCCATCGGCGGCACCATCGACCACGAACAACCCGGCTCGCTGCTCTACACCGTGAGCCTGACCGGGGCGCAGCTGCAGCAGGTCGTCGGCTTCGACGAGGTGCTGTGGGCCGAGGCGTGGACGCCGCCCGGTGAGGACGTCGACAACGCCCGCATCCAGGGCGGCGCGAACTACATCGAGACCGCGGGTGGCTACAGCGGCCAGGGCGTCAACGTGCACATCTACGAGGGCCTCGAGGCCACGCACTACGACTTCACGGGCGGCGTCACCAACGTGCTCAGCGGCGGCGGCGCCGATACCCACGGTCATGCCACGGCCGGCATCGTGTTCGGCAACGGCACCAGCAATCCGGCCGTGCGCGGCATGGCGCCGAACTGCAGCAAGTTCTTCACCCAGTACAGCTCGGTCACCGCGGGCTACTCGCGCTGGCAGGTCATCGAGGCGCTGGTCAACACCTACCAGATCGACCACACCACGGCGTCGTGGGGCGACGCCCAGGTGACGACCTACACGGCCGTCTCGGCCGACACCGACGACATCATCTTCGATCACGGCATCGCCTGGACACAGAGCCAGAGCAACACCGGCAGCCAGTTGTCGCGGCCGCAGGCGTGGGCGAAGAACGTCTTCTCGATCGGCGGCGTGCAGCACTACGACAACAGCAACCCGCTCGACGACAGCTACCTCGGTGGTGGCGCCAGCCGCGGCCCGGCGGCCGACGGCCGCATCAAGCCGGACCTGTGCGCCTTCTACGACGCCACCGGCACCTCGGACCTCACCGGCTCGGCCGGCTACTCGGCCAACGACTGGTACGCGTCGTTCGGCGGCACCTCGGGCGCGACGCCGATCGTCGCCGGCCACGACGTGCTGGCGATCCAGATGTTCACCCACGAGGTGTCGCCGGGCGTCGGCTTGTTCGGCAACCCGCTGCGGGTGCCGGGCGGCAACACGCACCAGAACCGGCCCAAGTTCACGACCCTGAAGGCGCTGCAGGCGGCCAGCGCGCGCCAGTACTCGTTCACACAGGCCAGCAGTGACAACCGGCGTGAGCACCAGGGCTGGGGCTTCCCGAACCTGCAGAAGATGTACGACAACCGCTTCCAGACCTTCGTCGTCGACGAGACCGACGTGCTGGCGCAAGGCGACGTGAGCCGCTGGGACATCACCGTGGCGGCCGGCCAGCCGCAGCTCAACATCGTGATGGTGCACGCCGACCCGGCCGCCAACCCGGCGGCAGCGAAGACGCTGATCAACAACCTGTCGATCCGCGTCACGGCGCCGAACGGCACCGCCTACTGGGGCAACAACGGCCTCTGGGACGGCAACTTCTCGGTCGCCGGCGGCGTCGAGGACGACACCAACCCGATCGAATGCGTGATCGTGGCGAACCCGCAGGCGGGCGTGTGGCACGTCGACGTCAAGGCGACCATGGTCGTCGCCGATGCGCACGTCGAGACGCCCGCCGTCGACGCCGACTACGGCCTCGTCGTCAGCGGCGGCACCGGCCAGCCCGGCGTGCCGCCGGTGTTCGCGAGCTTCGCCAACTACGGCCAGGGTTGCCCCGGCTCGGTGCCGCTGCCGGCCTACTGCGCGCAGCTCAACCCGAGCGGCGGTGCGTTGACCGGCGACACCCGCGTCTACGAGTACTGCTACACGGTGCCGAGCACCGGCTCGCTGCAGGTCACCGGCTTCGACCTCTACACGCGCACCACGGGGGCTGCGCAGGTGGTGGTGCCGGCGCACATCTACGCCAGCGTCGGCGGCGTGCCGTCGACGACGCCGCTGGCCTCGACGACGCTGACGGTCGGGGCCACCGCGGGCTTCTACACGGCGACCTTCGCCTCGCCCGTGAACGTCACCGGCACGTTCTACGTGTCGATGAACAGCTCGGCGCAGACGGTGGTGTTGTCGCAGCTCGTGGCGGGAGGTGTGGCGAGCGGCACCAGCTACTACCGCACGCCGGTCACCGGCAGCTGGACGTTGTCGGGGCTGGTCAACCGGCCGTCGTGGCGCGTGATCTGCACCGGCAGCGGCGGCGGCAAGACGCCGGCGCTCGCCAACAGCGGCGTGCCGACGCTCGGCGGCTCCTACTCGGTCACGCTCGCCGACGCGCTGTCGTCGACGATCGCCCTCTTGATCAGCGGCACCTCCGATACCAGCTCGGGTGGCCTGCCGCTGCCGGCGCCGCTGCCGAACGCGCCGGGCTGCAGCCTGCTGGCGTCCACCGACCTGCTCGACCTGGTCATCACGTCGGGCACCGGCACCGCGTCGCGCCCGTTCGCCGTGCCGAACTCGATCGGCCTGATGGGCGCCGAGCTGTTCCACCAGTGGGCGGTGCTCGACGGCGCCAACGCGCTCGGCATCGTCGTCTCGAACGCCGGTCGGGCCCGGCTCGGCGAGTAGCGGCGGCGCGGCGGGGCGCGGGCGCCAACGCGGCGCCTGGCCCGGGCCTGCCGGCGACACCCCGCGGACCGCGGCTGGGGGCCTGGCTCCCGGCCGCGGCCTGCTTCGTTTTGGCGTTTCCGCTGCAGGCGACGCGCCTGGTCCGTAGGATGTCCGCCCGCCAACCGGCACCCACGGTCCGCTGATGATCCGAAATCCCCGCACCCCGCTGCTCCTCTGTCTCCTGTTCCTCGCCTCGGTGCTGCGCCCGACGCTCGCCCAGGACGCGTTCGCCAAGGACGAGCAGGAGCTCGTCCGCCAGTGCGTGGGCCAGCTGTCGACCTTCGCCGCCGTCGCCAAGTCGCAGAAGGTCGGCCAGCGCGCCAAGCAGGCCTACGACCTCGTGCTGCAGTACGACCCCAACCAGAGCGGCGCGCGCAGCGAGCTCGGCTTCCGCAAGGAGAAGAACGAGTGGGTGCCGCTGCCGCCCGAGAAGCGCAAGAAGTGGGTCGACAAGGCCAGCTACGAGGGCCGCTTCAAGGTCATGGACGAATGGGCCAAGACCTCGCTGAAGCTCAGCGACCTGCACAAGAAGCTCGGCCTCAAGCTCAAGGAGGCCGGCAGCCAGGCGCGCGCCACCTACCACCTCGAGAAGGCGGTCTACTACAACGCGATGGACCGGGAGGCCAACCTGGCCCTCGGTTACCAGGAAGGCCCCGGCTTCTTCGGCACCGCGCCGCAGATCGTCATGGCCAAGCGCATGAAGGAGATCGAGCTGGAGGCCGTGCGCATCGCCCGCAAGGACTACCAGGTCACGGCGCTGCCAGAGGAGCAGATGCCGATCGAGCTGCAGAACCTCGTCGCCGCGGCGCCGGACTGGATGAAGAAGCCGAGCTTCGACATCCACGGCGCCAAGTCGGAGCACTTCACGATCTGGGTGCGCGGCACCCAGGAGCACGCGATCGACTCGGCGAAGTGGGCCGAGCGCGCCATCGACTTCGGCGTCTACATGCTCGGCGACGAGCTGGCCAAGAAGCTGCACTTCGTCGAGCGTTCGACGCGCAGCTACGCCTGGTTCGGCTTCCTCGGCACCAGCCGTGAGCGCGAGGAGTTCCTGAAGGCCAACCCGCACACCTACGGCGGTGGCGACGTCAAGGAGGCGATGCGCTTCATCAACACCGAGTGGCGGGCGAAGGAAGGCCCGGCGGTGGTGCAGGTCGCCGCGGCGCCGCGGGTCGTGCAGGACCGCCTGATCGCGTTCTTGTGGTTCGACGGCCTGCTCGCCGGCCGCAACGACGGCATCGGCCAGGGCATCGTGCACGCGGTGACCTGGTACATGAAGGCCACCTCGATCTCGCGCTGGGGCGCCATCCCCGAGGGCACCGTCGGCGACGACGCGCTCGAGCTGCCGGAGGGCACCAACTGGTGGATGCGCACGGTGCGCGACCAGGCGATGTCGAACCAGGACTGGCCGCTGGCGCAGGTGCCGCGCGAGAAGCTGGCGCGCTTCCGCAACGACTGCCGCCTGAAGTCGTGGTCGATGATGACCTGGATGATGGCGGCCTACCCGGACAAGTGGATCGAGTTCTTCCTCGAGCTGCCGGACGCCGACAAGAAGATCCCGACCCTCGAAGACGTCGAGGCGGTCGTCGTCAAGGTGTTCGGCAAGTCGAGCGAGGCCATCGACGCCGAGTGGCGTGAGTGGGCGCGCGGCGACTCCGGCGTCGCCTTCGGCACCGGCTACGGCCCGCCGCTGCTGCCCGAGCGTCCGAGCAAGGAGGAGCTCGCGGCGGTGGATCAGATCAACCTCGTGCGCAAGCAGCTGATCGGCTTCACCTGGCCGGCGGACGGCAACATGACGGAAGGCTCGTGGCTGCCGCTCGCCGAGTGCGAGATGGACGCCGAGTCGTCGCTCGGCTGCGACCTGCACGCGCGCTACGTCACGCGCCACCCCGAGCTGGAGCAGGACGTCAACCTGAAGATCCACGAAGAGGATCCGGCGCACGAGGACTTCACGCGCCGCGGCCAGCAGGCCGCCGCCGGCAACATCATCACCGCGCACGGCCCGCGCGGCCCCGAGTTCGCCCGCGACTCGGTCGACGGCTGGATCGGCACCCCGTACCACCGCTTCCCGATGCTCGAGCACAACATCAAGCGGCTCGGCTATGCCTACGTGTTCGAAGGCGACTTCTCGGTCGGCGTGCTCGACATGGGCTCGCTCGAAGAGCCCTACGACCCGGCCACGGCGCCGAAGTTCGTCTGCTGGCCGCCGCACAACCTGGCCGGCGTGCCGACCAGCTTCCCGTCGCGCGAGGAGCCGAACCCGCTCGAGGACCAGCCCGAGGATCAGCGGGACGTCACCAAGTGCGGCTACACGATCAGCATGCAGTTGCAGAACGAGATCGCGCTGCGGCTCGGCGACTGCACCATCCAGCTGTTCGAGGCCAGGAAGAGCGGCAAGCAGCCGGCCAAGAACTTCTGCATCAAGGGCCGCGAGGAGTACACCGCCTGGGTCGACCGCGGCAAGAAGGAGGTCGACTGCTTCGTGCACACGCCGAAGGTGCCGCTCAACAAGAAGCGCGACATGCGCGACGTGCTGTTCCTGATCCCGAAGCAGCCGCTCGACGCCAACACGCACTACCAGGTGCGCGTGATGATGCAGATCGGCGGCGCCGACCCGCTCTACTTCTTCTGGGAGTTCACCACCGGCAGCCAGCGCTCGGGCCTGAAGCTCAAGAGCTGAGTGGCGGGGCCGGCCCGGCGGGCCGCACGCTCAACTGCCCGGCGCTGCGCGCGCGGCGAGGAAGGCGGCGGCCGCCGCCGCCGGGTGTCGCAGCACGGCAGCGAGCGCCGCGCGCAGTTCGCGGTGGCCGTGGACCGGCCCGGCGCTGGCCAGGGCGGCGCCGGCGCCGAGCCCGCGCCAGCTGGCGGCTTCATCGCGCGGCACCTCGACCGCGGCGGTCAAGGCGCGTTCGCAGGCGGCGGCGTCGCGGCTGGCCAGGGCCCGGCACGGCAGTGGCCGGGCTTCGTGGCGACGACAGCGACCGTCGAGCAACAGCGGGCACGGTCGGCCGACGAGCTGCGGCCAGGCGAGGGGCTCGCTGGCGTCGGCTTCGGCGAGCACCCGGTCGACGAGGCGAGCCTCGGCGGCGATCGCCGCGGCGAGGCGTTGGGCTTCGGCGAAGGTGACGCCGACCGGGAAGTGGCAGCACGCGGCGCAGCCGGCGCGGCAGGCGTGGCTGGCCGCGTCGGCGGTGAGCAGCGGCGTCACCGCGTCGTGCACGGCGATCGCGAGCGGTGCCGCGCCGCCGTCCGCGTCCGCCTTGGCGTTCGCCAGGGCGCCGGAGGCGGCTTCGAGGCCGCGGTAGAACTCAGCCTGGTTGGTGCGCATTCGTCGCGGTCCGCACCATAGACGACGCGGCGCCAGCGCGCGCAGCGGCGCGCCTTGCAACCCCGGCGGCACCGCCCACAATGGCCGGCCCCCGCATGCCGCCGCACTCCCCGTGTGCCCTGCGTTCCGGAGCGCGCCAGGTTGCCCCGCGCCGCCCCTCTGCGCGCGTGTGCTGGCTCGCGGTGCTGACCCTCATCGCCTGGTCCGGCGTGCGCCTGCTGTGGTTTCAGTGCGACGACGCCTTCATCACCTTCCGCCACGTGGCGAACGCGATGGACGGCCACGGCCTGTGCTGGAATCCGCCGCCGTTCCAGCCGGTCGAGGGCTACACGAGCTTCGCCTGGGCGGTGCTGCTGTGGGCGGTGTGGAGCTGGTTCGGCGTCGAGCCGCCGGTGGCCGCCAACGTGCTGTCGGTGTTGATCGGCTTCGGCACCTTCGCGCTGGCGGCGGTGGCGGCGTTCCGCGTGCGGCGCGCCGACGGTTCGCGCTTGCCCGAGGTGGTGACGCTCCTCGCCTTGGCGACGTTGGCCACGAACCGCACCTTCTTGCAGTGGTTCACCGGCGGCCTGGAGACCGCGCTGTTCAACTTCAGCTTCGCCGCCTGGGTGCTGCTCGCGTTCCGCACCCCGACCGCGCGCGGCGCCCGCTGGCTCGCGGTCTGGTCGGCGGCGGCGGCGTTGACCGCGCTCGTGCGGCCGGACGGGCTGCTGCTGGTCGCCGCGACCGCGGCGGCGGCGCTCGGTCTCCGGCAACAGCGGCAGCTGGCCGCTCGGCGCCTGCTGCTCGGCCTCTTGCCGCTCGTTGCCGTGCTGCTGCACGTGCTGTGGCGCCGCGCGTTCTACGGCGATTGGCTGCCGAACACCTACTACGCCAAGGTCACCGCGCCTTGGCCGCAGGCCGGCCTGCGTTACCTCGCCTGCTTCGCCTTCGAACAGGGCCTGTGGCCGTGGCTGCTGATGGTCGTGGCGGGCCTCGTGGTCAACTTCGCCAACGGCCGGCTGCGCCTCCTCACGCTGGTCTCGCGCCACCTGCCGGCGCTGGCGGCGGTGGCGGCCTCGGTGGTGCACGTCGGCTACTACGTGGTCGTCGTCGGCGGTGATCACTTCGAGTACCGCGTCTTCAGCTACCTGATGCCGCTGCTGCTGCTGGCGTTGCTCGCGCTGCTGGCGCAGACCCCGGCGCGGCCGCGCACGATCGCCGCCGGCGTCGCCGTCTATGGCCTGTTCGCGGCGGTGGGCTGGCTGCACTTCGCCTTGGTGCGGCCGGCCGTGGCGCCGGACTACGACCTGCTCGGCGACAAGCTGCCGGCTTGGCTGCAGCCGCTGGTGCGCGGCTACGACCGCGACCAGCTCTGGCTGCAGATGCAGTTCGTCGGCGTGCGCTGCCAGGCGCACCAGAAGTCGATGGACGCCATCCTGTGGAGCTACCCGCCGCGCCAGCACCGCGGCGTCGACCTGACCGCGGTCGACGACGTGCCGGTGGTGAAGGCGAAGGTCGTGGGCTACGTGTCGTGGAGCCTCGCCGACGTCGCTTCGATCGACCTGCTCGGGCTCTGTGATCGGGTCGCCGCACGCACCCCGGCGCGGCCGCCGCTGGCGTTCCTGGCCCCGGCGCTGCCGGCGTTGCTGACCGCGGCCGACAGCGACCGCGACGGCCGCCTGACGCTGGCCGAGCTCGCGGCGTGCTTCCCGGCGGCGCCGGCGCCGACGTTGTCGCCGGGGGGCGTCGACGCCACCGCGGCTGGCGCCGATGCGAACAAGAACGTGCGCATCCTGCTGCTGCTGTTCGCGCACGAACACGATGACTCGCTGACGCTGGCCGAGGCGGCGGCGATCGCACCGTTCTTCGAGCAGTTCCGCTACATGGCGCACGAGCGCCTGGCGCCCGACGAGTACGTCGACGCCTTCGCGCCGAACGTCACCGTGGAGGACCGCCGCACCGTGCTGCGGCCGCGGTCGACGCCGCTGACGCCGGCCCGCGTGCGCGAGATCGAGGCCGAGTGGCGGCGGCGGCTCGCCGCCGGGCGCTGAGGGGGGCGGCCTTGCGGTGGCAGCCGGGGGCGGCACGATGCCGTCATGATGTCGACGACGTCCCGGTGGCGAACGCTCCTGCTCGGCGGCCTGCTGATCGCGGCGACTGCGGCGCAGGAGCCGGCGCCGGCCGTCGCGCGCCAGGTGCACGGCAAGGTCGTCGACCGCGGCGGGCTCAAGGTCGTGCACGTGTGGGGCAGCCCGGCCGAACGTGGCTACGCGCACGGCTTCCTGCTCGCCGAGGCCGTCACCGAGGTCGCCATTCGCGAGTTCGCGGCGCGCTTTGCCGATCGCCAGCCGCTGCTGCAGCAGGCGCGGTCGCTGCGGAAGCGGCTGATCGAGTACCCGGCGGACGTGCAGGCGGAGCTCGAAGCGCTCTATCAGGCACTGCTCGACAAGGGCGTCGACCTGACGCTGCCGGGCTTCGGCCGCGACTTCGACCTCGACGATCTGTTGGTCGCCAACGCGCTCGACGTGTTCGGCTTGATGGGCTGCAGCGGCTTCACCGCCTGGGGCGACGAGGTGCAGGGCGGCGGCGTGCTGACGGCGCGCAACTTCGACTGGCCGTTCACGGGCGACCACATGCTGCAGCACACGGTCGTGCTGGTCGAACACCTGCCGAGCGGGCGCGCGGTGGCGTCGGTGACGTGGCCGGGCTTCGTCGGCACGGTGACCGGCGTCAGCGACGACGGGGTGGCGGCCTTCCTGCACGTGGGCTCCGCCAAGATCACGCTGTTGCCCGAGCCATCGTCGTGGCCGACGGCCACCGCCGCGCGCGCGATCCTCGAACGCGGCGCCAAAGGCGAGCCGGCCGCGGTGTTCCGGGAGGCGCAGGAGCTGCTCGGCAATACCAGCCCGCCGGCCGGCTTCCTGACCCGCATCGTGCTGCCGCAGGTGCCGGCGGATGGCGCCCCGGAGGTCGCTTTCGAGACCGACGCCGACAAGAGTGTGTTTGCGCGCGCCGCGACCGGGCCGTGTGTGGTCACCAACCACTTCCGCAGCCGGGACGATGGCCGCAAGGCGTCGCGCGACAGCCTCGACCGCGAGACGAAGCTCACCAAGGGGCTCGGTGGCCTGCTCGGCGACGGCGATCACAGCATCGACATCAGCGAAGCCTGGCAGGTGCTGCGCAGCGTGCAGCGCGGCGGGGGGCACGGCTTCGGCACGCTGCACGCGCTGGTGTTCCGCTTCGCGCCGTGGCACTTCGAGCTGCGGCTGGCGCAGCACCCCGAGCAGGGGCTGATCGCGGCGCCGGTCAGCGAGCTGCGGTACGTGCTCAGCAAGGACGAGCTGTTCGAGATCCCGGAGTGAGCCGAGCGCTCACGGCAACACCAGCTCCTCTTGCTCGCCGGCCCGCACCGTGACCGCGCGCGGCTCGCCGAGCTTCTCGGCACCGCGCCGGCCGCTGCGGCGGCGTTCGAGCTGCAGCCGGTAATCGCCCGGCGGCAGCGGCAGCACCAGCACGCTGCTGCCCGGGCGCAGCCACTCGCGGCTCTGTTTGCCCGCCTTGTTGGTCACCGCGACATGCACCCGGGTGCCGTTGTCGTCGCCGGGATCGTGGTGCACGGCGACGCTGCCGAGTTCGGGCAGGCGCAGCTCGACGAAGCCGTCGAGGGCGCCGATCGTGGTGCCGAGCTCCTGGCCGCCGAGCTCGAGGAACACGCGCCCCGCGCGCTGCGGCAGCATGTCGAAGACGAAGGTGCCCGCGGCGCTGCGCTGGGCGAGGTCGCCGCGGCCGCCGTCGAGCGAGGCGAGCAGCAGGCCGAAGTCGAGCGGCTCGCCGTTGGCCTGCACGACACGCACCTCCAAGCGGCGGCCGCTCTCGAGCACGACAGCGAGCGGGGCGTCGTCGGCGGTGAGCGTGAGGTCCGAGCGCAGCCAGGTCACGTAGGCCGGGTGGCTCACCTCCAGGTGCACGCCGGTCACGGTGCCGGTAAGGCCGTCGAGGCGGAAGCCGCCGCTGGCGTCGGTGCGCGCGTGGCGGGCACCCCCGTCGCCCTCGACGTGCAGCCGCGCCCGCGGCACCGGCCGGCCGTCGCCGTCGCGCACCGTGCCGGTGAATGCGAACGGGCGCTGCGCCGTCGTCAGCACCACGGTCTCGCAGGTGTCGGTGCGCGGCGACGTCGCCTCGGCGCTGGCGAGCTGCTTGCCCATCGGGTCGACCGCGGTGAGCTGCAACAGCACGCCGGGCTCGAGGTCGGTGAGCTCGGCCTCGCCGCGCGCATCGAGGTCCATGGTCGCCGCGAACGGCGAACTGGCCAGGGCCAACGCCGCCGCATCGACGCTGCGGAACGGCAGCCGCTCGGCGCACACGCGCAGCGCCAGCGCCGGTGCCGGCGAGCCGTCGGCGGCCAGCACCCGCACCCGCAGGCTGGGGCAACGGCGCAGTGATACGGTGATCGAGCCCGTCGCCGGCAGGTCGACGCGGGCCCGCGTGAAGCCGGGGGCCGTGGCCACCATGGCGCGCGCCGCCGCCGGCACCGCCCGGAAGTGCACGCGGCCGTTCTGGTCGGTGGTGGCGTCAGCGCTCTCGCCGGCATTGCCGGCCACGAACACGCGCGCGCCGGGCAGGGCTTCGCCACCGGCATCGACGACGGTCACCTCGAGCGCGCCGCCGAGCCGCAGCTCGCCGAGGTCGTGGTCAGACGCGCCGGCCGGCAGCTCGAAGTCGTGCCGCAACAGCGAGCCGTCGCTGGCGACGAGCACTTCCACGGCCAGGGCGCCGCCGGCCGCGACGTCCTGCACCGCGGCGCGGAACCGGCCGTCGGCGTCGGTCGCGACGCGGGCCTGCTGCATGTCCACGGGGCTGCGTGCGGCGACGCAGTAGACCTCACCGCCGGCGAACGGGGCGTCGGCGGCGAGCACCCGACCGCGGACGATGCGCGGCGGCGTCAGCTCCAACACGAGGTCCTGGCGCGGCCGGCGCAGGAGCAGCAGCGTGTGGTCTTCGACCGGAGCTCGTGATGCCGCTTCGTGCATGGTGAAGCCAGCCGGGGC
>JAEUHT010000061.1 GCA_016793265.1 Planctomycetota bacterium
CACCCCGGCCGACCCCGGCGACCGCACCTGCGACCTGCGCACGCGCGCGCTGCACGGCTACCAGGACCTCGCCGACTGCCTGCAGCAGAACCACCTGCGCGCCTACCGCGACCTCGAGCTCGCCGTCGACGCCACCAACGACGCCGTCGAACGTACGCTGCGGTCGTTCGAGGAGCCGAGCCTGTTGTTGTCGCTGGCCACCCACGACGACGTCGACCGCTTCACGGTCGGCCACTCGGTGCGCGTGGCGCTGCTGGCCCTGCAGGTGGCGCGCGAGATCGGCGCCAGCCGCGACCAGCTCGTGCACGTCGGCACCGCCGCGCTGATGCACGACATCGGCAAGTCGAAGGTGCCGCAGGAGGTGCTGTTCAAGCAGGGCCGCCTCAGCGACGAAGAATGGGCCCTGATGGCGCAGCACCCGCGGCTCGGCGCCCAGCTGCTGCTCGAGCAGGGTGAACGCATCGACGCGCGCACGATCGGCGCCGCCTTCTGCCACCACATGGGGCCGTCGGGCCTGGGTTACCCACAGCCGCTGCTGCCGACGGTGCCGAGCGGCACCAGCAACCTGGTGCGCGTCTGCGACGTGTTCGAGGCGCTGACCGCGGTGCGCCCGTACAAGCACGCGCTGACGCCGATCGAGGCCTACGCGGTGATGTTCCGCAGCGAGCAGGACTTCGACAGCGCCTGGCTGCGCACGTTCGCCCGCGTGCTCGGCCTGTTCCCGATCGGCAGCCGCGTGCTGCTCCGCGACGGCTCGCACGGCATGGTCGTCGCCCAGTCCAGCCGCCCCGATCGGCCGGTCGTGCAACTGCTCGCCGGCCCCGACGGCGCCGACCTGCCCGCCGACCACCCCGGCAAGGTCACCATCGGTCAGCCGTTCGAGGGCCGCGTGCCCGTCTTGCACTCGGTGACGCTCAACGACCGCTGCCTGCCGCTGCCGGAGCTCGACTGCAAGGACGACATGGTGCACCGCTGCGTGCACGGCGCCTGCCTGCCGTCGGCGGCCCCTGCTCCCGGCGGCACGCGGTGATCGCGCCGCGGCCGGGACCGCGATAGAACGCACGCCGCATGCAAGCCAACGACCTGCCGCCGATGCCCGCGTTGTGGCGCGCCGTGCCGCGTGCGCGCGTGCTGGTGTTCGCGCCGCACCCCGACGACGAGGTGTGCGGCCCCGGCGGCGCCCTGGCGTTGCACCGCCGCCAAGGGGACGCCGTGCGCGTGGTCGTCGCCACCGACGGCACCAGCGGGGACCCCGAAGGCCGCTTCGACCCCGCCCGCTACCCGCAGCAACGCCGCGCCGAGTCGCGCCAGGGCCTCGCCGAGCTCGGCGTCGACGACGTCGCCTTCTGGGGCTTCCCCGACAGCTGCGTGCTCAGCGAAGCCGACCTCGAACGCGCCGCGGCGATCGCCACGGCGGCAGTGCGCGACTTCCAGCCCGGCCTCGTCTACCTGCCGTGGCGACGCGAGGGCCACCCCGACCACCACGCGCTGTTCACGGTCGTGACGCGGGCGCTGGCGCGCGCCACGTTCGCCGGCCTCGCGCTCGGCTACGAGGTGTGGAACGCGATGATCCCCGACGTGGTCGTCGACATCAGCCCGGTGATGGAGCAGAAGCGCCGCGCCATGCTCGCCCACCACAGCCAGCTCGCCTACACCCAGTACGACCACAGCATCGCCGGCCTCAACGCCTACCGCTCGCTGCAGCACCTGCAGGGTCGCGGCTACGGCGAGGCCTTCGTCGTCGTCGCCGGCACGCCGCCTTTGGGCTTCGCCGGTCCGGGCACGGCGTAGCGCGCGAGCAGCACGCCGCCGACGAGCACGCCGGCCGCCGCAGCCGCCGTCCAGGCCCACAGGCCGGGCGCCACCCGCAGCAGCGCCAGCAGGAAGTCGAGGCCTTCGCCGGCGCTGAGCCGCTGGCCGGCGAACACCGACGGTGGCAGCAGCGGCAGCACCGCGCCGCTGACCTCGGTGAAGGCCCGGCCCCCCTGCTCGCTCGCCACCGGGTGCGCCCACAGGTAGCTGGCCACCGCCGCCGCCACGAGCGCCACGGCGACGGCCCGGCCGCGCGGCTGCCGCAGCATGGCCCCGCCGGCGAGCAACACCGGCAGCACCACGAAGCTGGCGAAGCGCATGACGTCGTAGGCGAACACCAGCAGCAGCAGCAGCGTGGCGGCATAGAGCCAGGGCCCGAGCCGGCCGCCGAGCCCGTGTTCGCCGCGGCAGAGGCCCCACACCGCCGCCACCAGCAGCGGCCCGAACTCGGCCAGCACCACCAGCAGGAACAACAGCCACAAGGCCGGCAGGCCCCACGGCACCCAGAAGTTGTTCTGCGCGTAGTAGCTGGCGTCGTAGGCGGCGCGCATCGAGTAGCGCCAACCGCCGTGCACGGCCCCGCAGGCGGCGAGCCACAGGCCGTCGCGCCACCACGAGCCGCCGTGCTGCAGCCGTTGCCACCACAACCACGGGCCGAAGAACAGCACCATCTCGTGGCTGAACGTCGCCAGCGCGACGAGGCCCCAGAACACGCGCGGCCGGTCGACGTGATGCAGGGTCAGCAGCAGCAGCAGCAGGTTCAGCGTGTCCGCGGTCATGCAAACCATCGGCTTGTAGACCTGCACCGCGCCGGTGGCGGCGACCGCGGCCGTCAGCAGCACGGCGTCGCCGAGGGCCGCGCCGCGGCCGCGCACGAACCAGCACACCACCACCAGCAGCGCACCGCTGCACAGGCGGCTGGAGGCGACCGGCCCGATGCCGAACCAGCCGGCGGCGTGGGCCAGCAGCGGCCACAAGACCCGCTGCGGGAACGGCCCCGCGAACGCGAACGGGTCGGCCACCATGCCGGCGAAGCGCTCGCCGTGGCCGGGGAACGGCGCCGTCGCCGGCGGCACCAGCAGGTCCGACAGCACCAGCAGGAGGCCGCCGACCAGCAGGGCGAAGGCCCATTCGTGGCCTTGGTTCCGGCGTGGGGACGGCGACATCGGGGCGAAGTCTACCGCCGCCACCTCACGCGGCGGCAAGCGCCGTGCGGAAGCCGGCGACGCGCCCTTGACGCCGCGCGGTCGCGACAACACCCTTCCGCCTCCTCGATGCGGACGCAGAAAGGCATCCCGCTGCGCACGGTCGCGATCTTCCTGCTCGCGGCCGTCGTCGGCGTCGTCGGCGGGTTGCTCGGCACCGTCTTCCAGATGGGCCTCAACCTGCTGCAGCACGTACTGACCGGCTTCGAAGACGACAAGCCGCTGTCGCAGGCCGTGCGCACGAACCTCACCTGGTGGCAGACCCTGCTGCTGCCGACCGCGGGCGGCTGCATCGCCGGCCTCGTGCTGCTGCTGCTGCGCGGCAAGCGGCCGCCGTTCGGCACCGCCGATCTGATCGGGCTCGTGCAGCTGCGCCAGGGCACCATCCGGCTGCGCGAGAGCGTGCTGCAGATCCTGTCGTCGGCCTGCACGATCGGCTCCGGCGGCAGCATCGGCCGCGAAGGCGCCAACGTGCAGATCGCGGCCACGATCTCGGCGCTGGCGGCGCGCTGGACGCGGCTCGGCTCGCGCGAGCGCGCGGTGCTGCTCGGCTGCGGCATCTCGGCCGGCATGTCGGCCTCCTACCTGGCGCCGATCGCCGGCGCGATCTTCGTGATGGAGGTCGTGCTCGGCAACTTCGCGATGGGCGTGTTCGCGCCGATCGTCGTCTCCGCCGTGCTGGCGACGATCGTGCGCAGCGAGCTGCTCGGCGAACAGGCGATCTACGCCAGCGACACCACCGGCCTCGCCAAGCTGACACCGGGCCTCGTGCTCGCCGCGCTCGTGCTCGGCGTGCTCTGCGCGATCGGTGGCATCCTGTTCCGCCGCCTGCTGCAGTTCGGCAAGCGGCTGTTCCAGCGCCTGCGGCTGCCGGTGCCGATCGCGATGGCGCTCGGCGGCCTCGTCGTCGGCGGCATCGGCGTGTTCATGCCGGAGACCTGGGGCAACGGCAAGGAGGTGATCGGCCTCGTCGCGCACGACCCGCCGGTGCTGCTGATCCTGACGCTGTTCTTCTGGAAGCAGGTTGCCACCGTCAGCACCGTCGGCCCCGGCGGCCTCGGCGGCATCTTCACGCCGAACCTCGTCGTCGGCGCCGCCTTCGGCGCCCTGTTCGCCTACGCGCTCAGCTTCGTCGTGCCGGTCAGCGCCGGCGAACGCGCGACCTTCACCTTCGTCGGCATGGCCGGCCTCTGCGCCGCGACCATGCACGCGCCGGTGACCGCGGTGGTGCTGGTGTTCGAGCTGACCGGCCACTACGAACTGACGCTGCCGGTCATGCTGTGCAGCATCGTCGCCAGCATCGTCGCCAGCCTGTTCGACGAGGACAGCTACTACACGGCGGCGCTGAAGGCGAAGGGCGAAGCGGTGCCGGCGGGCCTCGAGGCGATGGCGATCCGCACCACCTACGTGCGCGACGTGCTGCGCCAGGACTGCGTCACCGTGTCCGACCGCGCCGGCTTCCAGCAGGTGATGGCCGAGCTCGGCCACCACCGCGGCGACACGCTCTACGTCACCGGCCAGGACGGCGGACTGGTCGGCCGCATCGAGCTGCAGGACGTCAAGGCGTTCCTCAACGACCCGGCGCTCACCGCGGCCGTGATCGCCGCCGACCTGACGCGCCCGGTCGTCACCGCCAGCCGCGACGACTCGATCGCCGCCGTGATGCCGCGCTTCGACGACCCCGAGCTGCGCGAGATCGCCATCGTCGCGCCGGGACCGGCCGGCGCCGCCCCGCGCCTGCTCGGCCGCATCCGCCACCAGGACGTGCTGACCGTGCTCGGCAGCGAGGTGCTCGGCCAGCAGCGCCGCAACCTGCGCACGAACACCGGCGACGAACTGCAGCTGCCGGCGGGCTACGCGCTGGCGACGATCCCGGTGCCCGACGCCTGGATCGGCCTCGCCGTCGACGGCCTGCCGTCCGAGCAGCGCCACGAAGTGGTCGTGCTGCTCGCCCTCACCACGGCCACCGGCGACGAACGGCGCACCGTGGCCACACCGGACCTCGTGCTGCAGTCGGGCTGGCGCGTCACCGTGCTGGCCAGCAAGGCGGCGCTGCGCCGCCTGCAGCCAGGCGCCGCCACGAACGAAGCCTGAACGCGGCAGGCGCCTGCGCACCAGGGCCCCCCTCGGTGTCCCGTTCCTGAGGCGCAGAGACCTTGGCACCGGCGCCTCGACTTCCGCTGCGGAATGCGACGCCCCTGCGCCGATAGGCCCGGCGGAGAGTCCCGATGCCCGCCCCACAACGCCACCGCCCTCGCTTCCCTCTCAGCGCCAAGCTCGCCGCCATCGCCGGCGTCGCCATCGCCGCCACCGTGATCGTCGGCCTGGTCGGCGTGTTCGGCACCCAGGGCATGCAGGCGCGCATCGCCGACGTCGCCCAGAACCAGCTGCCGGCGACGCGCCTCATGGGCCTGATCGACATGAACCACGACGGCCTGATGGGCTGCGCCTTCCGCGCCATCGTCGCCGCCGACGGCGACGCCACCGCCAAACAACAGGTGCGCGCAGCCGCCGACGACTACGAGAAGAGCTTCGCCGAGCACCTCGACGCCATCGCTGAGCTGCCGCTCGCCGCCGCGACCGAGACCGCGATCGACGCGGCCCGCCCGCGCGTCGAGCGCTATGTCGGCCTCGGCAAGCGGCTGGTGACGACCGCATGGGAACAGGGCGCCGCAGCCGCCCGCGCGCTGCTGCCGGAGTTCGAAGCCGCCTTCGACGAGCTCGAGCAGACGCTCGGCGCGCTCGGCGAACGTATCGAGGCCGATGCCGAGACCGCCAGCACCAACGCCATCGCCGCCGCCGCGACCAACAAGTGGTGGATCCTCGCCGTCGGCCTCGGCGGCGTCGCCGTCGCCGCCGCCACCTCGCGCCTGGTCGGCCGCCAGCTCGTGCGCCGCGTGCAGAACCTGGCCAAGGTGGCCGAGACGATCGCCGCCGGCGACTTCACCGCCACCGCGCCCGCGCACGGCAACGACGAGGTCAGCGACCTCGGTGCTGCCATGGCAACGATGACCACGACGCTGCGCGAGACCGTGCACAAGGTGAAGGACAACTCCACCACCGGCCTCGACCACGCCACGCGCGTCGCCACCGCGAGCCGTTCGATGGCGGCGCGCAACGTCGAGCAGGCCTCCGGCATCGAAGAGGTCACCGCCTCGATGCGCGAGATCGCCGCGGCGATGACCAGCACCCGCGACGCGCTGGCCGAGGTCAGCCAGATCGCGCGGCAGTCGAGCCGCAACACCAGCGAAGGCCGCGCGCAGATGAACGACCTGACCACGGCGATGAACGAGATCACCACCGCCAGCGCCGAGGTGGCCAAGGTCATCCAGGTCATCAACGACATCGCCTTCCAGACCAACCTGTTGGCGCTCAACGCCGCGGTCGAGGCGGCGCGCGCCGGCGAGGCCGGCAAGGGCTTCGCCGTCGTCGCCGAAGAGGTGCGCAACCTGGCGCAACGGGCGGCGACCGCCGCCGGCAGCACGTCGCGCCTGATCGACGACTCGTCGCGCCGCGCCGACCACGGCGCCGAGGTCGCCAAGCGCGCGACCGCCTCGTTCGCCGCCATCGACACCGACACCACGCGCCTGTCCGAGCTGCTCGAACAGATGAACGGCCGCACCGCCAGCGTCACCGGCCAGACCCAGTCGATGGAGCAGGGCCTCTTGGCCATCGCCCAGGTGACGCAGGAGGCCGCCAAGGACGCCGAAGAACTCGCCGCCCTGGCCAACGACAGCGAAGCCGGGGTGCGCGCCCTCAACTCGCACGTCGCCAATTACCACACCTGACCGGCGCGGCCATTTCGTACGCGACGGCGGCCCTTGCCCCGCTATCTTGGCCGCCCCCGAATGAGCCGCCGCACTGCCGCCGCCCTGCTGCTGACCCGAGGCGAAGGTCCCGACCGCGCCGTCTACCTCGTCGAGCGCTCACCCGAGCTGCGCTTCTTCGGCGGCTACTGGGCGCTGCCGGGTGGCACCGTCGACGCCGCCGAGCTGGTGGCGGCCGGCGACGAACGCACCGCGCTCGAGAACTGCGCCGCCCGCGAGCTGTTCGAGGAGACCGGGCTGCTGCGCCACCGGCTGCCGGCCGCACGCACCGGCGGCGACTTCCTGCGCACGCAGCGCGAGGCCCTGCTCGCAACCGAACGCGCCGAAGCCAACGCCGCGCCGCCGGCCCCCTCCCCGTGGCCGTCGCTGATCGGCGGCGCCGAACCGCCGCCGCCGCTGCGCGCGTTGTGCCGCATCGAGACGCCGCCGTTCGCGCCGGTGCGCTACGACACCGTGTTCTTCCACGTGCCGCTCGAACAGTGCACCATCGGCACCGGCGGGCATCGCCCCGAGGTCTGGCCCGGCGAACTGCGCCAGGGCCGTTTCTGGCTGCCGCAGCAGGCGCTGGCCTCGTGGCGCAACGGCGACGTGATGCTGGTGCCGCCGCTCGTGATCCTGCTCGAACACCTGTCCCGCCACGCCGACTTCGAGGCCTTCGCCAGCGACATCGCGCGCACCGCCGACGCCTACGCCCACGGCCAGTTGCACGTGGTGCGCTTCTCGCCCGGCGTAGTGCTGGCGCCGCTCTGCACGCCGACGCTGCCGCCGGCTTCGACCACCAACTGCTACATCGTCGGCCACGAACGGCTGTGGGTGGTCGACCCGGGCTCACCCGACCCCACGGAGCAGCAGCGCCTGCTGACGCTGCTCGGCGAACTGACCAGGAACGGCGCCACGCTCGAGGGCATCCTGGTCACGCACCACCACCAAGACCACGTCGGCGGCGTCGTCGCCCTGAGCCAGGCCCGCAACCTGCCCGTTCGTGGCCACCCGCTGACGCTGGCGCGCCTCGCGCCCGGCTTCCGCGCCGGCGCCGCGCTCGACGACGGCATGCGCGTGCCGCTCGGCCGTTCGCCGGACGGCCAGGCCAACTGGGAGCTGCTCGCCGTGCACACGCCCGGCCACGACCGCGGCCACCTGTGCTTCCGCGAGTCGCGCTACGGCGCGATGCTGGTCGGCGACATGCTGTCGACGATCAGCACGATCATCATCGACCCTCCCGAAGGCCACCTCGCGACCTACCTGCAAAGCCTCGAGAAGCTCGCCACGCACCCGATGACGACGCTGTATCCGGCGCACGGCCCGGCGATGCGCGACGGCCAGCGGCTGGTGCGGCAGTACATCCGCCACCGCCGTCAGCGCGAGACCTCGCTGCAGCAGGCGCTGGCGCAAGGCGGCGGCACGATCGACGAGCTGCTGCCGAAGGTGTACTGGGACGCCGACGAACGCCTGCACAAGTACGCGCGCCGTTCGCTGCTGGCGGGCCTGCAGAAGCTGCAGGAGGAAGGGGCGGCCGTCGAAGCCGACGGGCGCTGGGCGGCGAAGGGCTGAGACCGGGGCCGCCGGTCAGCGGGCCGTCCGCGACAATACGATGGTCTCGGCCCACACGAACGGCGGCGCCCCCACGTCGATCGGGAACACCATCGGTTCGTAGCCCTGGGCCACGGTTTCGGCCGTGTACTCGCCGGCCGGCACGAACACGGTGCTGGAGGCAATCGTGAACAGCGGGTCGAAACGAACCCCGGAGGCACGATCGGTCAAGCCAAGGCGGAAGAAGCGCAGGGGCACACCCTCCGGAGTCCACGCCGTCGGTCGCACGGCCGCCATGCGTCGCTGCGCACGCAGATGGACGTGCAACGTGCTGCCGTCACTGACCTGGAAGGTCGTCTCGCCGGACAACACGAGGCCCTGGGCCGACATCGGCGCCTCCACCTCGTACCGACCCGACGGCAGTACGATCGCGCTGCCGGGAGCGACGTCGCGGAAGGTGGGCAATCGCATCGGCCGACCGGGCACCGGGGGCGGATTCGTGAGTTCCTTGACCTCCAGCTGCACCAAGTCCACGAGCGACGGAGTGCCATCCGGCTCGCTCAGCCGGATCGTCACCACACCGCCCACGACGCCGACCAGGTCCGGCTTCTGGATCCTCAGCACCTTCGCCTCACGCGCCCGCACGAAGGGGATCTCCTGCGCCAGCCAGCCTGCCCCGGGCACGAATGCGGTGACCTGCATCGGCCCCGGCTGCCGACCGTCGTCGAAGCCGAACTGGACGCGGAACCCACCTTCATCACCTGGCCTCAACTGCCGCCGCAGGCCGGCGATCATCCCGCTTGGGTAACAGCGAGCCAGGTTCGGCAGCCGCAAGGACCGAGGGCGATCGACCAACACGAGCGTCGGGTCGCCCTCGACCACGCAGGCCGCGACCAGCGCCTCGCGGAACTGCAGCTCATGCTCCGCGTCGCGCTCGACCCGGATGCCATCCACCTGCGGCAGCTTCGTGACCAACAGGGCATGGGGGTGCCGGATGTCGAGCAGGTAGAGCCGCGGCACCAGACCATCGATGGTAACCAGACCATCCGCCCCCGAAGTGGCGCAGTGCTCGCTCACGTCGGGGGGACCGACCGGCTCGCCCGGTTCGAGGCTCTCGTCGCGGAACCCAGGCGTCACACACAGCGCCACCCGCACGCCCTGCAGTGGCTCACCGCCCTCCCCGAGGCAGCGGAATCGCACCCTCACGCACGGCTGCAAGGTGATGGTGTTGACGCCGTCGGGGGCAAGCGTGCCGAGCCAGCCGTGGGCGAAACCTGGAGCGGTTGCCTGCGCCGCCAGTTCCCGGATGCGATCACGGAACTCCGGCTGCAACTCGACCTCGAACTGGCCCATGCCGACGGATCGCGCGGTGACAAGGCGAGCCGCCGCCGGCAGCGCGCCGTGGGCGTCGGCGGCCCAGATGCCGACCGACGCACCTTCGACCTCACGAAGAGCGGCGTCGATCACCCGGAATCGCAGCACGCACCCCTCGGAGCCAATTGGCGTTCGAGGGAGGGATGGTGCCTCGGCACCGACTGCCACAGACGGATCCGCCAGGTCCTGGGCCGCCGCATCTACGCCAGCCCCACTCCGTAGGTGGGCCAGAGCAGGCGGCGACGATTCCGGCCGCCCTACGAGCAACATCACGCCGAGCCCGATCAGGAGCGCAAAGCCAACCGCCGGCAGGACCGCATGTGATCGTCGCTTGCCATTGGCACCGTCGTCGGCTGATCGCGCCATTACAGGCAGGAGCAGACAGGGCCATAGAATCCGATCGGAGGAGCAACAGGGTTGCATGCCCCATTGCAGCGAACGCGAGCGCACCAAGGACCAACGGGCACGTATTCGGAGCCTACGAGCTTGTAGCGGTAACCGGATTCGCAATCGCGCCCGCCGCACGAGTACCACTCGTCCTCGCTGCCTTCGGCCTGACATGCGCAGTTTACGATGAGATCCCCACTCACATCGAAACCGTAGGTGAAGCAACCATCAGACCCCAGGCACTCGCCGTCGCATTGGATGTCCACGCCGGCACCCACCTGCTGAAACCAGGCGGTGCAGGTGCATGCCGAAGGCACGGCAACCAGTGAACCCCCGTGGAAGAAGAGAACGACGCTCAGCAACAACTCCAGCATCTCTCACCTCTCTTGGTCACGAGGCATATGCCTCA
>JAEUHT010000073.1 GCA_016793265.1 Planctomycetota bacterium
GCAGAGCGCCAAGGCCGCGATCAAGGAGCTGCGCCAACTGCTGAGCCAATACGACAAGCTCGACGAGCAGGAGCTGCAGCTGCGCGGGCGCATGGCGCGCGAGGGCGAGAAGAACGGGCCCGATTCGCCGAAGGTCAAGAAGCTCGAAGCGGACCTCACGAAGATCGCCAAGCAGCGCGACAAGCTCAAGGAGCAGGAGCAGGAGCTACGCGACCTGGTGCTGCGCGACCTGCCCCCGGCCGGCGCGGCGAACGGCGCCGAGAAGGCCGCCGACGGCACCTCCCGGTAGCCTTGCCGGCCCCGCCCCACGACACTGCCGCGCATGCCCTCCCTGCGTCGCCTCCTGCTCCTGACGCTGCTGCCGGCCGCGTTCGCGCGGGGCCAGGACCCGCCGAAGGAGGTGGACGAGGTCAAGGGCCTCGGGCCCGTCGATCCCTACACGAAGCGGGATCCCGGGCTCATGGCGGCCGCGGCTGTCGTCGGTTACGGACCCTTCGCATGGGCCGACTTCTTCTCGACGACGGACGTCGATCAGGCGCTCGGCGAGGGCCGCGTGTTGTGGCTGGAGACGCCCCACTTCAAGCTCGGCACGAGCCTGCGTTCGGTCGATTGGCCGGCGTCGAGCGAGGCGAAGAAGCTGCTGCAGGAGGAGATCAAGCTGCTGCGGCAGAAGCTGCCCAGGATCGCCGCCAAGCCCAAACGCCTCGACCCCTGGCTCCTGCTGCACCTGTACGCCCAGCGCTGCGAGAAGGCGTATGCGGAGTTCCAGCAGCTGATCGGCGCCACCGATGCCGACTTCCCGGCGAAGGGCAAGCTGCCGCGCGAGGGGGCGTTCCTGGGCCAGCCCGAGAAGTTCCTCGTCCTGCTGCTGCAGAAGCGCTCGGACATGGCGCGCTACATGGACCGGTTCTGCGGCCGCAAGGACGACCGGTCGGCGCGCCACTACCACGCCAAGAGCTACCAGATGCTGTTCTGTCTCGCGGCCGACGCGCTGGAGGGCTTCGACGAATCGGGCGTGCACAGCCACGTGATCGACGGCGTCTGGCACAACCTGATGAGCGGCTATCAGGGCAACGACTTCCCGCTGCCGCTGTGGTTCACCGAGGGCCTGGCCCACTACCACTCGCGCATGGTGCCGACGGAGGCGCTCAGCGTGATGGTGAAGGACGACGAGGCGGTCGACCAGGTGCAGCAGAACAACTGGCCGGTGCGCGTCCGGCGGCGGGTCCAGCACCTCGACTACTGCATCCCGTTCGAGAAGCTGGCGGCCATCTCGGATTGGGCGGACTGTGGCTACAACGTGCACACCCAATCCTGGTCGCGCCTCGACTACCTCATGCACCTCGACCCCGAGAAGGTCGGCGTGATGCTCAGTCGCATGAAGAGCGTGCAACCGATCAACGACTGGGAGGCGCAGGGCGCGCAGATCCGCGTCATGGCCCAGAAGCTGCTCGCCGAACTCTACGAGATGGACGCGGCGACCTTCGATGCGCGGTGGCGCGACTGGGTGCTCAAGACCTACCCCAAGAAGTAGGTCGGCCCGCGGGCGGCGAGCCAACGAATGCCTCGGCGCGTGTTCACTGCCAGTTCTCCCACTGGATGTAGGCCTCGGCGAGCTCGCGTTCGAGCCGCGCCTGCTCGGCCTGCAGGTCCTTCATCTTGCTCGCGCTGGCGTAGTTCTCGGGCGCCAGCATCGCCGCGCGCGTCGCCTCGATGGCGGCTTCGAGCGTCATGATGCGCTCCTCCAGCCGCTGGAACAGCAGCGGATTGCGCACCTTGCCGGTCTCGATCGCCTTCTTCGCCTCGACCGGCGGCGCCGCGGCCTCGGCCTTCTTCGCCAATCGCTCGCGTTCGGCGGCCTCGGCGGCGCGCGCCGCCGCGCGTTCGTCGGCGAGCACGCGCTGGCATTGCGCGAGGCCCTGATCGAAGGTGCGGATGGCGCCGTTCTCGACCCAGGCCACGCGGTCGGCCACCTGCTCGACGAGCGCCCGATCGTGGGTGATCAGCACCACCGTGCCCGGGAACTCCTTGAGCGCCTGCTCGAGCCCCTCGGTGCCGGCGACGTCGAGGTGGTTGGTCGGCTCGTCGAGGCACAGCAGGTCGAACTGCGCGCGCGTCATGCGCGCCAGCGACAGCCGCTGCTTCTCGCCGCCGGACAGCTCGGTCACCGGCTTGTCGACGTCGTCGCCGCAGAACAGGAACAGGGCCAGATGGTCGCGCAGCGCGCCCTCGTTGACGGTGCGGTCGAGTTCGCGCAACGCCTCCAGCACGGTGCCCTGCTGCGGCAGGTCGTTCTTCTCCTGGCTGAAGTAGCCGATGCGCAGGTTGTGGGCGAACCGGATCGCGCCGGCGGCCGGTTGGCCGATGCCGGCGAGCAGCCGCAGCAGGGTGGTCTTGCCGGCGCCGTTGCGGCCGAGCAGCGCGGTGACCTCGCCGAACCACACCCGCAGCATGCCGTGCTCGATCAGCACGCGCGGGCCGGCCTTGACGGTGAGGTCCTCACCCTCGATGGCGACCTGCCCCTGCTGGCCGCGTGTGGTCTTGCCGAAGGTGAGCCGCATCTGCGCACGGTTGCCCTTCGGCTTGTCGATCAGCTGCAGCCGCTGCAGGCGCTTGAGCCGCCCCTTGGCCTGGGCGCTCATGCGTCCCGCCATGTTGCGGCGGATGTAGTCCATCTCCTTGTCGATGAACTCCCGCTGGCTCTTGAACTGCCGCGCCTGGCTCAACAGCGCCAGGTCCCGCTGCTGGCGATAGTGCGAGAAGTTGCCCTTGTAGCGGGTGGCGACGCCGTCGCCGACCTCGACGATGTTGGTGGCGATGGCGTCGAGGAAGCGGCGGTCGTGGCTGACGACGAGCACGGCGCCGGGGTAGCGCACGACGAAGTCCTCGACGAACTCGATGCCTTGCAGGTCGAGGTGGTTGGTCGGCTCGTCGAGCATCAGCAGATCGGCCGGCGTCGTCATCAGGATGGCGAGCTGCACGCGCGAGCTCTCGCCGCCGCTCAGCACGGACACGTCCTTCTGCAGGTCCGTGAGCTGGAAGCCGAGGCCGCTCAGCACCTTCTCGACGCGGTGCTTGCGGTCGTAGCCGCCGCCCGCCTCGAACGCCGCCTGCAGCTCGCCGTAGTCGCGCAGCGCCGATGGTTCGCCGGCCGCCATGCCGGCCTCGAGCTGGCGCATGCGGCGTTCGAGCGCGTCGTGCTCGCCGGTGCCGCGCATGACGAAGTCCTGCACGGTGGAGCCCTTCGGCATCGCCGGCATCTGCGCGCCGTAGGCGATGCGCAGGCCGCGGCGGGTGTTGCGCTGGCCGGTGTCGGCGTCGTCGACGCCAGCCAGGATGCGCACCATCGTGGTCTTGCCGGCGCCGTTGTCGCCGACCACGCCGATGCGGTCGCCTTCGTCGATGCGCAACGACAGCCCGTCGAGGATCGCCTCGTCACCGAAGCGGCGGACGATCTTGTCGAGGGTGATGAGGGTCATCGGGGCGAAGCAGGATACCGAAGGTGGTGGGGGTGCGCACCCCGGACTGCCCGACGCCCTGCCTCACTTGCCGATCTGGTGCAGCAGCCGGAACAGCTCGCTGTCGGTCGACAACACCAGGTTGGTGTCGCGGCCGAGCACCGCGCGGTAGGTCTCCAGCGTCTTCAGGAACGCGTAGAAGTCGCGCGCCTCCGGGCTCTGGTCGTAGGCCTCGGCGTAGATGCGGGCGGCCTCGGCGTCGGCGGTGCCGCGGATCTGCTGCACGCTGCGGTAGGCGACCGACTCGATCTCACGCAGATCACGTTCCTTCTTGCCGAGGATGCGCGCGGCCTCACCTTCCCCTTCGCTGCGGAAGCGCTGCGCGATCTGCGCCCGCTCGCTGATCATGCGCTTGTGGATGCCCTCGAGCACGTCGGGCGTGTAGTTGACGCGCTTGATGCGCACGTCGAGCAGCTCGATGCCGAGCGGCAGCAGCTTCGGCGCCGAGGCCGTCTTGATCTCCTGCTCGATCTCGAGCCGGCCACGGTTGGCCGTGCGCAGCTGCGAGGCGTTGTTGGCCTGCGCCAGCGGATCGACCGCGGCGGTGCGGTTCTTGTCGGCGCGCACGACCTCCACCACGTCGCTGCTGGCGACGGCGGCGCGCGTCTCGCTGCCGATGATGTCCTCGAGCCGCGACTGCGCGCTGCGTTCGTCCTGGACCACGACGAAGAACGTCGCCGCGTCGACGATGCGCCAGCGGGCGAAGGTGTCGACCTCGATGTAGGTCTTGTCCTTGGTCGTCATGCGCGTCGACGGCCCGTCGAACTCGAGCACCCGCTTCTCGAGGCGGTTCACGTCCTGCACGAACGGCGTCTTCCAGTGCAGGCCCGGCTCACTGACCGGGTCGCCGACCGGGCGGCCGAACTGCGTCAGGATGACGACCTCGGTCTCACGCACGGTGTAGAAGGCGCCGCCGAGCACCAGCAGCAGGAACAGCGCGACGATGGCCGCGACGATGGTGGTGAGCTTCACTTGCGCACCTCCTGGCCGGCGACCGGCAGCATCGGCAACAGCTGGGTCACGCCCTTGTCGACGATCCACTTGCCGGCCAACGCCGGCAGCACCTCCTGCATCGTCTCCAGGTAGAGGCGCGTGCGCGTCACCACCGGGGACTTCGAGTACTGCACGAGCTGGGCCTGGAACGCGGCGACGTCGCCGAGCGCCTCGTTGACGCGCTTGAGCTGGTAGCCCTCGGCCTCGCTCTTCATCTGTTCGGCGACGCCGCGGGCCCTCGGCACCACCTTGTTGTAGTCGCCGTTGGCGACGTTGATCATGCTCTCCTTGTCCTGCTGCGCCTTGTTGACCTCGTTGAACGAGGTCTGCACGGCCGCCGGCGGGTTGACGTTCTTGAGCTGCAGCTGGTCGATGCCGACGCCGAGCTGGTAGTCGCCGGCGAGCTTGCGCAGGCGATCGAGCGCGGTCGTCTCGATGTCCTGGCGGCCGATGGTGATCACCTCGTCGACGGTGCGGTCGCCGACCACCTCGCGCATCACCGCCTCGCCGATGTCGCGCAGCGTCTGGCCGGGGTACCGCACGTGGAAGCAATACTGGCGCGCGTCGGCGACGTGGTACTGCACGACCCACTCGACGACGACGGAGTTGAGGTCGCCGGTGACCATGCTGCGCTCGGCCTCGGACTCACCTTCACCCGGGTATTCGAACGCCACCTGGTCGTTGTTGGTGTAGCTCGGCGTGTAGAAGCCGAACTCGAGCTTCAGTTGGCGCTTGACCGGCACCACGATCACCTCGTCGACGCCGAACGGCAGCTTGAAGTGCAGGCCGGGCTCCTCGGTCGACGAGTACTTGCCGAAGCGCAGCAGCACACCGACGGAGTCGGACGGCACCGTGTAGTAGGTGGTGAACACGCCGATCAGCAGCAGCAGGCCGGGCAGCAGCCACAGCAGGCGGCGCAGCTTCGACCAGTCCGGCGGGTTGCGGTAGGCGAGGGTGGGGCGACTCATGCCCCGCGTTCTAACCCGGGCGCCGCGGCGATGCAGCTGCGGGTGCGGTTCGCGCGCCGGCAGCGGACCGCTGCCGGGTGGTGATTCCTACAGGAACCGGACCGTGTCGAGGACCTTCGCGAACAGCGCCGCGAAGTCCTCGTGCCACTGCTCGGGCGTCGTCCACGTGATCGCGTAGGCACGATTGCCATGCAGCACGAACGCCTGCGAGACCTGCACGGCGAGCGGCGGGTCGGCCTTGTCCTCGGCAGGCGTCAGGAACGCGTAGCGGATCACCATGCCGGGTTCGCCGCCGATGACGCACTTGTCGCGCGACAGCGTGCGCGGCTGCGCGTTCTGCTGCTTGAGTGCTGCCTCGGTCTCGGCAACGTTGCGGTCCACGTACTCGAACAACATGGTGCCGGCCGCCACGTCCTGGCTCAGCACGTTCGCGTTGACGACCCCGGCGAGCGTCTTGAACCCGAAGAACAGAGGACCGTCCTTGGGCTCTTCGCGCGACCAGCCACTGGGATACTGCAGGGTGATGCCGCGCTGTTGGTTGGTGTAGCCGGTGAGGCTGTTGGCAGCGGTGGCGGCGAGTTCGCGCGCTTCCTCCCGGGTCGGCATGCCGCCGGCGCCTTGCAGCTGACGGATGCCGAGGATCACGACCGCGATGCCCAGGAGGGCGACCAGGACGCGCAGGACGGGGTTCTTCATGGGAGTGCGGGGCCTCGGCGCCACGGGTGGACGAGTGGTGCCGGACGAGCAGGCAGGGGCTTGTGTGCCGACACGTCCATCTTCGTGCGCCGTGTGGGCGATCCGCCAGCATGATGGGGATGATCGCACCGAGGATCGGTCTTCAGGTGGTCACGCTTCTCCGGTGGGATCCGGTCATCACCCGACGCACTGCAACGCGTGGTGGGGCCCCTTGTCGGCAAGGGCCTGCCCGGTGGCGCCGAGGGCCATGGTGGCCCAAGGGCCAAGTCACTGGAAGACGACGTGGAGGCCGTTGGTCATCGTCAGCGGGAACGCTCGGGTCGAGGCGACACTGGCGTCCAGCACGCCGGCCTGGGCGTCGAAAGCGAAGCCGAGGTAGGAGCTGCCGCTCGGGATGGGGAACGGGAACGAAGTGGAGCCAGCTGCCTGGATCGCGCTACCCGTACTGGTGACGGCGGTCGGGATGCCCAGGGGATTGAGCACGTAGCCGTTGCAGCCGGTGATGCCCAGCAGGGCGCCGAGGTCGACGCCGGTGAAGCCGGGCGGGTTGATCCCGAGCAGGAGCAGGGCGACCGCATTCGTCGAACCGCCGACCAGGTGGAACGCGAAGGCGGCATTGCCCAAGGTGGGGGAGCTGGCCGCTCCGAGCACCGGGACGTTGCCATACCCGTCGGCGCAGCCGATGCCCAGGTTGGTCACCCCGGCCGGGAGCACGTAGAGGCGCACCGGCGTGCCGGAGGTTGCATTGGGGTCGTAGCCACTGAAGCTGAACTGGTCGCCGGATGAACCGCTGCCATTCGAGGTCATGGCAACACTGGTGACCTCGATCGGGCCGGGCGTGCTCGGGGCGGTGAAGGTGTAGCTCCAAGAGCGCTGGTTCTTGTTGCTATGCGTGATGCTGCCACCGGTGCCGTTGATGTGGCTGCCGGTGCCGGCGCCGAACGTTCCGCCCGTGGTCTCGCAGAGGAAGCCGCCCGTCGTGCCGCTGAGGCCGGCGGTCACGGCGGTGGTCATCGTCGTCTGCTGGCCGGCATTGAGCACGCGGGCGCCGACCGTCAGGTTCGTGATCGGAGGATTGGTGCGCGTCGGGGTCGGGGCCGAACCCGAGTGGCAGGCCGAGCAGGATGCCAGTGCTCGCGAGCTATTGGCGGGAGCACCACCGGAGCCCGAGGCGATGCCTGAGGCCTTGGAACTCAGGACGCCCGTGACCAGGAAGGCCGTGGCAGTGATCCAGAAGAGGGGGGAACGCAGGAACGTCGCTAGGTGCATGACTTCGCAGTGGTGTGGATGGTTGTGCAGCCGCGGGTCGAGCTCACCCCGAACGCGCGTGGCGTCGGTGAACGGGTGCCGCCTGGATCGCCGTGGTTGCCGAGACTTCGGTCGCCTGACCCTACGCCGCCCCTGCACGCACGCGGTTGCGGCCAGAGTTCGCAGGTCGAATGCGCGCAGTTCGGTGGTTCGTGCCATGGCTGCGCCGCAGAACGTCCCATCTCGACGGCCCGATCCGCTGCGCCGCAGCTAAGCTCCCCCCCAACGAATGACGGGTTCCGCCACCGCTGGTCTTGCGCGAGGTCGCATTCGCGATCTGTTGACGAATCTGGCCGGTGCGCTGCTGGCCGTGGTGCTGTTCAAGTGGTTCGGCTGCGAGGCCTACCGCATCCCGTCGCCGTCGATGCAGCCGGTGCTGTTGGGCTCGATCGAGGCAGGCGTCCACGACCACGTTCTCGTCGACAAGCTGCACTATCTGTTCGCGGAACCGAAGCGCTGGGACCTCGCGGTGTTCCATGCACCTCTGCAGCGGAGGGATACCTTCGTGAAGCGCATCGTCGGGATGCCTGGGGAACGCGTCGCGATCGCCGGAGGCAACCTGTATTCCATCTGCGGGGACCCCGGCGCTGGGCAATGGCAGGTCCTGCGGCGGCCTGCTCGGCTGCAGGAGACACTGTGGCGAGAGCTACACCCGGCAC
>JAEUHT010000081.1 GCA_016793265.1 Planctomycetota bacterium
CTCGTCGGCGCTGCAGTTCGAGTACCAGGGCCACTGCGTCAACCTGCTCGACACGCCAGGCCACCAGGACTTCAGCGAGGACACCTACCGCACGCTGGTCGCCGCCGACGCGGCGCTGATGCTGATCGACGGCGCCAAGGGTGTCGAACCGCAGACCATCAAGCTGTTCAAGGTCTGCCGCGACCGCGGCATCCCGATCGTCACCGTGGTCAACAAGATGGACCGGCCGGCGCGGGCGCCGCTCGACCTGATGGACGAGGTCGAGAAGGTGCTCGGCATCACGATCGTGCCGGCGACCTGGCCGATCGGCAGCGGCGATGGCTTCCGCGGCGTCTACTCGCTGCGCGACCAGCAGGTGTTCCTGTTCGAACGCACGGCGCACAACGCCACCAAGGCGGCGGTGCAGACGACCGGCCCGACCGACCCGGCGCTGCGTGAGGAACTCGGTGACCGCGCCCACGACCAGCTGCTCGAGGACCTCGCCATGGTCGAGACCTGCGTGCAGCCGTTCGCCATGCAGGACTTCCTGCAGCAGCGCATCTCGCCGATGTTCTTCTGCAGCGCGCTGGTCAACTTCGGCGTCGAGAACATCCTGCAGCGCTTCCTCGAGATCGCCCCGCCGCCGGGTCCGCTGCCCACCACCGACGGCCAGGTGCAGCCGAACGCGAGCTTCTTCTCGGGCTTCGTCTACAAGGTCGCCGCCAACATGGACAAGATGCACCGCGACCGCATCGCCTTCCTGCGCGTGACCTCGGGTCACTTCGAGCGCGGCATGTCGGCCAAGCACCTGCGGCTGTCGCGCGACGTGCGACTGTCGCACCCGCACCGCTTCTTCGGCCAGGAACGGGTGTCGATCGAGGACGCCTGGCCGGGCGACGTCATCGGCCTGATCAACCCGGGCATGTTCCGCGTCGGCGACGTGCTCAGCTCGGGCCCCACCTTCGAGGTGCGCAACTTCCCGCGCTTCGCACCGGAGATCTTCGCCCAGGTGGCGCCGCGCGAACCATCGATGGCCAAGGGCTTCGGCAAGGGCCTCGAACAGCTCGGCGAGGAGGGCGTCGTGCAGGTGTTCTGGCCGCGCATCGGCGCCCGCGAACCCGTGCTGGGCGCCATCGGCGAGCTGCAGCTCGAGGTGTTCCAGTGGCGCCTCGCCAACGAGTACAACGTCGAACTGCGCCTCGACCGCAAGGCCTGGTCGCGCGCCCGCTGGATCCAGAACGCCAGCGACGAGGTCATCGACATCCTGCCGATGGTCGTGCGCGACGAAGCCGGCCGGCTGGTGGCGCTGTTCCACAGCGAGTTCGAGATCGACTACGCGCGGTCGCGCTACAAGGGCCTGCAGCTGCTGGAGACGCCGCCCGCCGAAGAGGACCGCGGCAGCTGAGCGGCCCACGCCACGGCGGTGCCGCGGTCAGGACCGTTTGCTCGGTCGCACCGTCGGTGGCCGCAGCGCCTCGTCGGCGATCTTCGCCGCCTCGGCTTCGGCGCGCGCTTCGGCCTGCCGCAGCGCATCTTCGACGAGCTCCCACATCGGCTGGTGCTGGCGCACGTGGCGCAGGCGCTGGCCGCGGCCGTCGACCTGGAACTCGCTTACCGGCAGCTCGACGTCGACCTCGACCTTGCTGGCGACGATGCGCTGACTCACCTTGTCGCCGGTGTGATAGACGACCTCCAACACCGCCTGGTCGCGAGTGCGCACGAACAGCTCGACGCGGTCGGCGACCGGCAGGTCCGGATCCTCGGCGTCGAGTCCCTTGCGGCGGGTGCCCACGAGCCAGGTGCCGGCGTCCCCAGCACGATCGCCGCGGCCGTCGCTCACGAAGACGAAGCCGCGGCGCAGCCCTTCGAGCATGCCGCTGCCGAGCGGCGTGCGAGCGCGGCCGTCGGCCATGCCCGGCAGGTCGCTCTTGCGCAGCACCTGCCCCGCCCATTCGAGGTCGGCGACGACCTCGGGGTCGAAACGCAGGTAGACCTGCCCGAAGGCCGGGTCGTCTTCGTAGACCAGGATGCCCGCCGTCGTCTGCGCCGAGTCCATCTCGCCGCGCACCGCGTCGCCGAGCGTGAAGGCCAACGTCGTCCGCGTCGCCGGTTGTTCTCCACGCAGGACACGCAGCGTGCCGCGGGTGGCCACCGCCAGCCCCGACGGCAGCTCCCCCGTGGTCTCCAGTTCGACGCGCACGCTGCGCAGCTTCTGTTCGGCGGCGACCACGCGCGCCACAACTTCGCCGATGGGATCGGCTTCTGCCGGCGCCACGGGCGGTTGCTGCGGCGCCTGGGCGCGGCCAGCCAGGGCCAGCAGCAGCAGCGTTGCAGTCGGGACGAAGGCGGTACGATTCCTGCTCACGCGGCGCATCATACCGGGCCGGCGCATCGCCCTCGCCGACCAGTCCCAGGAACCCGGGCCGGCCCTCGGCCCCGCACGACCACCACCATGACGCGCCGCGCGCTTCACCTCCGCCACCACCTCCACCTCGCCGTGCTGTTCGCCTTCGCCCTGGTGCGCCCCGGCCTCGCCCACGCCGATGAAGTGCGGCTGCACGACGGCCGCGTGCTGGTCGGCGAGGTGACCCGCCAGGGCGACAAGACCCTCTCGATCCACACCCGCGACGGCGTCGTCGTCGTCACCACCGACCAGGTCGCCACGATCCGCACCGCCGACAAGCTGCGTGAGGACCTCGCGGCGATGGCCCGCAACGCCGACAAGACGCGCTTCGCCGCCCTCAACCTCGCCGTGCAGGCGCGCGCCTACGGGCTCGAACCAGAGATGTGGCGCCACCTCGACCGCGCCGTGCTGCCCGACCCGCAGGAATCGAGTCCGGCGCTCGAACGCCGCCTCGCCGACTTCCTCGCCCATCTCGGCCCCGAGCTGCTGCCGCGCCAGCTCCGCAGCGGCCCCGTCGCAGAGCGCCTCCAGAAGCTGCTCGAGGGCATACGCGCCGACACCAGCGCCGGCCGCGCCGCGGCGATCGAGGAGCTGCTGGTCCGCGAGGAAGGTGCCGACCAGGAGCTGCGGCGGCAGGTGCGCAACAACCCGACGCCGCGGCGCCGCATCGCCGCGCTGCGCGCCCTCGAGCGCCGCGAACTCGACGGCAACCACCGCTTCGTGCTGCGCACGACGTTCCTCGATGGCAGCCCCGAGGTGCGCGAGGCCGCGGCCGCCATCGCCCGTCCGGGCGTCGCCGCCGACGACATCGACTACCTCGCCAACGGCCTCGTGCACCCGAATGCGAAGGTGAGGCAACGCACCGCCGAGGCCTTCGGCGAGCTCGGCCACGCCGACGCCGTCAAGCTGCTGGTGATGGCGGGCCCGAACGCGGCGGCCGGCCTCGCCGCCGGCGGCGGCAGCGGCAACAGCCCGCGCGCCCACATCGCCATCCTCAACCAACAGGCCTACATCCGCGACTTCGACGTCGAGGTCGCGCAGGCGGCGTTCATCGCCGAGCCCAAGGTCGACGTGCTGCAGAGCGGTACCGTGCTCGACGTCACCGTCGTCGGCGTCGTCGAGGAACGCATCATCATCCAGACCTACCGCCGCGCGCTGCAGAAGCTGACGCGGCTCGATCCGGGCGCCGACCCACGCACCTGGGCCAACTGGTTCGCCAACCTGCAGCCGCAGTCGCAGGCCGCGACCACCGGCAAGCGGTGACCCGCCCCGCCGCCACGCGTCGTTCACGTCTTCACGTGCACCACGCCCAGCGCCTTCGCGCGCGTGATTCCCGCCACGGCGGTTCCTAGACTGCCGGTCCCGGTCACGAACCCGCGATCCCATGGTCGCGTCCCGCAGGCGACGGCCGGCAGCACGCCATGCAAGCCACCTCCCAGATCTGCGTCGTCGGGCTGGCCACGATGGGCCAGAACCTCGCCCTCAACATCGCCCGCAACGGCTTCCCGGTCACGGTCTACAACCGTTCGTTCGACAAGACCGCGGCCACGCTCGCCCGGCTCGGCCCAGGCCAGCGCATGATCGGCGCCCGCACCGTGCAGGAGGTCGCGGCCTCGCTGGTGCGGCCGCGCAAGGTGCTGTTGCTGGTCAAGGCCGGCCAGCCCGTCGACGACACCATCCAGACGTTCTTGCCGGTGCTGCAGGCGGGCGACCTCATCATCGACGCCGGCAACTCGCATCCGGACGACACCGAGCGCCGCACCACCGACCTGCAGGCGAAGGGCTTCCGCTTCGTCGGCATGGGGGTGTCGGGCGGCGAGGAGGGCGCGCTGAACGGCCCGAGCCTGATGCCGGGCGGCGACCGCAGCGCCTACGACGAACTGGCGCCGATCCTGAAGAAGATCGCGGCGCAGGTCGAGGACGGGCCGTGTGTCACCCACGTCGGCACCGGCAGCGCGGGGCACTTCGTCAAGATGGTGCACAACGGCATCGAGTACGGCGACATGCAGCTGATCGCCGAGTGCTTCGACCTGATGCAGAACGGGCTCGGGCTGACGCATGCCGAGATGGCCGACGCCTTCGCCGACTGGAACCGCGGCGTCTTGGAGTCGTTCCTGATCGAGATCACGGCGCGCATCCTGCGCGCTCAGGACCCCGAGACGAAGCGACCGATGGTCGACGTCATCCTCGACAAGGCCGGCCAGAAGGGCACCGGGCGGTGGACCAGCGAGATGGCGCTGCGCTTCGGCGTGCCGGCGCCGACCATGCACGCGGCGGTGGAAGCGCGCTGCCTCAGCGCGATGAAGGCGCAGCGGGTCGACGCCGCGCGGCAGCTGCGTGGCCCGGCGCCGGCGAAGCTCGGCAGGCAGTTGCTCGACGCCGTGCGTGACGCCCTCTACTGCAGCAAGATCTGCTCGTACGCGCAGGGCCTCGACCTGTTGGCCACCGCCAACGCCGAGAAGCACTGGGGCCTCGACTTCGGCGAGGTGGCGCGCATCTGGAAGGGCGGCTGCATCATCCGCGCGCGCTTCCTGAAGAGCATCCAGCAGGCGTTCGCCAAGCAGCGGGCGCTGCCGAACCTGCTGCTCGACGCCGAGCTCGGCGGCTTCCTGCAGCAGCACCAGGCGGCGTGGCGCAAGGTCATCACGCTGGCGACCGAACACGGCGTGCCGACGCTGGCGATGGGCGCCAGCCTCAGCTACTTCGATTCGTTCCGCCGCGCCACGCTGCCGCAGAACCTGACCCAGGCGCAGCGCGACCTGTTCGGCGCCCACACCTTCGAACGCGTCGACCGCCCCGCCGGGCAGTTCTTCCACCACGAATGGCCGTGACGCGAGCTCTGGTGGTTCACTTCTGCGCCGGCGGCGCCTGAGCCGGCGGCGGCGCCAACGTCGCCAACGCCTCGGCCAACGCGGCCTCCGCCGCGGCGAGCGCCTGCGTGGCCTTCTGCACGCTCGCCAGCCGCGCCTTGGCCGCCAGCAAGCGCGGCGACAGCTCGGCTTCACCTTGCTGCGCGGCCGCCTCGGCCGCCGCCACCTCCTGTTGCAGCGCGACGAGCTTCTGCTGCGCCGCCGCCCGCTGGGCCTCCTGCTGCTGCAGCGTCGCCTCGAGCGCCCGCAGCGGCACCAGCTGCGCTTCGATCTGCTTCGCCCGCGCCTCGGCGGCGGCGAGGTCCTGCTCGGCCTGCACGAGCTGCTGCAGACGGAACTGCAAGTCGGCGCGCACCGCGCGCAGTTCGGCCGCGGACTCGATCGCCTGGGCGTCGGCGGCCGCCAACTGCCGCGTCGCGTCCGCGTGCGTCTGCTGCAGCACGGCGACCTGCCGCACCAACCGGTCGCGTTCGTCCTGCAGGGCCCGCGCCTCACGAACGCGCGCCGACCGCATCAGCGTGGTCTCCCGCTCGGCAAGGCACGAGCCCAGCGCCGACAAAGCCAGCAGGCTGGCGATGGCGAACGAACGGCGGCAACGGGTTCTCGGCATGGTCGGCTCCACCGTCATCGTCGCGCGCCGCCCGGCCGGCGTCACGCCCGCGACGGCGGACCGCCGGATTCCCTGCGGCCGGGGCGGCCCCGGTTGGTATCGTCCTCGCCCCGAGAATCCCCCCAGCAGCCCCCGATCCAACCAATGGAACGCACCCTCATCCTGTTGAAGCCCGACGCCGTGCAGCGCGGCCTCGTCGGCCAGGTCCTCAGCCGCTTCGAGCAGAAGGGCCTCAAGCTCGCCGCCATGAAGCTCATGCAGATCACGCCCGAGCTGGCGGCCCGACACTACGAGCAGCACAAGGAGCGCAAGTTCTACCCGGGCCTGGTCAAGTTCATGACCAGCTCGCCGGTCGTCGCGCTGGCCCTCGAGGGCATCGACGCGATCAAGATCTGCCGCACGCTGATGGGCGCCACCTTCGGTGCCGACGCCGCGCCCGGCACCATCCGCGGCGACTTCGGCGTCAGCCGCAGCTACAACCTCGTGCACGGCAGCGACAGCCCGGAAGCCGCGGCGCGCGAGCTGAAGCTGTTCTTCCCCGAGGGCCTCGTCAACTACGACTACGCCGGCTTCGCCTGGATCTACGATCCGGTCGAGGAACTGAAGAAGTAGCCCCCGTGGCGGCGCCGGGCGCAGCCGCGCGCGGCCTCTCGGCCGCCGAGCTCGCCGCCGCCTGCGGCGAGCTGATGGCGTTCGTCGGCGCCGTCGTGCTCGACGTCGCACCGCTGACGACCCCGCCGGGCGCCGACGACCTGCTGCTCGTGCTCGACCCTGGCGACGGCCGCCCGAAGCTGCGCCTGCACGTCGCCCCCGGCGGACCGCGGGCGCGCCTGACGTTGACCTCGCGCCGCTTCCGCGGCGAGGACCTCGCGCGCGGGCCGGGCCGCGACCTGCTGCAGCGCCACCTCGCCGGCGCCACCTTGACGCACGTCGGCGCGGCCGACGGCGAGCGCCGCGGCGCGTTCACGTTCCGCAGCGACGCCGGCGACCGCCGCCTCGTCGTCGAGCTGTTCGGCGCCCGCGGCTTCTGGGCGCTGCTCGATGCCGAAGGCCGATTGCTGGTGATGTCGCGACCGATCGAGACCGCGGTGCGCACGCTGCGGCTCGGCGAGCCCTACCAGCCGCCGCCCGCGCCAAGGCCGGGAACGGCGACCGCTCCGGAGGCGGCCGAACCACCACGCTTCGCGGCGCCGGTGTTGGCGGCGATCGACGAGCACTTCCGGCCGCGCGACGAGCAGGACGGCCGGCAGCAGGACCTCGAAGCACTGCAGCGCGCCGCGGCGCGGGCGCTGGCACGGGCGCAGGCGAAGGTGGACGGGCTCGAGCGCCAGCTCGCCGACGTCGGCCGCGCCGACGGGCTGCGCCGCGAGGCCGACATGATGCTCGCCTATGCGCACACGGTGCGCCGCGGCGCCGCGACCATGACCTTCCCCGACCCCGACACGGGCGAGCCACGAACGGTCGCGCTCGACCCGAGCCGCCCGGTCGTGGTGCAGGCGCAGGGGCTCTACGAGAAGGCGCGCCGGCTCGACGACAGCCGCGCCATCAACACCGCGCGCCTGCAGGCGGCGGCGGCCGAACGCGACGCGCTGGCGCCGCTCGTCGCCAGGCTCGCGGCGCTCGCACCCGACGACGGCGCGCTCGCCGAGCAGCTCGGCCCGTTGCGCGCGGTGCTGCAGCGCTGCCACGCGCTGCCGCGGCCGCCAGCCGCAAGGGCCGTGGCGAAGGCGCCGCAGCGCGCCGCCGCCGGTGAGAACTTCCGCCGCTTCGTCTCCGCCGAGGGCTACCCGATCTGGGTCGGTCGCAACAACGAGCAGAACGACCGGCTGACGCTGCGGGTCGCCAACGGCAACGACCTCTGGCTGCACGTCGGCGGCGGCCGGCCCGGTTCGCACGTGATCGTGCGGCTGCCGAAGGAGAAGACGGCGAGCCTGGAGACGCTGCTCGACGCGGCGACGCTGGCGGTGCACTTCAGCAAGGCCCGCGGCGAGCGCCGCATCGACGTCGTCTACACGCACAAGAAGCACGTGCGCAAGCCGAAGGGGCTGCCGGCCGGCGCCGTGGTGCCGAGCCAGACCAAGACCATCACCGTGGTGCTCGACGAGGAGCGGCTGCGGCGCCTGCTCGACAGCGCCGGCGGCGACGCCGACTGACCGCCGCGCTCACTGCAGCCGCAACAGCAGGTCGCGCGCGCCCTGGTTGGCCGGATCGAGCTGCAGCGCCCGCTGCAGGCTCGCGCGCGCCGCCGGCACCCGGCGCTGGTTCGCCTGCAACAAGCCGAGGTTGAACCAGGCCCTGCCGTTCTCGGGATCGAGTTCGATGGCGCGGCGCAGCGCGTGTTCCGCCTCGGCGCCGCGACCGGCGGCGCCGTTGGCGACGCCGAGGCCGACAAAGGCATCGGCGTTGTCGTCGCCGGCCTGCACCGCCCGCTCGAAGGCGGCGATCAGCGCCGCGTAGTCGGACTGGGTCACCGGGCCGGAGCGCCCCTGCAGCGCCAGCAGCTGGCACCACGCCAGGCCGAGCCGCGCCGCGCCGAGCGCACGATGCGCGACCCGTTCGCCACTCTGCGCCTCGGCGAGGCGTTCGGCCGTCCGGTAGTGCGCACCAGCCAACGGCAACGCCGCGGCGTCGCCACGCTGCGCCCGTTCGAGCTGTTCGTCCCCGGCCATCACCCACAGCGTCGGTTGGCCACCAGAACGGGTCAGCCCCGCGGCGACGAGCCGCTGCTGGTCGCGCCAGACGAACGTCTGCAGGAACGTCAGCACGGCCATCGCCGCCGGCAGCAACCACGGCCATCGCCGCCACCGCCGGCCGCAGCAGGCGGCCAGCACGAGGCCACCGCCGAACGCCGGCAGGTAGAGGTAACGATCGGCGACCGGATACGCCCCGACGGCGCGGAACAGCAGCACGGTCGGCAGCAGCGGCAGCACCAACAGCCCGAGCGCAAGACGCAGCGTGCGACCGCCGCGGCGCCAGCCGGACACGAACACGGCGACCAGCGCGGCCGCGAGGCCGAGCCAGGCGGCGGCGCTGGCGGCGTCGATCGTCGGTGCGAACTCGCGGAACGGCGTGTAGGTCGCCGGCGGCAACAAGAGGCGCAGTTGCCGGGCCAACAGCTCTGCGGGCGCGCTGACCAAACGCAGCCCATCGAGCGGCGCCGCGTCGCCCGTTCGCAGCAGGCCACCGCTGACGTCGCCGAAGACCACCACCCGCAGCCCCCACCATGACAACAGCACGATGGTGAAGCTGGCGGCGAAGGGGCGCCAGCGCGGCCGCGGCCCAGGTGGCCCGAGCTGCAGCACCATGGCCACCAACAGCGGCGTCACGCTCGCCGTCTCCTTGCTCAGCATGGCCAGCAGGCAGCACAAGGCGCTGCCCCACGGCAGCCCGAGTCCACCGTGACGCCAGCGGTCGGCGGCCCGGAGGGCGGCCAGCGCGAACGTGCCCCACAGGCCCTCGCTGATCGCCGACGCCCACGCCACGGTCTCCACCTGCACCGGGTGCAGCGCGAAGCACGCCGCCGCGAGCAGCGCCAGCCGGGTGTCGGCGAGCAGGCGCCGGCCCAGGTCGAAAGCGAGCGCGGTGGCGATCAGGTGCAGCAGCAGCGCCAGGGCATGTACCCCGGCAGCACCGCCGAGCCGGTCGCCGAGCCACATCACGAACAGCGACAACGGTCGCCAGTAGCCGAGTTGCTGGCCCCAGAACGGCCGCGCCAGCAGGGCCGGCAGGTCGCCGTCCAGCAGCGCCGGGTTGCGCAGCACGAGCGCGCGGTCGTCGTAGAGGTACTCGCCCCACAAGGCCGGCGCGAACGCGACCGCCACCGCGAGCAAGAGCCAGCACGCCGCGCGGCACCTCATCGCCAGGAACGTATCCCCCGCCGCGCGCGAAGCTACCTGCCCAGGCGCCCGCGCCTCGGCTCGACCTCGAGCAGGTCGTCCTCGGTGCCGAGCTGCTGGTCCGGACCGCAGCTGACCGCCTGCCAGCGCACGCCGGCCGAACGCTTCTGCAGCACGTAGTCGCTGCCCCACGGATCCTGCAGCGGTCCGGCATACACGGGCTTGTCCTGCGCCCGCAGCTGCTGCAGCTGGGTCGGCGTCGGCACCTCGTCGGGGTGCTGGTCGATGCGGTGACCGGCGGCGGCGGCGATCAGCGCCACCAGCTCCTCGCGGCACTGCTGCTTCTGCTTGTAGAGCTTGCGGTCGAAGCGCACGTCAGGGCGCTTCTTGCAGTCCCATGCCACGATCCACTCGTGCGCCTTCTTGACGAAACCCAGGTCCTGCACGAGCCGGCGCTCCATGTGCGGGAAGTGGGCGGCTCCGTAGTAGATGCCGATCTTCTTGTGGCCGTTGTCGAGCTCGCGGCGCAGCACCGACAGGCACTTCTCGTTGCGGCCCTGCAGCAGCGTGCCGTCCTTGCCGCCCGCCGTCAGCTCCTCGATCTGCTGCATCTGCTGACCGAACATCATGCGCATCAGGTGGCGGCCCTCACCGTTGCGGAACGCCTTGACGAGGTCGAACTCCGGCACCGGCTCGTCGTCGCCGTTCTCGCTCAGCTCCCGCTGCTGCTTCGCCCCCGACATCATCATGTCGAACATGATCGACAGGATGCTCTCGCCACGCTCCTCCATGCTCTGCTGGAACTCCTCCGGCGTCATGTCGGCGTGCACGAAGTTGTTGGCCTGGTAGTCGATCTCGTCGAGCTGGAACGAGAGCTCGAGCGCGCTCTTGAGCCCGTTCTGCAGCATGCCGAGCGGGTTGAACCCCTCGTCGCGGTCCTTGGTCGGCCGGTAGTCCTCGGGGCCGACCAGCTCGTAGAGCAGCACGTCGCAGGCCTGGAAGCGGTCGTTGAGCAGCTGATAGCAGGCGCGGTCGGCGATGTGCACGGCGCCGAACAGCACCAGCTCCACACCGTCCTTCTCGTAGGTCGTGATCGCCGTGTCGAGGTGCCCGCCGTCGCCGACCTTGACGAACCGCACGAACGTGCTCGGCGTCTTGGTCTGCTCCTCGGGGGTGGCCGCCTGGGCCACGAGCGGCAGCATGGCCGCGAACGACGCCAACAACGGGATCCAGCGCATGGGCCGGATGATCGGCCAGCCACCGCGCCGATGGCAAGGGATTCGTGCGGGGAGACGTCCGGCCCTGCGCGCGTGGTCCGGGCCGAGCTTCAGTCCGGCTTCGGTTCGTAGACGTAGATGCTCTCGTCCTTCGGACCGACCCAGCACGGGAAGTGCGCCACGAGCTCGCAGCGGGTGGTCAAGGCGCGGCGCAGGCTGCCGTCGGGGTCCTGTTCGGCGAGTTCGGGCATCGTCACCAGGAAACTCAGGTGGCGGCGGTTGGCCGCGGCGACGCGCAGGTGCCAGGCCAGGTGGTTGACGGCGCCGGGCTCGTGCAGCTGCTGGCGCAGTTCGGGCTTGTCCGCGTTCAGGATCCCGGTCGCCGCCAGCGAACCGCTGAGCGCGATGACGTCGGTGGTCGGATACGGGTCGGGGTCGTCGTTCCGCCAGTGCCAGGGCCGCAGGTAGAACAGCGCCGACGACTGGTTGATCGTCACCACGCGCACACCCTGGTTGCCCTGGGCGCGGCCGCGCGCGACCACGAACTCGCAGGCCTCGCGCCAACGCGCCCGCTGCCCGAATTGATCGCCGTGGTACTGCACGGTGCCGAACACGTGGCCGGCGAGCAGCAGCAGCGGCACCACGGCGGCGGCGAGCCGCACGGCCCAGCCGGAGCACCGCCCCGACCACGAGCGCCGGGTCAGCTCGACCGCGCCGAACGCCGCCAACCAGGTCACCGCCGGCAGCGTGCAGATCGCGTAGCGCGCGGTGACCTTCACCAACTCGGCGCTGACGATCGCCAGCGACAAGAACGGCAGCACGGTGCAGCAGCCGAGCAGCAGCGCGCGCGCACGGTCGAGCAGGCGGCGGCTGGCGGCGAGCGCCGCCACCGCCGTCAGCAGGATCGCCGGCCGGAAGTAGAAGCCCGAGGTCTGCACGAAGTGCAGCAGCGACGGGTCGGACTTGCTCTTCTGGAAGCCGGGGAACAGCGGGAACTCGGCCAGCAGCCAAGGCAGCGCGACGACGAAGACGAGGCCGGCGAGCAGCAGGCGCTGGCGCGTCACCTTGCGATCGGGCAGGAACCGCGTCAGCAGGAAGCCGACGAAGCCCACCAGCAGCAGCCAGGCCGTGCCGTGCGCGAGCACGCCGAGCGCCGTCGCCAGCACCGCCGCGACGAGGTCGCGCACCCGTTCCTGCTGCGCGTACGCATGCACCCGGTTGGTCGCCAGGGCCGCGGCCAACACCACCCACACGTAGCCGCGCGCGTTCTGGCTCCAGAACACGTGCCAGGGGTCGAGCGCGAGCAGCGCCGCCGCCAGCAGCGCCGCCGCCGGGCCGACCAGCCGCCGGCCGCAGAGGGCCATCACCGGCACCGTCAACGCCCCGACCACCGCGAACGGCCACCGCAGCAGCCATTCGTCCGGCCCGCCGACCCCCGCCTGCAGCAGCGCGCGCACGGTCAGGAACGCCAGCGGGTAGAGCGCTCGATCGCTCTTCAGGAAGCCGCCTTCGCCGTCGAAGGCCATCGTCGCGTCGCGCCAGGTGAACGCTTCGTCGACCCACAACGACCAGGTGCCGAGGTGGGCAGCGCGCAGGCCGATGCCGAGCAGGGTGATGCCGGCGAGCAGCCACCACTGGCCGGCCGTGAAACCGGCGCCGGCCGGTTGGTTGAGCGGGCGTCGGGTTGACAGCGCGGAAGCAGGCATGGCCGGGTGCGGGGAATACCGTATGGCGTCCATCGAGGCGAGGGTGATTCGACCTGTGGCCCCCGCGCCAGGCCCGGGCCTTCGTGGTAGCGTGCGTCGCCATGGAGAACCTCGGGCCCCTGCATCGGCTCCTCTTGGCGTCGGCCCTGTCGACAGCCCTGTGTGCCCAATCGAGCGAACGTCATGGCGCGGTCGCAGCGGTGGCCGACGCCTACAGCACCGAGTCCGGCGGATACCTGTGCCGCATCCCCGGGGTCGCCGACGACCTCGTGCTGTTCGCCGACGGCGACCTCGTGTTGCGCGCCAACGGCACGGCCCGGCTCGGCGCGTTCCTGCTGCGCGCCAGCGCGATCGACCGCCTGTTCTACGTCGAGCTCGAGTTCAGCGGCAAGGTGTCGCCGGGCGACGTGAACCACCCGCCAGCCGGCAGCCCGACGCTGACGCTGGCGGCGGCGGCCTACGCGCCGGCGGGCCCCGTCGACCCGGCCACGTTCGTCTACTACACGACGGTCACCGGCACCTTCACCGGCCTCTTCGCCTATGGCGGCGAACGCTACAGCGCGAGCAACCTGGCACCGGCCCAGCTCGGTCTCGGCGCCTCGAACAAGAACGTGCTGCTGGGCCTCGCGGTCGACCTCACCTTGCTGCCGGTCGCCGGGGTGACGGTGCCGACCGGCCCGGCCGAGCTGCGCGCCGACCTGCTCGACACGTTGCCGGTGTGCCTGAGCCACGTCGACGACCTGCCGCCGTGGAGCGGCAGCAGCACGCGGCGCGGCGTCGACCTGCCCGGGGTCGCCGACGACTTCGTGTTCTGCCCGGCCGGCCGCTTCGAGGAACACGCCGACGGCACCGCGACGGCGACCGCGACGCTGCGGCGGCAGGCCGACTACGACGACGGCTGGCACCTGTCGCTGACCTTGTCCGCGCCGGTCGAGCCGGGCGCCCCGAACCACCCGCCGGCGGGCCATCCGATCACACAGTTGCTGCCGACGGCCTATGTCGGTGGCGGCGGCCCGATCGACCCCGCCGCCTACCGCTACTACCAACAGGGCAGCGGCACGCTGATTGGCATCGGCGCCAACGCCGGCGGCCAGATCCAGCTCACGCTCACCGGCGCCGCCCAGCTCGGCCTCGGCGCGGCGCAAGGCAACCCCTACTTCGGCATCGCCGCCGACTTCGCCGCCACGGTCCTGCAGCAGCCGGCCGCAGGCGCGCTGACGATCGCCGGCGACCTGCATCTCGACGCCGACCTGGCCACGTTGTGCATCCTGCCGGCGCCGCAGGTGACGGCGATGAGCACCACGTCGCTGCCGAACGTCACCGAACAGACGCTGACGCTGACCGGCGCCGAGCTCGGCTTCGCCGAGGTGGTGGCGCTCGGTCCGATCCTGCTCGCCGACCTGCCGCGGCGCTGGTTCGAAGGCAACATGCACGTCGTCGACCACGACACCATCGTGGTGTCGATCCCGCAGGGGCTGCCGGCCGCGAGCTACCCGCTCAGCGTGCTGAACCGGTCGCGCATGAGCGTGCCGGTCCTGCTCGACCTGGTGGCGCCGACCACCGTGACGCTGCGCACCGAAGCCGACCGTCTGCCCGGCGAAGCGCAGCACTGGATCTCGCACCAGGGCGCGGTGCAGGGCTTCGCCTTCTGCCTCCTGCTGCTGAGCTTCAGCGATCTGCCGAGCTCCGCGCCCGGCCTCGTCGACCTCGACATCGGCAACCAGTTCACGGACCTGATCCTGTTCGACGTCGTGCTGCACGACCCGGCGACCGGCGTCGCGGTGGTGACCCTGCCGGCGATCCCGCCCACCTTGCAGGGCCACCGGCTGTTCGCGCAGACGGCGGTGATGGACCAGTCCTTCTTCCCGCTGCACCCGAGCGACGCCCGCTTCACGGACTACCTGCCGTGACGTCGGCGCCGGGCCTGCCGGGCAGGCGCCGGCCACTGCAGCGACCGCGGCAGCCGCGCCGCGTGTAGATTCCGGACCGAGCAATTCGTCGCTGCCCACATGACCACCCGCCTCGCCTCCCGTATGTCCCTGTTCGTGCTCGCGGCGGCCGCCGCGGCACCGGCCCAGGCCCTGGCCGTGAAGGGGCTCGACCCCGTCGCGCTCTGCAACGGCCAGGAGGTCGCCGGCCAGCGCGACCTCGCCGTGCGGCACGGCGCCTACGTCTACCAGTTCGCCACCGCGGCCAATGCCGCCGCGTTCCAGGCGGCACCGCAACGCTACGCGATCCAGTGGGACGGCGCCTGTGCGCGCATGGGGCCGCTCAGCGGCACCGGCGATGCGGAGCGCTTCCTCGTGTACGACGGCCGCATCTACATCTTCGCCAGCGACGCCTGCCGCGATGGTTTCCGGAAGAATCCGGAGCTGTTCCTCGACCCCGACGCGCCCAAGCCCGAGCCCGACGCCGAAGCGGTCGCCGCCGGCGCCCGCCTGCTCGAGCGCGCCGTCGCCAGCCACGGCGGCCGCGAGCGGCTGCTGGCGTGGCGCAGCTACCGGCACGACCGCGAGTTCGAGAAGAACGGCATGACCGAGCAACACCGCCTGCTCTGCGTGTGGCCGGACCGCATGCGCCGCGACCACGACGTGCTGCAGGGCGACAAGGCGTGGCGCTACGCACGGCTGCTCACCGGCGCCGAGGGCGCCTTCGTCGACAACGGCAAGCCGCGACCGATGGGCGACGCCGCCCGGCGCGAGTCGCAGCGCGACCTGCTGCACGAACCGCTGTTCGCGCTGCGCCTGGCCAGCGGCGGTGGCGCCATCGTGTGCGGTCGCGGCACCAACACCGTCGGCGGCATCGCCGTCGAGGAGTTCGAGCTGTGGCTGGCGGCCTGCAGCGTGGTCTTCGGCGTCGATGCCGAAGGCCGCGTGCGCACGGCGCGCTACCGCGGTCGGGGGCCGGGCCTGTGGTTCGGCGCCGTCGAGTGTGTGTTCGACGACTTCACCACGGTCGGCGGTCTCCTGCTGCCGCAGAGCGTGCGGGCGACGTTCGACGGCAAGGACGCGCCGGGGCTGGCGGAGCGTCGGCAGCACCTGGAGGTCGACGGCACGATCGACCCCAAGCTGCTCGAACTGCCGCGCTGACGGCGGCGCTGACGGCGGCTGGGGCCGCGATCCCACCCCCCGCAGTCACCGCACGCCGCCAGGCGACGCCGACGCCGCGTCGCCGCCCGCCAACTGCAGATCCTGCTGGGTGAGCTGCTCGCCGCCGCGCAACACCGGCAACCCTCGCACCGCGTTGCCGCCGCGGGGATCGCGCGCCGCCAGCTGCAGCGCGACGCCGGGCGGCACTTGCCGCAGCACGAACGCGCCGTCGGCGCCGGTCGCCGCCATGCACGCCAGCATCGACGGGCTCGGGGTGCTGGGCTCGGTGTCGTGGCGCGACCAGTGTTGCCAGCGGGCGAGGTTGTCGTCGGCGAGCGCGCCGATGCCGACCACGAACACCCAGGCCTTCGCCACCGGCTGGCCCCGCGCATCGAGCACCCGACCACGCACCACCGCTTCGTGCTGCAGTTCGACGCGCACCCCGGCCCGCAGCTCGTTGGCGCCGAGTTCGAACGGCACCGCGGTGGCCGCATAGCCCTCGACGTCGACGACGAGCGCGACCGGCCCGGGGTCGGCGACGACGAGGTGGAACTCGCGGGGCGGCGGTCCGGAGCCAGCGGCGCGTTGCGCCGGCGGCGGCGGCACCAGGCGGTCGAACAACAGCGACGACGCCCCTGGCCGCAGCGGCCGCACCTGCAGCGCAAACGGCGGGATCGGCAGCACCTGCCCGGTCGCGGCGTCGACGAGTTCGCCGTGCAGTTCGGCCATGTGTTCGCCGACGTCGCGGCGGTCGTCGTGGTCCTTCAGCAAGAGCGGCGACGGCACCACCCCGGCGCGGACGCCGCGGCGTCGCACGGGCGAACAACCGGCGGCCGACGCGTGCAGCGTGTAGCTGCCGTCGCCGAGCCCGCTGCAGACGAAGGCGCCGTCGCGCCACTTCGCCAACAGCTGCTGCCCGCTGTCGTCGTGCTGCAGCCACGCCTGCGTCCACTCCAGGGACCTGCCATCGACGTGGCCGACCGGCACCGTCCAGTCGTGGCCTGGGGCCAGCTCGACGTCGACGCTGCGGCGGCCCGGCTGCGTGAGCCCGACGCGCTGCAGCGACGAGCGCCTGCCGAGCGGCGAGCCGTCGACGAACAGCCACTTGTCGCCGAGCCCGCGGGCGCGGAACACCGCACCGCCGTCGCTGCCGGTCTTGGCCGCGAGCGCGAGCCCACCACGATCGAGCTGGGGCCGGGTCGTTGCCAGGAACAACCGCACCGGCAACGCCGCCAGCGGCAATCCGGCCGGATCGAGCACCCGCACCGCCAGTTCGAAGTGCGCCGTCGCGGTGCCTGAGCTGGCCGGCAGCGTCAGCAGAAGCTCCTCGGCGTCGACCGGCCGCGGCGTCGCCACGTCGGCGGTCCGCAGCAGCAGTTGGTCGCCTTCTCGCACGAGCAGCCGCACCGCCCTCGGCTGCAGCCACGACCGGCCGAGGTCGAGGCGGAACCTGCCAGAGGTATCGGTGCGCGCAACGACGCCGAGATCGAACTCCTTGAGGCCGCCGCTGCTCACCGCCCGCACCTCGGCGTCGATGACCGGCCAGGCATCGGCGTCGCGCACGACGCCGGTGATGCTGCCGAGCCAAACCGGCTCCGTGGCCGGTGGCGCCGGCACCGCCGCAGGCGCAGGCGCGGTGGCAGGGACCGCCGGTGCGGTGGCCGGCGAACGCGGCAACGGCCGCGGCCGCGGCGGCGGCGGTGGTTCCTGTTCGGCAGGCGCCGCCACGGCGACGGCCGGGTGGACTGTCTCGGGCCCCGCCGGCACCAGGTCGGCGCGCGACGTCACCAACAACCAGGCCCCGGCGGCCACGGCGACCAGGGCCCCGGTGATGGCCGCGACACGGCCGACCGCGACCACCGCCGGCGCCAGCGGCGTGGTGCGCGCGACCTCCAGCAGCCGCTGTTCCAGGCCCGGCGGCGGCAGTACTTCGCCGGCGGCGATCCACTGCGGCAGACCGGCGAGGCTGACGGCGCAGCCCCGCTGCTGCAGCGCCTCCCGCAACCGGCGCAGCGCCTGCTGCACCCGGTCGTGCAGCGTCGACGACGGCACCCGCAGCAGCGTGCTGACCTCGGCCAATGTCATCTCGTCCTCACAGTGCATCAGCAGCGGCAGCCGCAGGTTGTCGGGCAACGTGTCGATCACGCGGCGCAGGTCGGCATCGTCGGCGGTCGGCACCCGTTCGTGGGCTTCGTGGTGGCGCATGGCTCGTTCCTCGTGGTCCTGACGCCGTCGACCGTCGCGCCGCGCGTTCTGCAGCAGTCGGGTCGCCCACCCACACAGGAGCGCACGTTCGCTGCGCGCCCCGGTCAGGCGCAGGCGCCCCTGCAGCACCCGCAAGAACACCTCCTGCGTGACGTCGGCCGCGGTCGCGGCGTCGCGGCACCACCGGCTGGCGCAACGGAACACCGCGGCGTGGTGGTCGCGCACGAGGCGCTCGAACTCGGCTGGCACGGACTCGGGCATGGGCATCGGCAAGTCGGCATCAGGACACCCGGGGCGCGTCGATTTCCGGACGCATCAGACCACCGGGAAGAACGCCTCTTCGGCAAAACTGTAGTAGCGCTCGGCGCCGACCACGAGGTGGTCGAGCAGGTGGATGCCGAGCAACTCGCCGGTCTCGCGCAGCCGCTCGGTGACGCGGCGGTCCTCGGCGCTCGGCGTGGCGTCGCCGGACGGGTGGTTGTGCGCCACCACCACCGCCACGGCGCCGTCCCGTACGGCCGGCGAGAACACCTCGCGCGGGTGCACCGGCGCCGACTCGATGCTGCCGGTGCTGACGACCTGCAGCGTGATGACGCGGTGTCGCACGTCGAGCAGCACGCAGAAGAAGCTCTCGCGCCGCGTGCCGCGGGCGCTCTCGCGCACCAACCTGGCGACGTCGCCGCCGTGCTGCACCGTGGCCCCGGGCCGCAGCTGGGCTTCGCCGAGGCGCCGGCCGAGGCCGAACGCCGCCGCCACCGCCGCGGCGCGCACCGGACCGACGCCGGGTTCGCCGGCGAGCTCACGCTGGCTCGCGTCGGCGAGGCCGGCGAGGCCGCCGAAGCGCCGCAGCAGCCGCAGCGCCATCTGCTCGGCCGCTTCGCCGCGCTGGCCGGTGCGCAGGATCAGCGCCAGGCACTCGGCGTCGGACAGCCGCGGTTCCCCGAGTTGCCGGATGCGCTCGCGCGGTCCGTAGCGCGCCTTGTCGTCGTCGGGCTCGATCTGCATGCAGCACTACAGTGCGCGGAACGGCGCCGCGGTCGCACCCGCGGGCGCTCCGGCGGCGATTCGTGGACCGGTTCGCCGCGCCGCGCGGGACGCGGGCAGGGCGCCGCGGAGCCGGCTCCGACCCAGCACCCTAGTGGCTTTCGAGCGCGATGGTGGCGGCGGCGACCTCGGCGAGCAGCGACTGCCGCGTCTCCCCCGGCGACAGCCAACTGGCGGCAACCCGGGCGTCGGCGGTGCGGCCGCACCGCAGCGCCACGCCGACGGCGGCGGCGAGCAGGCGCTGGCGCCAGGCCGGCATCAGCAGCGGGTCGTAGTCGACGACGGTGGCGATGAAGTCGTGCAGCTCCGGGTCGACGGCGTAGAGCTCGAAGCGCGTATGGCCGTGCGTGGTCTCGCCGCCCGGCCGCTTGCCGAAGCTGACGAACGCCTCGACGCCTTGGGCGAAGTACTCGGCGTGGTTGCTGGCGGCGTAGAAGTCGAGGCAGCGCCCCTCGGCGAGCGCCCGCTGGTAGAGCGTGCGGATGCGCTCCCCCTGCTCGCGCGACAAGGCGAAGAAGTGCACCTGGTGCGCGACCTCGTGCGCGAAGGTGTCGAAGCCGAGCGCCGCCGCCTCGTCGAGCGCCTCGATGCCGGTGGCGGCGCGCACGCCGCCGACGCCACGAACGTCGTCCCAGACGCGGCCATCGAAGGTGCGGCGGCCGCGCAGGTTGGCGCGCGCGGCGTCGTCGGTCGTGCGTTCGAGCTCGCGCAGCAGGTCGTGGCGACCGCCGATGGCGACGAGGCGCGGCAGGTGGCGGCCGAACAGCGCCAGCGTGCGATCGACCACCCGCCGGCGCGCCGGCGGCAGCTCGTCGTAGCCGGCGACGAAGGCGGCGGCCGGCAGGCCGCGCACGTCGGGCGGCGGCATCGCCGCGTGCAGGCTCTGGAACATCGCGTCGGTGCTCGCCATCGAGCGGTCGGCGCGGGTGTTGAACAGCGCTTCGCCGAGCAGGCGGTGCGCGATCGAATGCGTCGGGTCCTTCTGCAGCACGCCGAGCAGCAGGTCGATGCCGTGTTCGCGTTCGCCGGCGACGAAGGCGCGCACGGCGAGGTGCATGTCGAGGCACAGTTCGATCTCGCGCGGCGCCAAGAGCCCGCTGCCGAGCCGCAGGTGCGCTTCGGCATGGCGCGGGTCGGCGAGCACGACACGCTGGTAGGCCGCGGCCGCCTCCTCGATGCGCTGCACGCGGAACAGGGCCGACCCGCGCGCCGCGAGCAGCTCGGCGCCGGCCTCGCCGCAGCGGGCCACGAAGCTGCTGGCGCGATCGACGGCGGCGTCGAAACTGCGGGCGCGGATCAGCGCCCGCACCGCCAGCGCCATGCCGTCCTGCTCCAGGCTGTCGCGTCGCAGCGCCGACTCGGCGTAGGCCAGGGCCAGCATGGCGTCGCCGCGCAACAGGTGGGCGCGGCCGAGGCCGACCTCGCCGGCGGTCACGGTGTCGCCGGCGCCACGCACCGCCAACCGGTAGGCCAGCAACGCCCCGATCGGGTCCTCGACCAAGAGCCGCTCGGCACCCTGGTGCAGCCAGCGCGCGACCGCGGTCTCGGCGACCGGCGACGCGTTCGCCTGCGCCGGCGCGGCCAGCGTGAGCCACGCCGCGGCGAGCACGCGGCAGGTGGCCCAAAGGCAGCGGGACCACCAGGATTCGGGACGGCGGAGCAAGGCGGGCGGCGTCGAAGGTGCAGGAGCCGCCGCGGCGCGACGGTGGGCCTGTTTCGGCATTCGCCCAGGACGGTCTCAGGCCGGAGTCGGGCCTACAGCGAAGCGCCGGCCGCACCGGCGCCTCCGCGACAAGATGCGGGCCCCGTTCAGCGGCTGGCGACGCCGAGCACTTCGAGGCGTTCGACGTCGAGCACGCTCAGGCTCTCGGTCGGCGGGTGGCGGCGCGGCCCGGTGGCGCCGACCTCACGGTCGATGAACAGCGACAGGTCGTAGCGACCGGTGTTGCAGGTGATGATGTGCAGCCGCTGGCCGCCCTTCTCGAGGAAGAAGACGCCGGGCTGGCCGAGGCGGCTCTCGTAGCGCAACCAGCCGATACCGACGAAACGGCGCAGCTCGTCCTGCTTGACCGCCGGCGCCGGCTCCGCCTGCGGCGGCTTGCTCTCGATCACCACCGCGGCCTCGACGAGCCACTTCTGCGTGGTGATGCGCTTCTCCAGCGAAGCCACGGCGGAGCGCGCCGCCGAAGCCTCGGCGAGCGTGGCCGACAGCTTGCTGAGCGCTGCCTCGATCGGCGCGAACTTCTGCTCGGCCGGCAGCTTCTGCAGCTCGGCGACGAAGGCGTCTTCGACCACCTTGACGGCGGCGAGGTCGGCGGCGTCCGCTTGTTCCTGCTGGCGCTGCTTGGCGATCGCATCGAGCCGCGCCTGCACCTCGCCCCGCTGCTGCTGCTGCCAGGCTTCGTAGCCGGCGAGCACGGCCGGATCGGCGGCGTCGGCGACCTGCACTTCGTTGTCCAGCACCCAGGCCTCGACCCCGGCCACGCGCACGCGCAGCCAATCCTCGTGCGTGCCGACGACGTGCAGTTCGGTGCCGGTCGCGAGCTGGGTCACGGGCGCCTCACTGGTGCGCGGACGGTAGCGGAACGCGACCTTGGTGCCCTTGGTGGTCACCTTGCCGTCCTCGGCTTCACTGGTGAAGCGCGTGTTGACGTAGCCGATCGGGCCGAGCGGCAGGACCACGGCGCGGAAGCCGTTCTCGCTGCGGCCGAGCATGACGATCTGGTCCTTGCTGAGCGTGTCCTCGAACACGGGCGGCTCGGCGGCGTTGCCGGGCCAGCAGCGCAGCTTGACCGCATCGACGAGCACGCGGCCGTAGACTGGCGTCGCGGTGGGCGTCGCGACGGGCTCCGACGGCGTCGTCACCGCCGGGACCGGTGGCGTGGTGCCCGCGGGTGGTGCGCCGGCACCCGGCGTCTGGGCCGCGAGCGGAGCGGTGGCGAGGAACAACGCGGCGAAGGAGAGACGATACGAAGCGCGCGCCGACGCTGCCTTGGCGGCGGCTGCGATGCAGGGACTGACCATGGGCCTCCTGAGGCGTGCTGACCGGATGCTGGAACGGATGACCGCCCGCGCCAGCGGGGCACGATGCTACCGGATCGCGGCGCAAAGACGAGGGCTCGCCGCTGCCCTTTCCCGCCGCACCCGGCCGCACCCGCCGCCGACGACCACCCCCGGCTCGTCGCCAGCCGCCCCGGCTGCCGATAGCATGCCCGACCATGCCGCGCCGGATCGCCCTGTTGCTGCTCGCCTTCTGCCCCGCCTGCACCTGGTGGACCGCCAAGCGCGAGGTGCTGGTCACCAGCGAACCACCCGGCGCGCGCGTCTTCGTCGACGGCACCGACACCGGCCGCACCACCCCCACCGTGCTGACCATCGGCGGCAGCTTCGGCCACGACCACACCATCGGCCTCGAACGCCAGGGCTTCCGGCCGGCGACGCGCCGCGTCTACCAGCACACGCGCGGCTACACCTCGAAGTGGATCGAAGGCTCCAGCGACGTCACCTTGCCGCCGCTGCCGCTGTTCTGGACCTTCGGCGACATGTTCGTGCCGTTCGCGGTGCAGAGTGCTTTGCTGCCAGGCGAACTCTACATCGTGCTCGAGGCGGACGACTCGCCGCTGCTCGGCTTCGATCTGTTGGCGCAGAAGGCCACCGCCGGCGCCGGGAAGCCGTGACGCGTGCGGCGCCGCGGCCCACGGTCTTCCTCGATCGCGACGGCACGCTGAACCGCGAGGTCGGCTTCGTCACCGACCCGGACCGGCTCGAACTGCTGCCCGGCGTGCCCGCGGCGGTACACCGGCTCGCCGACGCCGGCTACCGGCTCGTCGTCGTCACCAACCAGAGCGGCATCGCGCGCGGGCTCTACGACGAACGTACGCTGGCGGCGATCCACGAGCGGCTGGCCACGCTGCTCGACCACCGTATCGAGGCGTTCCTGCACTGTCCGCACCACCCCGACGGCGGCCACGGCTACGGCGGCGCGTGCGAGTGCCGCAAGCCGGCGCCCGGGCTCTTGCACCAGGCCCACGACCTGCTCGGTTGCGCATTCCAAGGCGGCTGGCTGATCGGCGACAGCGCGCGCGACGTGCTGATGGCGCGCGGGCTGCCGTTGCGCACCGTGCTCGTGCGCTGCGGCAAGCCGGTCGACAACGAACTGCAGAAGCTGCGCGCCGCCGCCTGCACCCCGGACCACGTCGTCGAGGATCTGCTGGCCGCCGCGGCCATCGTGGCCCCGGCCTTCGCGACCTGACCGGCGTCAGCCCGGCGCGCCGCGCGACCGCCGCGCCGCCGCCAGCGAGTAGAAGCAGGTGATCGTCGAGACCACCGCGAGGCAGATGCCGAAGACCAGCCAGCCGGTGCTGCGGAACAGGAAGTGGCCGCCGCCGGCGAAGGTGGCGCCGAGCGCCACGCCGGCGCAGCTCAGGTAGAAGCCGATCAGGCCGGCCTTCCATTGGCCGTGGGTGGAGCCGGCAGAGACAGGGGGTTTCGACGACGTCACGGGAGGCATGCTACGGGAGGAACTTCGACAACCGCGCGCCGAGCGAGTTGCAGAGCACCAGCGGCATCTTCGACCACAGCCGGCGCGGCAGCGCCAACTTCGGGTTGCTCGGGTGGAACTCGGGCAGCTTCGCGCCCGGCCGCAGCAGCATGTACTCGTAGTGCAGCGGCTCGGCGGTGAAGCCCATGTTCTTCTTGAACTTGCCCGGTCCGGAGTCGACGCGGCTGCGGCCGAAGTCGAAGCGCGTGTAGCCCTTCTCGACCGCCCACTCCATGATCGCGCAGTAGATCCAGGTGTTGACGCCGGTGTCGTTGACGTCGCTGCGCGCGCCCGAGTAGTAGGCGAACACGGTGTCGCGGAACGTGAACGACATCACGGCCGCCAGCGTGCGGCCCGCCGGGTCGACGGCGCGGTGCACCACGGCCGCCTTGCCGAACTCGTCGGCGAGGGCCCGGAACCAGCGTTTGGGCAGCGACGGAGAGCCGAGGCGCCGCTTGTTCTCGGCGAACAGGGCGAACAGCTCGTCGATCGAACCGTCGGCCGTGACCCGGATGCCGAAGGTCTCGCGGCGCTTGCCCTCGATCGCCGGCGCCGCCGGGTCCCGCGCACAGCGCACCTCGGCGCGGGCCTTCTTCGGGATGCGCGCCATCACCTCGGCGGGGTCGTTCGGCAGCTCGCAGCGGAACGTCACGTAGAGCGGCGAACGCGGGCGATCGCCGCTGCGTGGTTCGAGGTGGCGCAGTTCGACGTAGCCACAATCGAGTTCGCGGCCGAGCTCGCCGGCATGGTCGAGCAGCGCCTGCTGCGCCTGCTCGCCGTCGGCGAGCACGCCGCCGTAGACCGAGTACGGCACGCTGATCAGGTTCTTGCCGAGGAACGGGCTCTTGGTCAAGAACAGCGGCAGCACGCCGAGCCAGCGGCGCCCCTGTTCGACCACGAGGTGGTGCGGCTTGTGGCGGAACATCTCGGCGACCGCGCGCGACCAGCCCGAACGGTGGAAGAACGTACCGAGCGGGTGGCGGCTCACGTACGAGTCCCAGCGGGCGTCTTCGCCGGGCAGCAGCTCCCGCACGCGCAGCGCCGGGTTCTCGGCGGCCACGGCAAGCTCGGCCGGCAGCTTCGGCGTCACCACCGCGGCGGCAGCTGCGGCCGCGCCACCGACCGCCGCGCCGTCGCTGGCGGCGGACGCCGGTGGTGCATCGGCCGGCTCCGGTGTCGCCGGCGCGAGCGGCGCTTCGTCCCTGGGTTCGAGCTCGTCGGCGCCGCCCTCGACGAGGTCGGCGATCTTGTAGTCGCGCAGGTTCGGCGCCTGCGTGAAGATGATGATCTCACCGATCAGGCCGAAGCCGATCAGCTGCACGCCGAACGCGGCCAGGATCGCGGCGACGACGAACGCCGGCTTGTTGGCCAGCGACTCCTCCTCGAACAGGCGCAGGTAGAGGTGCCACGCGGCGATCGGTCCGCCGACGGCGATCGCGCCGAAGCCGAGATAGCCGAAGAAGCGCAGCGGCCGCTGCGTGAACCGCGTCAGGAAGGTGATGGCGAGGATGTCGAGCATCCGGCGCAGGTAGACGCCGAGGCCGTAGAAGCCGGCGCGCCCCTTCTCCTCGCGGTGCCGCACCTTGACCTCGGCGACGCGGAAACCCTGGCGCCGCGCCATCACCGGCAGGAAGCGGTACAGCTCGCCGTAGACCGCGACCTCCTCGAGCACGTGGCGGCGGAAGCCGCGCGTGCCGGAGTTCAGGTCGTGGAACGGCATGTTCATGATGAGGCGCAGCAGCCAGTTGAACAGCCGCGACTGCAGCTGGTTCAGCCAGGGATCGATGCGGCTGTGTCGCCACGTCGCCACACACTCGGCGCCGGCTTCGAGCGCCTTGACCACGAGCACGACGTCGTCGGGCTCGATCTGCAGGTACGGCGGCGCATTGACGACGAGGTCCCCCTGCGCCTTGGCGACGCCGGCCGACAGCGCGATCGACTCGCCGAGGCCGCCACCTTCGAGCTGCACGATACGCAAAGGCCAGCGCGTGCCGATCTCGCGCAGCTCGTGTTCGTAGCGCCCCGCCGGCCCGTCGAGCACGACCACGAACTCCGTCCGGTAGCCACCTGCCACCAGCGCGCGGCCGAACTCGTCGACCACCGTGCCCGGATGCGCATCGGGGCCGGCGATCGCCATCACCACCGAGACCAGGGGCGCGCTCACCGGCTCGCCTCCCGCGCCGTCACCGACACCCGCTGACGGAAGAACTTCGACACCTTGACCTGCAACTCGGCGAGGAAGCCGAGCAGGAACACGTTGGCGGCGACCAGGCAGGCCACGGCGCCGGCGGCGACCGCCGCCATGTCGTAGTCCTCGAACCACACCCAGGTGCCGTCGCCGTACAGCTTGACGAAGCCGAGCAGGAACAGGAACGGCGCCAGCAGGAACAGCGGGAAGGCGAGGATCGAGAACCAGCGGATCGGGTGCGCCGCGAACTGGATCAGCATCTTGATGCCGATCAGGTCGGCGAGCACACGGAACACACGCCCGAGCCCGTACTTCGACTTGCCGGCCCGCCGCGGATGGTGGCGCACGGGCAACTCGGTGATGCGGGCGCCGAGGCCGGCGCCGAGCGCCGCCAGGAAGCGGTGCATGTCGGAGTAGAGGTTGAGGCTGCGCACGACCCAGCTGCGGTAGGCCTTCAAGGAGCAACCGGTGTCGTGGATGCGGGCGCCGGTGACGCGCGCGATCAGGAAGTTGGCGATGCGGCTCGGCAACAGACGCGTCATGGCGCGGTCCTGGCGGTGGCGGCGCCAGCCGCAGACGACGTCGAAGCCCTGTTCGAGCTTCTCGACCAGGCGGCCGATGTCGGCGGGGTCGTTCTGCAGGTCACCGTCCATCGAGACGATCGTGCGGCCGCGGCAGGCGCGGAAGCCGGCGGCCATCGCCGCGGTCTGGCCGTAGTTGCGGCGGAACAGCACCAGCCGCACGTGCGGGTCCTCGGCGGCGATCGCGCGCAGCGCGTCGCGGGTGCCGTCGGTGCTGCCGTCGTCGACGAGCACGACCTCGTAGCTGCGGCCGAACAGGGTCAGCGCGTGCGTCAGCGCCTCGTGCAGCGGGCCGACGTTCTCGCGCTCGTTGAAGATCGGCACGACGATGCTGAGTCGCGGCGGCGTGGCCGGCGTCGGGGCGTTGCCTTTGGGTTCGCTCACGTCAGGGGCAGGCATAGTGCGCGCCGATGCGACGTCGCGCGAGCCTTCTCGCGGCGTTTCATCGGCACCGGACGATGGAGTTCGACGTCGGGCACGGCGACATCACGAGAACGAGGAAGCGACCGCGCTCGCCCCGGCGATGGCGGCGATCACGACGAGCGCGACGAGCAGGCGGCGTTCGCGACGCCGGCGCCAGGGCCCCGACAACACCGGCGCGAAGCTGCCCGGCAACGCCCGTTCGGCGGCGGCGTGGTCGCCGCGCTCGAGGTGGTGCAGCGCCGAGCGCGCCTGGCCCGGCAGCTTGTCGACGATCTCGTCGCGCAGCAGGTCGGCCACGGTCAGGCCCTTGAACTCACGCCGCAACGCCACCGGTGGTGGTGGCCCGACACCGGCCTCGCGGCGGCCGCCCACCAGCCGCAATCCCGAGGCACCGGCGCCCTCGGCAGCGGCAGGTCGTTCCCCGGGCTCGGCGTCGTCGGTCATCGCCGTGGTATCGGCCGCCCCCCGCCACCTGCTGGAGCCCCCACAGCGGCCTCCGAATCCGTATGGTGACACCGGATGCCGCCTGCATTAGCCTGCGCCGGCCCGACCTCCAGAGTCCTCCCCCTCAGCGCCTTCACCATGGAACGGCCCGTGCGCATCGCCGTCGTCGGCCCGGTCGACGACCGCCTCGTCGGCGAGTTGCGCCAGCTGCCGCTGCGCCCCGAGGTGCGCGCCTGCGTCGGCCTCGCCGCCGACAGCGAAGCGGTGCTGCGCTTCCAACCGGATCTGATCACGATCGCACTCGCCGCCGATGCCGGCGAGGAGATCGGCGCGCTGCGCCTGTTGCGGCAACTGTGGCCCGCGCTCGGCGTGCTCGTCGTCGCCGCCCCCGACGCCGAACTCGCGACGACGCCGCTGGCCGCCCGGCTGCGGGCGCGGCTCCTGGTCTACCCGAGCCCACCGGGGTCGCTCGCCGCCGCGATCGAACAAGCGCGCCAGGGCAGCGATCGGCCGACCGCCGAGGCCTTCGTCGACCTCGCGCGCGGCGTCGCCGACGAGATCAACAACCCGCTGATGTTCGCCTCCGGTCACCTGCAGCTGCTGCGCGCGAGCTTCGAGGCCAAAGCGGAGAGCGCCCGCCGCGATCAGATCACCCAGGTGCAGGCCGGCATGCAGCGCATCCAGGACGCGGTCGACCGGCTGCGGCTGCTGGCACAGGCGGCGAACGGGCCGCGCCGCGCGATGGCCTGCGACCTCGCGGCGATGCTGGCGACGGCGCTCGCTGCGCCCCCCGCAGGTGCGGCGAGCGGGGTCACGGTCGCGACCGGCGACGGTGGCCACACGATCCACGGCGACCACGAACAACTCGCCGCCGCGCTGGCCGCGATCGTGCAGCTCGCGGCGGAACTGGCGACCACCGGCGTCACCTGCGGCCTGTTCCTCGACCACCTGCCGGGTGGCCAACGCCTTCGCCTCGTCGCCAGCGGAGCGGCGCTGCACTCCTGGCAGCTGCCGCACAGCTTCGAACCGTACTATCCGAGCCGCGCCCTGCGTGGCCAGAGCGCCGGACTCGGCCTGTTCCTGGCGCAGACGGTCGTGCTCGGCCATCGCGGCCAGGCCACCGTGCAGCGGCTCGCCGACGGCACGCTGCAGTTCGACTTCGTACTGCCCACCTGAGGTCGGCGCGGGGCCGGCGACCGGGATCAGAACGGCAGGTCGCCGACGACGAACGAGGCGTCGTTCGACACCGACATGCCGAGCGGGTTCAACGTCGGGTCCCAGCAGAGCGCCTGCTCGAACACCTTGGTGCCCGCCGCCGACGGCTGCCAGGGGAAGGTCCAGGCGAACTCGGCGGTGCCGGCCGCATCGGTGACCGCCAGCAGCAGCACGACCGGGTCGACCCGCAGGGAACACGGCGTCGGCTGACCGAGCGAGTCCGGCAGGCCGAAGCCGAGCAACACCGGCAGCGGCACCGTGCCGCCCGAGGCGGTCACGTTCGACAGTCCGAGCGTGAGGATCACGAAGGTCGGGCCGACCGTGCGCTCGATGCGCGTCACGAACGTCGAGTTGAACACCGGCGTCTCACCAGGCAGGTAACCGAGCAGCGGGCGCAGCGTGTTCGAGCCGACGCAGGCGTTGGTCGACGCGGGTTCGACGCGCGTCGTGCTCGGGATGTAGAGCGGCGTGTTGACGCCGGTGTGCAGCAGGTAGTCCCCGCTCATCGCGAACTGCGAGGCCGCGATCTCCAGGTAGTAGGTGCCCGGCAAGGTCAGCGTGGTGATCAGGCGACCGTGCGTGGAGGCCGAACCCGACGCCGAGGCGATGCTGACGCCGTTCTCGTCCCACACACGCAGCGTCGAGCCCGGCAGTGGCGAGCCGCCGAGCAGGCCGGTGCCTTCGGCCATCGCCGAGATGGTGACGGGCGCACTGATCGTGAAGGCGTACCAATCCGGATCGTTGCCGGTCTGCGCCGAGCCCAGGCAGTCTTCGCCGAGCACACAGAGCCCGGCGGTCGTGTTGCTGCTGTTCGGCTCCGCGGCCTCCGGCAGTTGCGCCGCACCCGGCATGGCCAGGAAGCGCGAGCGCAGCGAGTACTGGCCGACCTTCTGGAAGTCCCACGGCGCCGTGCCGGTGACGGCGGTGCCGGCCATCACGGCGACCGCGTAGTTGCCCGGCTGCAGCAGTCCGGTGTGGGTCAGCGTCGTGACGCGATGGCTCAGCGCGTTGGTCGCATTGCTGGTGCCGAGCGTGCTCCAGACGCCGGGCGTGAGCTCCTGGTAGTACCGCAGCGCCAGGTTGTCGAGCTGCGGGATGCCGCCGTCGTCGTAGGAGACGACCTGCACCACACCCGGGGCCGCGATCGTGAAGGCCCAGAAGTCGACATCGGTCGGCGTCGCGAGGTTGCCTTCGACGGTGTCGCCGAGCGCCATCGGCGTCGGCACGCCACCGCCGGGCAGCGTCGGATCGTTCGGCTCAGCCCCCTCGACCGTCGTGATCGGGTTCACCGGCAGCACGACGAAGTCGAGGTCATAGACGGCGGCCGCGGAGATCGTCGTCTTGAGGCCGACGCGCCAGCAGTAGCTGCCGGCCGGAACGGTGACGCCGCAGTCGGCGCGCGTCCCGGAGGCCGCGTCGTTCCAGGCCAGACGCACGCTGCCGGCGGCGTCGTAGAGGGCGATGCGCGTGTCGCGCGTCGTGCTCAGCGACAGGTTGCCCTGGTTGACCGACCGCAGGTGCACCTGCGCCGGCGTCGCCAGCGTGAACGCGAACCAGTCCTCGTCGGTCGTGGTGGCGAAGCTGCAGGCGATGTGCTGCCCGGGCAGGATCGGCTGCGCCTGGGCGGCGAGGTCATTGGGTTCGATCTCGGTGACGATCTGCTGGGCTACGGCAGTCGCGACGAAGGAGATGCCGAGGCAGGCGGTGGTCAGGAAGGTGCGCATCGGGGTGGCGTTCGGGAAGGGAATCCGGGCCGGCGCATGCCGCCGGACGGCTCGCCTTCAGGCGCCGAATCCGCCGTGCCTGGCCAACCAATTCCCAGACTCTGGCAGTGTTGGCAACATGGATTCTCGCCGCCTCTCGGGCGGCGAGACCAAGGGTGACGACGCAGCGGAGCCATCGGCGCAACTTCGCGCGGTGTCGCCGTCGACGCGTCGCGGCGTCTTGGCAACGCGGATTCTCGCCGCCTCTCGGGCGGCGAGAATCAAATCGGCGTCGGCGTCATCGCGGCGACGTTGGGGTCGATCGGGCCGAGGATCTTCTTCGTGATCGTGCTCTCGACCAACGACCACAGGATCGACGTGACCATGTAGACCGTCAGGCCCGACGCATACTGGTAGAGCATCACGCCGAACATCAGCGGCATGAAGCGCATGATCTGCATCGTCGAGCGCTGCTGCGGGTCGGTCGGCAGCGGCTGCCGGAAGGTCATCCACACCATCAGGCCGATCCAGAGCAGCGGCAGCAGGTTCAGCGCACCGGGCCAGAACGGCAGCGTCAGCAGGTGGTCGGCGACGCTGAGGTCGGTGATCCAGCTCACGAACGGCTGCTGGCGCAGGTCGTAGGCGGTGCGCAGCGCGGTGAACAGGCCGATGTAGACCGGCATGGTGAGGAAGATCGGCAGGCAGCCGCCGATCGGCGGGATCAGCTTGTGCTCGCGCTGGAACTGGATCATCGCCTGCTGGTAGCCGGCCTTGTCGTCGGCGAAGCGCGTCTTCAGCTCGTCGAGCTTGGGCTTGAGCTTGGCCATGCGCGCGCTGTAGGCGCGCATCTGCTTCTGCATGCGGAAGTTCAACGGCGCCAACAGGCCGCGCACGAGGATCGTCAGCGTGATGATCGCGAGGCCCCAGTTGCCGAGGAAGTCGTGGAAGATGCCGAGCAGCCACAGCAGCAGCTTGGCCATCGGCCGGCCGCCGGGAACGTCGATGCCGCAGCACGGCGAGTTGAGGTCGACGTCGAGGATCGGCTGGTACCGCAGTGGATCCGACAGCGTGTCGAAGACGCGGTACGACTTCGGTCCGAAGTAGTAGTCGAAGGCGACGCGCGTCTCCTGGCCTTGCGCCGGCACCGGCAGCGACAGGCCGAAGCGAACGCGGGTCGAGGCGCGCGCGAGCGTGCCGCTGTCGCCGTCCTCCTGCAGCGGCATCGGGTCGACGTCGAAGCGCGTCAGCACGCTGCGGGCGGCGTCGTCCTTCGGCGCCAGGAAGGCGGCGAAGAAGCGGCTGGTGCTGCCCGCGAATGAGAGCTGGCGCGGGTCGACCTCGAGCGCCGAAGCGCCGCTGGCCGGGCTCGTGAACTTGCTGTCGCCTTCGCGCGGCGCCGCGATCGCGTGCGCCGTGCTGAAGAAGCCGCCGGCGGTCTCGGCCGGCACCGGCCCGAGCAGTTGCAGGACCAGCGGCTGGCCCGCGTCGCCCGCTTCGTTCTTCACCGCCAGCTCGAACTGCAAGCCGCGGTTCTTCGGGTCGTGGCGCAAGAGCTTCTCGAGCACGAGGCCGTTGCCGAGCGGCAGCCAGAACCGCACCGAGTCGGCGGTCGTCTCGGCGTTCCACAACGCCATCGCCGGGTCGACCGGCAGCGCGACGGGACTGGTGTTGACGAGGCGCAGCGCGTGGTCCTGCCCGTTCGCGGTCAGCAGCAGCCAGTCGCCGGGACCATGCTCGGCCTTCTTCTTGGCCGCGACGGTCACGTAGTGGTCTTTCGCCTGCAGCCAGACGAGGCCGGCACCTTCGCGCGAGAAGCGCGCGCGCAGACTGCCGTCGACGCCATCGGCGCCGAACTCGACGGTGAACGCCTTGTCGGCGACCGGGGTCTGGGCGGCGACGCCGAACGCGAGCAGCAGCGAGAACAGGAAACGGAACAGCATCGGCATTGGGGTATTCGGGTCGCGGCAGGTGCGCAGCACCACGCGGCGGGGACTGGGTTCAGCGGGTCGCCGTGGCGTCGACGCGGCCACCTAACGGCCCTGCTGCAGGCGATCGGCGAGGTAGTCGGGCAGCTCGGGCACGGCGCGGATCTTCTGCATGGTCGCTTCGACGTCGTAGGGGACGCGGTGGAAGCGCACGGTGCCGTCGGTGCCGCTGCCGTCGTAGCTGACGAACGACGCCCGCGGGTCGCCGTCGCGCGGTTGGCCGACGCTGCCGATGTTGATGATCGCGCGTTCGCTGACGCGCCATTCCATGCCGATCTCGGGCGGCATCAGGAACTTGCCCGACTGCAGATAGACGCCCGGCACGTGGCTGTGGCCGACGAAGCAGAGCGCCGCATCACCCATCTTGGCGAAGCACTCGTCCATCTTCTGGCGGTCGAGCGCGTCGCGCGGCACCAGATACTCCCGCACCGGATCCCGCGGCGAGGCGTGCACGAACAGCATGCGGGCCTCGCGGTGCTCCTTCTTCATGCCGTCGAGGTAGTTCCAGAACTTCATGTTCTCCTCGCGCGGACAATCGCGGCGGCTGAGCTGGTCGCGGGTCCAGTCGATCGCGGCGCGCGCGCGCGGGTTGAAGTCCGAGGCGTAGAACATGGCGCCGTGCTCGTGGTTGCCGAGCAGCGAGAACTCGGCGCGCTGCATGATCGTGCGCAGCGCCTCGCGCGGTTGTGGGCCGTAGCCGATGACGTCGCCGAGGCAGACGATGCGGTCCGCCCGCAGCCGTTCGACCTCCGCGAGGCAGACTCCGAGCGCCTCCATGTTGCTGTGGATGTCGGAGAGGAAGGCGATCATCGGGGGGCGGGGAAGGTAAGGTCCTGGCCGGCGACGCGGAAGAGGACAGCCGGTAACTTCCCGCGGCGTGTCGCCCCCCTCTGCCGCTGCCTCCGAACTCTGGGTCGTCACCGGCCCGACCGCCTCGGGCAAGACCCACCTGGCCGTGGCGCTGGCGCAGGAGCTCGACCTGGAGATCCTGTCGATGGACTCGATGGCGGTCTACCGGCAGATGGACATCGGCACGGCCAAGCCCTCGGCGGCGGAACGCGCCGCGGTGCCGCACCACCTGATCGACTTGGTATCGCCGCAGGAGACCTTCGACACCGCGCGCTGGTGCAACGAAGCGGCGAAGGTGCTGGCCGAGGTGTCGGCGCGCGGTCGCCGGGCCCTGTTCGTCGGTGGCACGCCGCTCTACCTGATGGCGTTCTTCAAGGGGCTCATGGAGGGGCCCGAGGCGGACCCGGCGCTGCGCGCCGGGCTCGAAGCGCGCGAAGACGCGACGCCGGGCTGCCTGCACGAAGAACTGTCGCGGCGCGACCCCGAGGCCGCCCTGCGCATCCACCGCAACGACCGCCGCCGCCTGGTTCGCGCGCTCGAGGTGCTCGAACGCACGGGGCAGCCGATCAGCAAGAGCCAGCAGCACTTTGCGCGCGAGGGCTGGCTGCGGCCGTGCCGCCTGGTCGGCATCGGCCGCGACCGCGACGACCTGCACGCGCGCGTCAAGCTGCGCACCGAGGCGATGCTGGCGGCGGGCCTGCTCGAGGAGACCGCGGCGATCGAACAGAGCGGCGGCTTCTCGCCGACCTCGGGGGCGGCGATCGGCTACGCCGAGTGCCGCGACTTCCTGCGCGGTCGCTACAAGGACCACGCCGAGCTCAGGAACCGCATCCGCCGCAACACGCACCGGCTGATCCGGCGGCAGACGACGTGGCTCAGGCGCCTGCGCGAGGTGAAGTGGCTGCCGCCCGACAGCGACGTGGCGGCCTTGCGCGCGGCGTTCGGCGGGTGAGCCGGCCGGGGCCGCGGGAATCTCCAGAAAGCTGGCCGGGCCACCGATAGGATGCCTCCCCCCATGTGCGGTTTCGCCGGCCTCTACCTGCTCGAAAGCTCCGCCGCACCACACGATCTGGCGGCCCGCATCCACAGCATGGCGGCCGCGATCGCGCACCGCGGCCCCGACGCGCAGAACGTGCTGGTCGAGCCGTTCGCAGGGGTCGGCTTCCGGCGCCTCGCCATCGTCGACCTCGTCACCGGCGACCAGCCCGTGCGCGGCCGCGACGCGCGCGTGCAGGTGTTCTTCAACGGCGAGATCTACAACCACCTCGAGCTGCGCGAACGGCTGCGGGCCGAGCACGGCGTCGACCTGCGCCACGGCAGCGACGCGATCGTGCTGCCACACCTCTACGAGTGTTACGGCCCGGACTTCGTCGAACTGCTGAACGGCATGTTCGCGATCTGCGTGCTCGACGGCCGCGACCGCAGCTGCCACCTCTACCGCGACCGCCTCGGCATCAAGCCGATGTACTTCGCCAGCGCCGGCGACACCGTGGTGTTCGGCAGTGAGCTGAAGGCGCTGTTCGCCAGCGGGCTGGTGACGCCGGCGATCGACGAAGCGCAGCTGGTGCCGTTCCTGGAGCTGTTCTACGTGCCCGGCCAGGCGACGTTGTGCCGCGGCGTCGAGAAGCTGCTGCCGGGCGAGAAGCTGCTGCTGCGGCCGGGCCGGCCGCCGGAACGGCAGCGCTACTGGCGGCTCGCCGACCACGTCACGCCGCGCGACGGCGACCGCCTCGACGAGCTCGACGCGCTGTTGGCGGACGCCACGCGGCTGCAGTTGATGGCCGACGTGCCGATCGGCGTCAGCCTGTCGGGCGGCCTCGACTCGAGCCTGATCGCGCACTACGCGCATCAGGGGGACGCCCACATCCGCGCCTACACGATCGCCTTCCCGGACACCGATCCCGGCGAGCTCGCCTGCGCGCGGCAGGTCAGCCGGCAGCTCGGCATCGAGCAGATCGAGCTGACCGCGCCGGCCGCCGACTTCCTGACCGAGCTCGACCGCACCACGTTCTACAACGACGAGCCGGTCGCCGACCCCGCGTTCTTCCCGGCGTTGTGCGTGGCCCGCGCCGCCGCCGAACACGTCAAGGTGCTGCTCGCCGGCAGCGGCGCCGACGAGCTGTTCGCGGGCTATGGACACTACACGCTGACGCCGCGCGCCAAGGCGTGGCGGTTGTTGCGGCACGCGCTCGGCGATTCGCTGGCGGCGACGGCGCTGCGGCTGCGGAAGCCTGGGCCGGACCTCGCCGCCTACGCCGCCTACGGCCGGGACCGCCTGCCCTACCACGCGCGGGCGATGACGCACCTGACGGAGGCCGACCGGCTGGCCCTGCGACCGCTGGTGCGGCAGGACCACCTGCACGAACTCGCCGAGTGCTTCGCCGCCGCCTCTCGGCTCGACCCGCGCAACCAGCAGCTCTGCGCCGACACCGAGACCTACCTGCCGCACCAGCTGCTGAGCCTGCTCGACCGCACCACGATGGGCGCTTCGATCGAGGGGCGCGTGCCGTTCCTCGACCACCGCGTAGCCGAGTTCGCGATGTCGATCCACGGCCAGCACAAGTTCGGCGACAAGCACCAGAACAAGCGCCTGCTGCGCCAGCTCGCGGCGCGCCACCTGCCCGGCGACGTCGCCACGCGCAAGAAGCACGGCTTCCCCAACGCGGTGACGAAGTGGCTGGCGGCGCCGCAGCTGCCGACGATCCGGAGCCGGCTGCTCGACCGCGGCACGTTCGCCGGCGGCGCCCTGCCGCGGCCGTGGCTCGAAGGGCTGCTGGCCTCGCCGGAGTCGCTGCGTGAGAACGCGCTGACCGTACACTCGCTGCTCGTGCTCGACGCCTGGCAGCGCACCTTCGTCGCCGGCCACGCCGCTGCGCCGGCTCGCCCGACGGCGGTGGGCAGACCGTGAGCGCCACCGGCCACGACCTGCGCAGCCGCACCATCACCAGCCTGTTCTGGCAGTTCCTCGGCGTCGGTGGTCAGCGGGTCGTGCAGCTGGTGAGCCCGATCGTGCTGTCGCGCGTGCTGCCGCTGCCGGAGATCGGCCTGTTCGCGATCGTGCTCGCCGGCATCGGCGCCATCGAGGCGCTGACCAAGTTCATGGGCGAGGAGACGACGATCTGGTCGCAGCGCAGCCAGGACCGCCGCTACCTCGACACGGTCTTCACCGTGCACGTCGTGCGCGGCATCGCCATCACGCTGCTGCTGTGCGCGGTGGCGCCGCTGCTGGCCACCTACTTCGAGAAGCCCGAGCTCGCCGAACGCTACTGGCTGCCGGGCCTGTTCCTGACGCTGGCGCCGAACGGCTTCATCGACGGCCTGTCGAGCCCGGCGCGCGCGCTGCAGATGAAGGGCCTCGCCTTCCGCCGCGTCGCGCTCGGCGACTTCCTCGCCGTGTTGTTCGGCACCTCGCTGACGATCGGGCTGGCGCTGTGCTGGCGCGATGTCTGGGCGATGCTGATCGGCCACCTCGGCACCACGGCGATGCGCACGGCGATCAGCTACTTCGTCGCCCCGTACCGGCCGCGGCTCTCCTTCGACCGCGAGATCGCCCGCGAACTGTTCCACTACGGCCGCGGCGCCGCCGGGGCGCCGTTCCTGCTGCTGATGATCTTCACCGCGCCGGCATTCGTGCTCGGCCGGCTCATCGGCGATGCCGCCGTCGCCGTGTTCGACTTCGCCGGCCGCCTCGCCAAGCTGCCGGAGGACATCTTCCTGCGCGTGCTGGCGCCGATCGCCATCCCCGCCTACGCGCAACTGCAGAACGACACCGACCAGCTGCGCCGCGCCTGGCTCGGCGCCGTGCACGCCTATCTGCTGGTCGGGGTGCCGCTGACGGTGTCGATGGCGTGGTGCGGCAATTCGCTGCCGGCGGTGGCCTTCACGGCCCAGTACGCGAACATCGACGGCCTGTTCTCCATGCTCGCGCTGCACGGCGGCATCGCCGGCCTGACCGCGGTCGTCGGACCGCTGTTCTGGGCCGTCGGCCGGCCGCAGTGGGACCGCCAGGCGCAGTTCTGGCGCTGCCTCACGATCTACGGGCTCGGCGTTCCAGCGGCCCTGTGGCAGGGCCCGCTCGGCTTCGCGGTCGCCGCCGTGGTCGCCATCAGCGTGGCGCTGGTGCTGTCGCTGCTGCGCGCGCTGCCGTTCCTGCGCCTCGGCTTCCGTGACCTCGCGCACGCCATCCGCGACGGCCTGTTGGTCGGTTCCGGCCTCGGCGCGGCCCTGCTCGGCCTCGACTTCGTCTTCGCACCAGAGGGCGCCTGGCGCGTGGTCGGCGCCGGCCTGCTCGGCGGCCCGCTGCTCGGCCTGATCGCGCTGCGCCTGCTGCGCCAACGGCCACGGCCACAGCATCCGGTGGCGCCACCCGACCACGCGCCAGCCGAGTTCGATCACGACCCGACGCTCGGCGAGCCATCACGCTGACCGCCGTTCGTGCGCGGCTTGCTTTCTCCCCGCCGCCAGCCAAGATCGCCGCGGTGAGCGAACCGAACGAAGCGCAGCGACTGGCCGAGCAGGTGCGAGCCTGGGGCGGCGAGCTGCCGACCGACCGCGCCGAGCAGCTGCTCGCGTACCTCGACGCGATGCTGCTGCTCAACGAGCAGATCAACCTGACCGCCGTGCGCGACCGCGGCCAGGCCCTCGTGCTGCACGCGCTCGACAGCCTCGCCTTCGCCGGCACCAACCTGCACCCGCAGCACGTGCTCGACCTCGGCACCGGCAACGGCTTCCCGGGTGTCGGCGTCGCCGCCTTGCACCCCGGCGCTTCGGTGGTGCTGATGGACCGCACCGGCAAGAAGGTGCGGGCGATCGGCAGCTGCCTCGTCACCGCGCGCATCAGCCAGTGCGAGACCGTGCAGCTCGACGCCGCGCAGGCGCCGGCGCTGCGGCGCGACTTCCGCCACGCCTTCGACGTCGTCACCGCCCGCGCCGTCGGCACCCCGGAGTCGATGGCCGAGATGGCCGATGCACTGCTGCGCCCCGGCGGCCACCTCGTCTTGTGGCTCGACGCCGAAGCCGACGCCCCGGAGCGGCTCGGCACGTTCCGCCGCGTCGCCATGTTCGACTACGACCTGCCGGCGCCAGCGGCCCGGCACCGCCGCTTGGGCCAATGGCGCAAACGGTGATCGCCGCGACCACGCAGCGCCGCCGACGCCGGGGCCGCTGGCTCGGCATGCTCTTGGCCTTGCTGCTGCTGCTGCCGCTCAGCTGCGTCTCGACGATCACGCCGCCACCGCCGCCCGCGGATCCGGTGACGGTGTTCTTGCTGCGCGAGGCGATGCACACCGGCCTCGTGCTGCCGCCGACGGCGACCGACCCGCACTACGTCGAGTTCGGCTTCGGGGATTGGCACTGGTTCGCGCTCGGCGAAGACCAGTGGTATCGCGTCTTCCCGACGGTGTTGTGGCCGACGCCGGGTGCGCTCGGCCGCCGCGCCTTCGGCGCCGGCGACGCCGGTCGGCTGCGCGCCGAGGTGTCCTGGGCCGAGCTGTCACCGGTCGTCGTCAGCGAAGCCAAGGTGCACGAGCTGCGGCAACGGCTCGAGACCGACTTTGCGGCCGGCGCGGCGCACGCCGTGCAGCGCGCCGACCTGGGCTTCGTCTTCGTGCCCGCGGCGAGCTCCTACTGGCTGGGCCACACCTGCGCCGATGCCGCCGCCGTCTGGTTCACGGCGCTCGATTGCAGCGTCGGCTGGTCGCTGTGGCGCCGCGCGCTGCGTGTGGGCGGGACCTGACTCAGGCAAGCTGAGTCAGGCAAGACGGCCCCATCCGCGGCGACCGACCCGCGGCGACCGACCCGCGGCATACCGATCAGCGGTTCGTGATCTCGTCGACGAGCGGCAGGCTGCTCGCCATCGTCAGGCCGAAGCGGCCGACGTGCTCGAACTTCGTCGTGTTCGACGGGTAGTTGATGTAGGGGTCGTTGGCGTCGTAGTTCCAGACGTGGCGGTCGAAGAAGTCCTGCATCGCCATCAGGTCGCGGCCGAACGCGTTGTTGCGGCCATCCATGCGCCGGCGCACCCCGCGGAAGAACGACTGCGTCTCATACTGCTGGCTCAGGGCGGCGACGTCCTTGATGCCGCGGGCCTGCTGTTCCTGGGTCGTGGAGCCGCCGGCGCCATCCCAACCGAACGTCGAGCAGGCTGCCAGGGGCATCAGGGTGAGGACGAGTGCGAGCTTGCGCATGTTCGTGCGAAGGAAGAGGGCTGTCTGGAAGAGGGGTCTTGGCCACCTCGCGCCGGGAGTGCGCGAAGGGGCGAGACGCTAGCCGGCGCCAAGTCCCGACGCAACCGGGTTTTCGCGGCGCGCGGGCGGCCCGGCTGGCAGGGCCCGAGCCTTCCCCCGCGCCGCGCCGCGGGCTAGCCTGCGCCGGGTGGCGGGCCCTGCACGAGAACCCGGTTCGGCGGCGCGCGGCGACGGCATCGCCGTGCTCGGCGGCAGCTTCAATCCGCCGCACCGGACCCACGCCCGGCTGGCCCGGGCGGCGCTGGAACAACTGCCGATCGCCGAGCTGCGCGTGATCCCCGCCGGCGACCACCCGCACAAGCGCGACCGCGACATGGCGCCCGCCACCCACCGTCTGGCGATGTGCCGGCTCGCCTTCGCCGCGCTGCCCGGCGTGATCGTCGACGACCGTGAGCTGCGCCGCGCCGGCCCGTCGTTCACCGTCGACACGCTCGACGAACTGCAGCGTGAGCACCCGGGCCGCCCCCTGTTCTTCCTGATCGGCAGCGACAACCTGCCGCTGCTGCCGACCTGGCGCGACCACCATCGGCTGCTGCGGCTCTGCACCGTCGTCACCTACCCGCGACTCGGCCACCCGGCGGCGGCGTGTGTGCTCGACGGCCTCGACCTCGACGCCGGCGAACGCCAGGCGCTGCTCGCCCACCGCCTGCAGTTCGCCGCCGACGGCACCGCCGCCAGCGACCTGCGCGCGCGTTGGCGCTCCGGCGAACGGGAGCTGCCCGAACTCGAGCCAGCGGTGCGCGACTACCTCGGCGCGCACGGGCTGTATCGATGACGAC